>SVLT01000048.1 GCA_015067845.1 Oscillospiraceae bacterium
CCTACGAAATTCAGCCCCGCCATACCAAGGCCCTTTTCATTCACCGCATCGTAGTAAAGCGGATATCCGTCCACCACATATGCCATGCCGATAAGGGCATAGTGATCCCGCAAAACACGGCCGTTCCGGAACGCAAACGGGAAATTTCTCGGTGTTACCGTCACCTCTTCCTGATAGGAAAACTCATAGTCCAGTGTTCTGCCGAAATAAAAATCTTTGGTTTTGTAAGTTACTGCTGTACACATATCCATCCTCCTTTTTTGCTTATATTCTGCACAAAAACGGGGCAGCAGAAACCTCTGCCGCCCCGTATTTCGTTTATACTTTTATTTACCAGCTGTCAAGTATTCCGCCCGGCCGGTCTCATACAGATTGTTGCCCTCGCTGTCGATGATGACCACCAAAGGCATATCTTCCACATAGAGCTTCCGCAGGGCTTCTGCGCCCAGATCTTCGTAGGCGATCAGCTCGCACTTTTTAATGCACTTGGCAAGCAATGCTCCTGCACCGCCGATGGCGCCGAAATAGACACCGCTGTACTTTTTCATGGCTTCCACCACTTCCGGCAGTCTTGCGCCCTTGCCGATCATGCCCCGGGCACCCACCGACATCATAGTGGGGGCGTAAGCATCCATACGGCCGGAAGTAGTAGGACCGGCAGAGCCGATGACCTGACCGGGCTTGGCTGGCGTAGGCCCAACATAGTAGATGGTGGCATTCTGGGGATCAAAAGGCAGCGGTTCGCCTTTGGCGAGCGTTTCGCACATGCGCTTGTGACCTGCGTCCCGGGAGGTGTAGATGGTGCCGGTGAGATAAACCGTATCGCCGGCACGCAGCGTCCTTGCCAGCTCCTCAGTCAGCGGCAGAGTAATGTGCCTTTCCATCTACAGCACCTCCGTCTTATGCCGGGTCACATGGCAGTTGATGTTGATGGCGCAGGGCATGCCTGCAATATGGGTGGGAAGCACCTCGATATTGAGGCCGATGGCCGTGGTCTTGCCGCCGAAGCCCTGAGGACCGATGCCGAGGGCGTTGACTTTTACGAGCATTTCCGCTTCCAGTTCTGCATAAAACGGATCTGGGTTATGGGTATCTAAGGGCCGCATAACGGCCTTCTTGGCAAGCAGCGCTGCCTTGTCAAAAGTACCGCCGATGCCCACACCTATCACCATGGGAGGACAGGGATTGGGGCCGGCATTTTCTACCGTTTCCAAAACGAAATCCTTGATGCCTTGCAGACCGGCAGAGGGCTTGAACATCCGGATTGCGCTCATGTTCTCACTGCCAAAGCCCTTGGGGCCGACAGTAATCTTCACATTTTCGCCAGGTACGATCTCCGTATACAGCATGGCAGGGGTATTGTCGCCGGTGTTGCCACGGCGGATGGGGTCAGCAACCACAGACTTGCGCAGGTAGCCCTTGGTATAGCCCCGGCGGACGCCTTCATTGACGGCTTCGGCCAGATTGCCGCCCATAAGGTGAACATCCTGGCCGATCTCTAAGAACACGCAGGCCATGCCCGTATCCTGGCAGATGGGAACATTCTCCCGGTCTGCGATGTTATAGTTTTCAATGATATTGTCCAGCACACTCTGGGCGATGGTGCCGTCCTCGCAGGCACGGCAGGTCTCGATGGCGCACCTGACATCGGCGGGCAAATGGGTGTTGGCTTCGATGCACAGCCGCTCTACCACATCCGTGATGGCAGATACATTAATCTCTCTCATAATACTCTCCTTAACGCTCGTGACGGGAATATTGGACAAAAATGTCCCTCCACAGCACCGCCAATCTCTTTCAGCATCTTAGCATGTTTGACGATATGTGTCAAGGCACGCTTTCAGGAGGATATTTGCTTGTCGCCACATACCAAAAGCACACCTCATTGCTCATTGGCGGAGATGGAGGGATTTGATTCAATCATGGTGTTGCCGCCGTCTAGCCGTCGGCAAGCAACAGTCCGCCGGACTGTTGCATTCTAATCGTTCAAATCCCTCCTTCCTTGTTTCTGCCAATAAGAAAGACCACCCTCTAGGGTGGTCTTCTTATTGGCGGAGATGGAGGGATTTGAACCCCCGCACGCCTTGCGGCGCCTAGCGGATTTCGAATCCGCACCCTTCAGCCACTTGGGTACATCTCCATAGCTTGGGTATTATATCAGCCTGCGGCATAAAAATCAAGGCTTCTTTTTCGCCAGTTCCATTACTTCACCCATCTTTTCCATGATCTTTTCGTAGTTTTCCCGGCGGTGAGGCTTCAGGCAGCCGGAGCAATCCTTGATTCCCTGCTCTGTATAGGTAAAGCTGCCCCCGCACTTATCTCCCAGCGCATACAGCGGGCAATAGCAAAACAGGCAGCTGAAATTTTCCGGATCTTTGCAAGCGTGGCATGGGAAATATTCGCAGGCTTTATTTTGAAAGAAATCGTAATGGCTCATTGTACTTTCTCCATATTTATGGTATCATCACATTGAGGTGATTGCATGAATGTACTGATCGACGCAGATGCCTGCCCTGTGGTAAATATCGCAGTTTCCCTTTGCAGAAAGAACGGCATCCCCTGTCTTTTGGTTTGCGATACCGCCCACCGCATCGAAATGGACGGTGCTGAAACCCTAACCATCGACAAAGGCGCTGACAGCGCAGATTTTGCCTTGGTCAACCGCGTCGCCCCCGGGGATATTGTCATCACTCAGGACTACGGCCTAGCCTCCATGTGTTTAGCCAAGGGCGCCCACGTGCTCCATCAGGACGGCTGGGAATATACGCCCTGGAACATCGACGCATTGCTTCTGCAGCGCCACGAATCCCGGAAATATCGCTTATCCGGTGGCCGCACCAAAGGTCCTAAAAAGCGGACAAGTCAGCAAGATGCCGCCTTTGCAGCCGCTTTTCAGAAAATGCTCCAGGGATAGTCCCTGGGTGGTTCCTTTGAGAAGGTCATCCATTCCTTTGTTTTGGGATGGAAGAAACCCAGGGCATAAGACCACAGAGCGATCTCGCAATCGTCCTCCGGGGTAGCATATTTCCGTTCCCCCACCAAAGGCAGCCCCCGGCTGGCAAACTGGACTCTGATCTGGTGGGTCCTGCCGGTCTCCAGCCGGATGCGCACCTTGCTCAGCCCATCCCGACGGCGCAGCACCCGGTAGCCCAAGGTTGCCGGCAATACACCCTTTCCCGGCGCATCTGCCACAAAGGTCATCTTCCGGGCCTTATCCCGCAGGAGGAGATCATGGAATTTTCCCTCCGCTTCTTCCGGATAGCCATGGATCACAGCCATATACTCTTTTTCAAATCGACCCTCCCGGATCTGTGCAGAAAGGTTTGATGCGGCTGGTGCGTTCAGCGCCAGTACCATCAGACCGCTGACCACCCGGTCCAGCCGGTGGACCGTCCGCACATCCTGGATGCCAAGCTCGGACCGCACCAGTTCCGGCAATCCTCCGGGCTCATCGGTGGACAGCACCCGGGCAGGCTTGATACAGACAAGGATATCCTCGTCCCGATATAGGATTTCCATATGCTCACCCACCTTTTTCTTATCCTACCAAAAAATCGCCCGTTTTGCAAGGAGGTCACCTATGAAAATTGTTATTCTCGACGGCTACGCCCTGAATCCCGGGGACTTAAGCTGGGATTTCCTCAAGGAATTCGGCACGGTCACCTATTTTGACCGCACCACCGGGGAAGACCTCACGGTAAGCCGCATTGGCGATGCTGACATCATTCTGCTGAATAAGACCGCCATCACTGAGTCCGTCCTTGGCCGGTGTCCCAACTTGAAGCTGATCTGCATTCTCGCTACCGGCTACAATGTGGTGGACTGCGCTGCTGCCGCCAAGCGAGGCATCCCCGTGTGCAATATCCCCGGTTACGGCACGGATTCCGTTGCGCAATTTACCTTTGCCCTTCTGCTGGAGCTTTGCCATCAGATAGGTATTCACGACCGTTCTGTCCATAATGGCGATTGGACCGCCTGCCCGGATTTTTGCTACTGGAAAACGCCCCAGATGGAGCTGTCCGGCAAGACCATGGGCATCATCGGCTACGGCAGCATCGGCCAGGCCGTATCAAAGATCGCCCGGGCCTTTGGCATGAAAACATTAGCTTACAGCCGCACCCACCATCCCAGTCACGAATACTGCGACCTCGATGCTTTGCTGAAAAACTCTGATGTGGTGACTCTCCACTGCCCCCTCTTCCCGGAAACAAAGGGGCTCATCAACGCCGAAACCATCGCCAAGATGAAGGACGGCGCGATCTTGCTGAACACCGCCCGCGGCCCGCTCATTGACGAAGCCGCCGTTGCAGAGGCGCTGCGCAGCGGTAAACTCCGGGGAGCCGCCATGGATGTGGTATGCAGCGAGCCGATCCCGGCAAATTCTCCCCTGCTGAGCGCTCCCAACTGTATTCTAACGCCCCACATGGCCTGGGCACCTATCGAAGCCCGGCAGCGCATTTTGGA
>SVLT01000021.1 GCA_015067845.1 Oscillospiraceae bacterium
GCCTCGACATGGGTAGTCAAGTTGTGGGGAGCTTCACGGAATTCTTCACAGACATTGCAATCGAAGTCGCAGTTGTCATCGTAGGTGTGGCCGGGAGCGGGAATGACCACGCTCTTCAGGTTGGTCAGCTGAGTCAGAGCCTCATCAGTCCAAGCAGCGGCGCAGTGCTCGCAGTACCAGTAAGCGACGTTGCCGTTCTCGGTACAGGTAGCAGCCTTAGCTTCCACAGCAACGATGGTATGAGTAGCATCGGGGTTGGTGATCTCGTAGCAGATCATGCAGACGGGATCGCAGGGATAGTAGTACTGGTGACTTGCCTCACGGGTTGCGCCACAGACATTGCACTCTGCATCGCAATCGTAATCGTAAACATGCTCGCAGGGAACCATAGAAATCAGAGTACCGCCATTGATCTCATAGGTGCCGTTGTAGTTCTCGAAGGGACCCTCAACGGTGATCTCACCGCCGACATAAATAGCAGCAGCCTGATCGGCGGTGCACTTCATATGGTAGCAGTAGATGGTATTGTCGTAACCCTCAATGGCGATGGTCACGGACATATTCTTGTAGCTGGCGTCGAAAGTGTAGTTGATCTCGGTAACAGTACCGGTCAGCATATAGTTGCCTTCCAGCTTCTCGCCGGATTCCAGTGCAAAGAGCAGCTCCAGCCAAGCAGCAGTCAGGACATCAGCGTCAACTGCATAGTCGCAGACGGAGCAGGTGCCGTTCTCACCCTTCATATCGTGCCAAGTCTCCTCAATGAAGACTTCGCTGCACTTGGAGCAATAAGCAATGTGGGTAGTTGCGGTGGTGGTGTAAGCGGTCTCGTGAGCGCAGCTCTGTTCGCCTTCCAGCTTGTACAGAGTAAAATCGGTGATATAGGTGCCAGTAGTATTAGAAGCCAGGGTGGTGTTCTTATAGGCACGGAAACGATTCAGACCGTTGTTAGCATCGGTGTTCAGAGCCAAAGTAGAAGCATCAGAACCTACGCCAGCAAAGGAATATGTGCCAGTTGCCTCGTCATAAGTGTATGCCCAAACATAGTCGCCCTCTTTAATGCTGTTGTTTGCAGCACCAGCAGGGGGAGCAATGTTCTTACCATTGGGGTCGGTCAGCATAACGCCGGCATCGGTGACAGTCAGAGTCCACACGCCGCCCATATCGTCAGCAACTGTGTTTTCGTCGATGACAGGAGCCTGGGTGTTCAGAATCCAAGAACCGTCCAAAACGCCCATAGCATATCCGCCAGCGATCAGAATGTAGGTGCCGGACAGCAGGGTTGCATTGGTGTACTTGATGTAATGATTGCCGGTGATCGCCAACTGGGGGATCTCCTGGCTCATGGTGTATTCACAGCCGGAGCAGGTCTTGATCTCTTCGCCGGGAGCAGCAGCGGTAGCGGGGGTCTTCACAGTCCAGTCGGACAGAGTGTGAGCCTCGGTCACAGTGTACTCGCCGCAGGAGCAAGCAGTGGTGTGATTATTCTCGTCGTATGTAGTAGTGATAACTTCCTCAGTTGCCTGAATTTCATCACAGTCAGCACAGGTAACAACGTGCTTGCCATCTACGTGGATAGGATCGTTCAGGTTTGCGTGCTCACAAACGGGAGTCTCACCGCCTGCAGCGCTCTCACCATAGAAAACGACAGAGACCATAACCATACGCAAACCGCCAGAAACAGTAGATACGGTTACTGTCTTCTGAGAGGATGTGTCGATAGAAACAACATCAGGGGTACCGATAGTAGTTTTAGTGCCTACCTCGGCAATCTGAGCAGCTGTTCCTCCGTTAATGGAATACTTAGATGCATTAGCCTTGTAACTTGCCAATTGAAGTTCAACTCTGGTTACATCCTCAGGAACAGTGAAGGTCAAGGAACCAACAACAGAACTGGTACCGAACTTAATGAAGCCGACACCATTAGCATCATTAGCCTTCTGATACACTTTGCTGTAATTGGTAAAGGTCAAGGTATAATCCCCATCAGTAAATGATACCTCGCTCTTGATCTCAGTTCCATCATTCCAAGAAGTTGTAGATGAACTTGTAGGGAAATTGAAAGTTGCCAGGGTAGTTTCTTCCGCTGCGCTGGCAAAGACAGGGACGATACCCAAAATCAGAGCCATGCAGAGGAGCAGGGACAGGATGCGCTTTGTTGTTTTCATTTTTTCTTTTTTCCTCCTTGCGTTTATTTTTTGTTGCAAAAAATGTTTCCGGGGAATTTGCCTGAGACGAGGATACTACTTTCGCTCATGTTAATGATAGCATATATATTGTATTTTGCAAGTCATTTTTTTAGATTTTTTACGCTATTTTTCGTTTTTTGCAAAACTTTCCAGTTTCGCTTCACAGAATTGGAAATTACATCCAGTTTTTCTCGTGTTGCAGGCAGCTTCGCCCTACTGCAAGCGGCAGATTCGTTGCCCCTACAATATAAAAAACTGTGCGGAAAATTATCTTCCACACAGTTTTTTGATTCTTCTGATTCCGCCGTGCCAGCAACGCAGCACAAAGCGGCGCAGGGGCCGGCTTCTGTGCCACAGGCAACGGTAAATCCGATAGCCTGTTTGATTTACATCGTAGCGTTTTCCCTTGCGGATAAACCCTGTCGCCACGGCGATCATTTGATCGGGGCGCACGCCGGTTTCCAGCTCGAACTGGTTATCACCTACGCAGGTGTAAGTCTCCCCCACTTCTACGATTCTGTGCAACACAAACTGGCCGTTATCCCGTTGGTACAGCGGCAAATCGTACTTCTTCAGTTTTTCCGGCAGCGGAGACAAAATCACCTGATCTTTGCCGTTATCCAACATAGGACGCATGCTGGTGCCCCGGGTGGTAAATTGCACCGTTTCCCCGGATGCCAGACGCTCCCGTATCAGCGGCATCATTTCCTCCAGCGGTACGAGTGTCTCAGGCAAGGAAATCCAGCTCCTTCAAGCGGGCAACGAAAGCAGCAACACTGTTCGCGGCAATCTCTTCCGTTACATCGTACTCCGCCAGCAGATCCTTCACAAGATCTGCCTCCTCAGCACCGACAGCCAAACGCTCCCACAGGAACTTGCCGGTCTCGTTGAGGGTGATCATCATGTCGAAATCGGTCACACCGGCGGCAGGCAGAACAACCGTCTCACCTGCAACTGTACGCAAAATAAATCCATCTTTCAGTTTCATAATAACAACTCCTTATCCGAATCTTCTTTTTGCTTCTTCTTGCATTGCCTGTTGAGATACGCGAGCGGCCTCCTCCGTGGGGGTGCATTTCAGCTTCCAGACAGGCACCATTGTCAGCAGCTTATCCATCAATTCCAGCATAACGCCGCGTCCCTCTACCATTCCGGGGCGTGCCGTCTGCTCCATCAATGCCAACGCTGCCATTGTTCCGCCAAAGGGCGCGATCTCATTGGTTTCGCCGCGGGTCAGGATACAAATGCCTCCCAGGGGTACGCGCATATTGACATTCTGCGCGGTTTTGCCGCTCCACGGCGTGCCGTAGGCATACCAACGGCCTTCTTCCAGGCGCAGGGCGGGCTTATCATCATTGAGCATCAGCACCCGGTCCTCGCCAAAGGTCTTACGCCACAAGTCAGTATGGGTGGATTTGCCTGTTCCGCAGGGCGCGGAGAAAAGGTAGGCGTAACCGTCCATAACCACAGCAGAAGAATGGAGCATCATGCCGTCAAACTGCACCAACTGACGGTAAAAGCTTCCGCCGGTTGTGAGGTATTCACATTCCTCCAATGTCAAATGGGGATGCCGCTGGCGGAATCCTTCCGGATCGTTAACGATCACGATATCCGGCTCGCCGGTCGTCTCTGCAAGATAGCTTGCGGCCTGCTCTTCTGTGCGGCCGAAGGTGTTCATGCGGACACGCAACCCCGCAATCAAATAATCCCGTTCCATAGTATCTCCTATTCCATACTGACCATTTTGGCCAGGTATGTATCTTCCTTTTCCAAAAGCTCCTGCAAAGAGCCTTGTTCTGCAATTTGTCCATCCAGCAGCACGATGGCACGGTCTGCACCGCGAATGGTTGCCATCCGGTGGGCAATGATCAGCACCGTGGTATTATCCCGCAGGGAACGGATCGTTTCCCTGACAAAGCTCTCGCTTTCGTAATCCAATGCGCTGGTGGCTTCGTCCAAAATGATCAATTTCGGCTTACCCATCAGCACTCTTGCAAGCACGATTCTCTGACGCTCGCCGCCGGAGAGGCGTACGCCCTTATCGCCCAAGTAAGTATCCAGTCCTTCCGGCAGCTTTTCCACAAAGGGCCATGCCAGGGAGCGTTTCAGCGCTTCAAGCATTTCCTCTTCGCTCGCTTGAGGATGGAAGCGCAGAAGGTTTTCACGGACGGTTGCATTGAGGATCAGAGGCTCCTGGGGAATATAGCCGATGGTTTCACTCAGGCCTTCCCCTGTAAGCGGCACACCGTCAACCAAAATGTTTCCTTTCGTAGGTGCTAAAAGGCCCAACAAAAGATCTGCCGTGGTGCTTTTGCCTGCTCCGCTGGGGCCGACCAAGGCTGTAACCGAACCGTAAGGCAATTCAAAGCAAATATCTTTCAGTACTTCCTCGTTGCCGTTTTGATAGGTGAAGCCCACATGATCAAAGGCAATGCTTTGGGTAAACTCCACTTTTGGGGAAGATGCCGCATTTTCCTTGGTCCGTTTTTTCAGCTCCTGAATGGATTCCTGAATTGTGTCATAAGCAGGAATGTTGCTTTGGATGTTCTGCAACTGATTCTGCCAAGAAGAAAACACCGGCCACAGTCTGGAGAATATGTATACCAGAACCACCAGCTGTGCCGTTCCTGTATCCAGAATCAGTACGCTGTACACAAAAGCCAGAGCGATCAGCAATGCGGAGGCTATGGAATAGCAAAGCCGGGGCTTTGCCCACATGCGATGCATGCGCTGGCTGATGTCATACTGCTCTTGGCTGATTTCCTGGAACAGCTGAGCGTGATGTTCTTCCGCGCCATAAGCACGGATTTCCTTAATGCCCAAAATCTGATTATTGATCTCTTTGTGAAGTTTTTGTCTGGCCTGAACCGTCTGTTTGCCAAATTCCTTGGACTTTTTCTGGATCGGACGGAACAGGACAAGAAATCCTGCGCCAACCAGCAGCGCCATCAGCGTGACCGGCGGGCTCATCCACACGGCGATCGCCAACTGTATCAGTGCAGAAAATACGGATGTAATCAATCCCAGGATCTGCTGCAAGCAGGTGCGGACATGCATGGATTGGTTGGTAATCAACTGAATCAGATCCGTACCGGTTTTTGCAGACAGCGTCTCCCAATCCGCTTTGCTGATCGCGCGATAAATGCTTCTGCGCATATTTAGGTGGTAGCGCCCCAGATAGGTGTTTTGGTGCACCGAGGACACCGCAGTCAGCACAGCGCTGAGCAGCATGATCACCACATATATCACAATGATCACAATGGCACGCTGCAAATATGTCATACCTGCGAAAGGCTGCAGCAAAATGCCCAGCGTGCCGCCGTTATCCCCGACGGAAACTTCCAAAAGGTCCAGCATGGGGATCAGCATCACGATGCTGATACTGCCCGTCAAGGCAACCGCAATATTCAAAAAGAGTGCCCACAGAAGTCCTTTTTTATCTGTCTGCCAGGCATTTTTCAGAATCTGTTTCATAACTGTCCCTTTGTTAGCGCCTTATTTTAGTCTTCCAGGACATCATCGGTAATGGCCATGATATCCCGAGCCATTCGTGTGCCCAATTTCTTCTCTACCACGGCCATAGCCGCTCCCAATTTTGGAGCTCTCGTCTCCAAATTGTGGCAGTCGGAGATCAGCAAACCGTCACAATATTTCAGCAACTCCAATGCCTTTCCCCTAGTGGTAAATTTCAGTAGCGCCTCTGCGCTGACTTGCAGCGGGTAGCCCGTTGCAAACAATTTGTACAAATTTCTTCTGCTTTGGGTGCGGAAATGGCGGTCCACATGGGCAATCACGGGCATAATGCCCCGGCGGTTTTCGATACCGTACAGTTGGGTAAAAACATTTCCCGACCAAGGCGCCGTCGGCAACTCCACCAACAGCAGCTTGGTATCCTGGTAGCAAAGCCGCTCTAAATCCGGCCATTGGGATATCTCCGGCATCCAAGCAACTTCTGCGCCCAGGATCATAGACGGAACCGTTTCTCCCTGAACTGCCTGAGAAAGCTCACGCCACGCAGCATCCCGTCTGGCCAAAAATTCGGTCACCGACTCACTATGCCGGTAAAAGTGGGGTGTAAGCGCCACTGTATCGATTCCCTGTTCTGCTTCCATGTGAAGCATTTTTACCGCTTCGTCCACGGATTGCGCGCCATCGTCCATTCCTGGCAAAATATGCGTATGCAGATCTGTCATAACAATCCCTGTTCTTTATCGTTTAATGTTACTGTTTCTTATCCTTGGCTGCACCGTTATTTCCATAACCATAGCCATAACCGTAGCCGTAGCCATAACCGTACTTGCGTCTGTAGTAACCGTACTTTCCGTAGCGGCCGTATCCGGCGTATTTCCGGTAACGGTATCTTCCGTATCCCTTGGTGGTCTCAGAGGTAACGCCGTTGAATACAAAGCCGATCACCTTTGCGCCGGCATATTCCAACTGCTCCATGCCGTCCATGACCGCACCGCGCTCAGACCGGCCGGCGCGAACCACATACAACACGCCGTCACACTGGGCAGACAGCGACACCGCATCCACAACCAGGTCCACAGGAGGAGAGTCGATGATGACATAATCGTATCTTTTGCGCAGGATTTCCAACAGCTTCTTCATCCGCTGAGAGGCGAGTAATTCTGCCGGATTAGGGGGAATGTCACCTGCGAAAATCATGTCGATACCATGTTCTTCATTACTGATAATTGCGCTGTCCAGTTGCTGCAGGTCCATCAGCAGGTTACTTACGCCCACAGGAGCACCGGTATTCATCAAGCGGGCAAGTCTGGGGCGGCGCAGGTCGCAGTCGATCAGCAAAACCTTATGATCCGTCTGTCCCAAGGAAATGGACAGGTTCAGCGCCGTGATACTTTTGCCCTCGCCCTGCAGGGACGAGGTAACCATAACCACCTTGCAGCCTTCTGAATCTGCAAAAGCGAAATTCACATTGGTACGCAAAGAACGGTAGGCTTCTTTCAGGTAAAAGCCGCTTTTATCGGTCAAAATATGTTTTCTGTCGTGCTTTGCCTTAGAAATTCTTCTGCTGTTTTCTTCTTCCTGTTGATTATCGCGCTTAAAAAACATATTTTATCCCTCCTTCGTTTCTGCTTGCCGGGAACGGCCATATCCATCCGTTGACGTTTCCGCATCCATATCGGGAATTCTGCCCAAAATGGGGATCTGGAACATTTCTGTCAAGTCGTTTTCATCTTTCACGCGGGTATCTCTCAGATACATGATTGCAAAATACACAAGCGCCAGTCCTAAGCCGATCACGCCGCCCAAAAGGGCATTTTGTTGATAATCGGGAGAGAACGGGCTGGTGGGCACCTTAGCCGTGGAAAGGGTTTTTGCAGAGGAAGCCTCAATCACGGTAGGTGCCACTTCCGGAATCACCTTGCCCAACGCATTGGCAATACGGGCGGCTTCCTTGGGATTCGAGTGCTTCACGGTAAGTGTAAACATAACAGTATTTTCATACTGCTCAGTAGAAATGGCTCTGCGCAGCTGACTGACACTGTACTCCTCATTCAGCTCCGTTGCAGCTCTTGACAAGACCGTATCATTAGTAGCCAGAATCATATATGCCTTTACCAAATAAATGGATGCAGACAGGTCGGAGCTGTTCACCTTATCCTCTGTCGTTTGGCTTTTATTATTTACATAGATGGTAATGCCAGTCTGATACATGGGTGTGAGAAAGAAGAAAGAAAAGCAAAGAGCAACCACCGCTCCCAGTAATGCGCAGGCCACGATTGCCTTCCATTTCCGCAAGTAGACCGCCAACAGTTCCTGCAATTTAAGTTCTACATTGGCTTGTTTTTCCTTAGTGGTCTCGTTCATATCCAAAACTCCATTTCTGTAAAATTCGCATATTGCCACAAATACACATAGTTACCTGTATCATACTATATTCCGCCACGAAAGTCAAATAAAATAAGAAAAAAGAAAGCAGTTTTTCTCTATTGCACCATGGATACCCTTCCTTATTGTATTTGCGCTTGCAATTATGAACAAATTGTGATATAGTCTTTCTTAAGATTTTCTTAAGAAACAGGAGGTTCCCTATGCTTGAATTTTGTAGTTATTTCTTTGGAGTAGGTGACACCGTAGAGTTTGAGAACTTCACCCTTCCCCATTTTCTGCCCATCCTCATTGCCATTGGTATCATTTTTTTGATTTACCGCTTCCGGGATAACATCCGGGATATGAAGCGGGAGGTCAATTTCCGCTATGTGCTGGCCTTTTTGCTGATTATTTCCGAAATGTCCTATTACTGGCGGCTGATCGCGCTGCCCGAGCTGCAACCCAATGCCATCGATCACCTGCCCATCACCGTCTGCGGTTGGATGGCCGTCTTCGCCAGTTATATGGTGATCGGCAAATCCCAAACTCTTTTTGATATCAGTTATTTCTGGTGCTTCTGCGGCACGATTTTTGCATTGATCACTCCCACGGTTATTACATACACAGGCCCCACCCGATTCCGCTACTACCAGTTCTGGGCGGAGCATCTGCTTGGGTATATCGCCGTTTTCTATATGATCTTCGTGCACAAAATGCGTCCTACCTTCCGATCCGTTGTAAAAGCCTACATTGCCTTGGTTGTCTTGGCTGTGATCGCATATTTCGCCAATTCCCTGTTGGGCCCCGGCGCAAACTATTTGTTTATGGCTGCCCCCGAGTCCACTCCTTCCATTTTGGATATTCTGCCTCCCAATCACGCACTGCGGATCACTATTATGGCAGCGGCAGTCACATTCTTGTTCTTCCTTGTGTATCTCCCCTGGCTGATCAAGGATAAACGCAAGGCAAAGGCAACGACATAAAAACAGCAAATAATCCCCCGAAATTTTCAAATTTTCGGGGGATTATTTATATTGACATTCCGGTGGGTGGGGGTATAATGAGGGTAAAATCAAGCGTGTCGCTGCGCGCAAGGAGATGATTGTGTTGAAAAACAAAAATGTCAACATGCTGTCCGGCTCAATCACCAAGGGCTTGCTTGCCATGACCATGCCCATCATGATCATGAATGTGATGCAGAATTTGTTTAGTATCATCGACATGACCATATTGGGGCAATTTGCAGGTGACGACGCGGTGGGCTCTGTGGGTGCCTGCTCCATGCTGATCACCCTGTGTACCTGTCTGCTGATCGGCATTGCCACCGGCGCAAACATTGTGGTCGCAAAGCGCATGGGCTCTCAGGACAGTCAGCGGACAAAAAAAGCCGCAGACACAGCCATGATCCTCGCCATAATAGGCGGCCTGCTTCTGCTGCTGATCGGTACGGTTTTTGCGGAAACCTTTTTGCGGTGGGTCAATTGTCCGGAGCGCCTGTTGGATAAGGCTGTGGTTTATTTCCGCATATACTTTTACGGCGCACCCTTTTTGATGCTGTACAATTTCTCCGCTGCCATTCTCCGCGCCATTGGCGACACCAAGCGGCCCATGTACTTCCTGTTGTTTAGCGGTGGCATGAAGGTCGTACTCAGTATCGTATTTATCCTGTTCCTGAATCTGGATGTAGAAGGCGTTGGCATTGCAACCCTGATCTCCAACATCCTCGCCAGCAGTCTGTGTATTCTCGCCCTGCGCAGAAGTACGCTGCAATTCCGTTTCCGGAAAATGCAGTTTTCCATGCAGGAGATGCGTGACACCCTGCATCTGGGAATTCCCACCGGTCTGCAACAAGCTTTTTATGCTTTCGCCAATGTGATCATCGCCACGGCGGTGAACAGCTTCGGTCCGGAGGCTACCACCGGAATTTCCATCGCCAATCAGATCGACGGTGTGATGTATTATGTGGCCTGCGCTCCTTCCCTTGCCACCGCCCCCTATGTGGCGCAAAATGTGGGCGCTCACAACTTCCCCCGGGTAAAAAAGGTGGTAGTCAGTTCCATTGTCATCACCGTAGCCTTCGGCGGTATTCTCGGCGCACTGTTTTCTGTCTTTGCTGAGGAGCTGGCTTCGATCATGACCTCTTCCCCCGCTGTCATCGCCTATGCAAAGCAAAAGACCGTCCTCATATGCGCTACCTATTTTCTCTGCGGCATCAACGAAGTGATGTCCGGTGTCCTGCGCGGTCTGGGAAAACCCATTATCCCCACGATCTCTGTACTGGTATTCATGTGCCTGATCCGCTTTGTATGGGTCTATGCCATATTCCCTCTGGTGCCGAATCTGACCTTTCTGTATCTGATTTGGCCCATCGGCTGGGTGCTGTCCATTGCAACACTGCTCATCGCATACTTCCCCGCCATCCGCCGGGCACAGGCCCAGCACTGCACACCCTGATTTCTTGACCGGGCAAAATTGCCCGGTCTTTTCTCTTGCCAAATAAAGGTATTCTATGGTATACTGGATCGAGTGTAAAAGAAAGTGAGGAGAAATACCATGAAAGGCAAACGCTTATCAAAAGACTTTACCAGCGGTAATATTTGGCGGCAATTGCTCTTTTTCTCTCTGCCGTTCATGGCCTCCAACGCCATGCAGGTGCTGTACAGCACCATCGATATGATCATTGTAGGCGAATATGTGGGAACCGCAGGTCTGTCAGCGGTATCCCAAAGCAGCCAGGTGATCAATTTTGCTGTCATGGTCTGCTTAGGCTTTTCCAACGCCGGCCAAGTGCTGGTCGCTCAGGCGCTGGGCGCGAAAAAGCATAAAGAGATGAGTGACATTATCGGCACGCTGTTCTGCTTTGTCGTTCTTTTATCCGTCGCGCTATCCGCTGTGATCTTGTTTGGAAGCACCTGGATCCTGAACGCCATCAACATCCCCCCGGAATCGGAAGAAATGGCTATGGAATATCTGATTATTTGCGGAGCAGGTCTGATTTTTACGGCAGGCTATAATATGGTCTCTGCCGTCCTGCGGGGCATGGGCGATGCCAAGCGGCCCTTCCTCTTTATCGGCATTGCCTCGGTGGTAAATCTGGTTTTGGATATTCTCTTTACCGGCATTTGGGGCTGGGGCGTTGCAGGCGCCGCCTGGGCAACCATTATCGGTCAGGCCGTATCCTTCCTGTTTTCTCTGGTCTTTCTGTACCACAACCGAAAGGCCTTTGGTTTCGAATTCCACCGGAAAAGCTTTTCCCTCAACAAGCGTTATGCCGGCATGATCACCGCGCTGGGCACGCCCATGGCTATTCAGTCCGGCTTTATCAACGTTTCCATGCTGTTCGTCAACGCCATGATCAATGAAGTGGGCGTAGTCGCCTCCGCCACCTTCGGCGTAGGTATCCGGATCGACGACATCGTCAACAAGATCTGCATGGGCATCCAGTATGCGGCCATGCCCATGATCAGCCAGAACATGGGGGCCAACCGCCCGGACCGTGCCAAAAAGGTGGTATACAGCGCCTGGGTGTACTCCGGGGTTTTGACTGTGCTTTTCATTGTTCTGTACGTAGTTTTGGGAAAGCAGCTGTTTATGCTGTTTTCCAACGATGTGCAGGTACACGAAATGTCCGGCACCTTCATCAGTGCCATTTTGTGGATGTTCCCCGCATTTGCCATTATGCGTGGCAGCGGTGCCTTTGTCCAGGGCATCGGCAACGCCCGTTTCAGCATGATCCTTGCATTGCTGGACGGTGTGATCCTTCGGATCGGGCTGAGCTACCTGCTGGGTATCGTCTGCAACCTGGGCTTCTACGGATTTGTTTTGGGTTACGGTCTCGCGCCTTACGGCTTCGCCATTCCCAGCCTCATTTACTTCCTGTCCGGCGTTTGGAAAAAGCAACAAACACTGGCGGAAAAAATCTGAATGCAGAAAGACCGCATTGCCGAAGCAATGCGGTCTTATTTTAATCAACGCGTACAGCCAGGATCACAAACCGGCCGTTTGTGGTTCCGTCCGGGTCTTTCATGGTATACTCGCAGGTGGTCAGGCAGAGCAGCTTGTCGCCGTATTCCGGGGTTATGCCGGTATCGTAAAAGGTCTGGCCCTTATAGCCGCCGCCCTGAAAGGCCGCGCCTTTCACATCGGCAATGAATTTATCAAAATCCTCTTCCGTTTGGAAATCGCTGACTTTGTGGAAGGGATAGCCCCATACGCTTCCGTCATCCGTACGCTGTTTTGCCGCAGTCTTAAACACGGCAAAGATCTGATAGGTATGCCGCTCGTAGAGGGTGTCGAAATAGAAGGTTTGGTGGGTCTCCCAGTAGGACTTATCCTTGTAATTGGTGAGCTTGTTGAACATACCGCCTGTTCTCAGATTATGTCCGTAAATGATCACCTTATCCGAGGGCTCAAAAACATCACATCCCACGGGTACATAGGGACAGCCTGCAATGCTCTCCTCTTTATAAAAGTTGTAACTTAAATAATAGTCGCTGTCCTGAGGCGACTGCATCACCGGATAACTGAGTCGCAAATCGTCGTAGGGAAAGCTCAGGTATCCCACCAACTCGTCATTCAGCTCGTAGATCGGCTGCAACTCCTGCAAAATGACGGGTGGCTGTGTCTCTGTCGTACCGGAGCTTTGAGGTTGCGTTGCTGAGGGTCTCGTTTCTCCAATGCCCTCCTGGTAAATGCTCGCCAATTGGTCATAATCCTGCTCGGCTGAGCCAGTTTCCAAGAAGTATCCCGCTAGATAAATACCGCTTAGCACAAACACCGCCGCAAAAATAGCGATCAGCGCATAATAGGTCACTTTGGACATTTTCGAGCGTTTGCGTTCAGGGTGTTCCTTTTTTGCATCCATTGCAATCCCTCCTTTGTGTTGGAGTATAGCATTATCATAAAGGATTCGCGGTAAAAAGTAAAGTTTTTTCAGTGTGCATCACATTTTATTTACATTTTTACAAAAATGCCAGATTTGGGCTGCCCTAAGTTCCTTGACTAACTGTCGATTTTTGCTATAATATAGGGCAGTTAAAAATGCGAGGTCATTCAATATGAAAAACAAAATTTTATGGATCACACGCACCGCTGTCATGCTGGCTTTGCTGGTGGTGGTGCAATATCTGACCGCTTCCCTGCCCAAACCGGCACAGCAATATGTAACCGGCTCCTGTGTCAACGCTGTGTTGGCGGTAACCGTGCTGATGTGCGGTTTTTGGTCCGGTGCGGCCGTGGCGGCCGTTTCCCCCTTTGTGGCATTTTTGTTTGGTATCGGCCCCCAGCTGCTGCCCATCGTCCCGGCGATCGCCGCCGGCAATCTGGCCTTTGTGGGTCTGCTGCATTTGCTGAGCGGCTCCGCCCCCAAGCTTCTGAAAAAGCTGCTGGCATGGTTGGGCGCGGCAGTTGGTAAATTTGGAGTGCTGTATCTGCTTGTGGTGCAGCTGCTTTGTAATGTACTGCCCCTGAAACAGCCCCAGATCGACACCTTCACCGCCATGTTTTCCCTTCCCCAGCTCATTACCGCCCTCATCGGCGGCGGTGTTGCCATATTGATCATCCCGGCGCTGAAAAAAGCCATTAAATAAGGAGATATATCATGCGTGGAATTCCCTCTCTGATTACCGATATTCGAAAAAAGGTCTTCACCGAGGTGGCCAGAATGGCCTACAACGGCGGTGACTACACCCAGGCCGAGGATCTTCCCTATGTCATCGTCCCCGGCGACCAGCCTTTGCACCGGGAGTCCATTTTCCTGGAACGGGCCATTGCCGGTGAACGGGTGCGTCTGGCCATGGGTCTGTCCATCCGTCCGGTGCAGAGCCGGCATCTGATGACCGAGGGCATGGATGCCGCGGCCATCGCGGAGCAGTATTATGAGCCTCCGCTGGTCAACATCATACCCTATGCCTGCCACGCCTGCCCCACCAACCAGTACCGGGTAACGGAGAGCTGTCAGAACTGCCTGGCCGCATCCTGTCAAAAGGTCTGCCCCAAGGATGCCATTTCCTTTGTTAACGGCAAGAGCCACATTGACCCGGATAAGTGCATCAAGTGTGGCAAGTGCGCCAAAGCCTGTCCCTATCACGCCATCATCCATCTGGAACGCCCCTGCGCCGCCGCCTGCGGTATGGATGCCATCGTTGTGGGTGACGATGGAAAGGCTGTGATCAACCAGGACAAGTGCGTTGCCTGCGGACAATGTCTGGTCTCCTGCCCCTTCGGCGCCATTGTGGACAAGGGTCAGATCTTCCAGGTGATCCAGTCCATCACGAAGGGCGATAAGGTCATCGCCATCGTCGCCCCGGCGTTCATCGGTCAGTTTGGCAAACACTCCACCCCCGGAAAGTTCATCGCGGCCATGAAAAAGCTGGGCTTTAAGCGCATTGTGGAAGTGGCCGTAGGTGCGGATATGTGTACCATTGAAGAGGCCCGGGACTTTATGGAGAAAGTGCCCAACGAGCAAAGATATATGGCTACCTCCTGCTGTCCTGCGTGGCATTCCATGATCGAAAAGCTGTTCCCCAGCGAGTACGGCAACATCTCCATGACCCTGACGCCCATGGTCTTCACCGCCCGTCTGATGAAGAAAGAATATCCCGGCTGCAAGGTGGTTTTTGTAGGCCCCTGCGCAGCGAAAAAGTTGGAAGCCATCCGGGCGGACATCCGTTCCGACGTGGATTTTGTCCTCACATTCGAGGAGCTGCAGGGTATGTTCGAGGCCAAGGAGATCGATTTCGAGACCATTGAGCCCATGTACGATCTGAACGAAGGCACCGCCGCAGGCCGCGGCTTTGCGGTATCCGGCGGCGTGGCCGGCGCGGTGGAAAAGCTGATCAAGCAGACTGATCCGGACGCAGATGTCAAGACTGCCCGGGCGGAGGGTCTGCGGGATTGCCGCAAGCTGATGACCCTGGCAAAAGCCGGCAAATATGACGGCTATCTGCTGGAGGGCATGGCATGTCCCGGCGGCTGCGTGGCCGGTGCGGGAACGCTGCTGCCCGTGGAGCTGGCCGCCACCGTTGTAGGTCGCTACCAGAAAGAGGCCGACGCAGAAAGTCCCTTGGAAAGCGCCTACCGCGACCGGGGTAATACACTGGATTAAAAGCATATCGAAACAGCAAGAACCGGGAGAAAATCTCCCGGTTCTTTGTTTTTTATTAGCCGTAGGGTGTCTGGTTTTCGCCTGCTTCCGGGGGAATAAAATCCTCTTCGCCGGACACAGTGATCACATCTTCAATAGCGAATACAGTCGCTTCCAGTTCGGGTGCATTGAACTTTTTCATAAAACCGTCTCCTTTCATTTATCGTTGCGGTGTAAATACTTGTATGCGGAATCCGAGAATGCCAGCATCTTTTCTGCCAAGGGGTAAATATCGGCATTTCGGGCAGTATAGCTTTCCATGCTGTCCTGAACGGTGATCACCTTGGTGCCATCGGCCTTGTAGAAATCGATGGTCAGCAGGCAGCGGCCATCCGCAACAACAATCTCGTTCAGGAAGAACTCATAAACGCTGTAGTTTTTCTGTCCTTCCAGACGGATATTATTCTTCTCCTCACCCATGTGATTGGTGTAGGACACCAGCGCATAGCAATCTGCGCCGATGCGGTCGGCACGAACTGCCATAGCCATGGAAATTTTTGTTTCCAAGATGTATGCTGTGCCGTAATAACCGGTGGCATCTCCATCAACGGTCTGTTTGTCTGCGTAGGCGTCCACAAACTGCGTACCCTCGGCCAGCTCCTCGGTTGTCAAGTCCTTGTTTGCCAGGTCATCCGCATTATAGCCGAATTCGATTTGTGCCGCCGCGCCGTAGTTCAGCAAGTCAATGCACAGTGTACGGAATTCCTGACCGTACTCCTTTTCCCGGAGCTGACGGAGAATGTAAGAGCGGATGCTGTCGGAATGCTCGCCTACAAGTGTTCCTTCGCTGTTGTAAACGGAAATATGAATGGTGTCGCACATCTCCTTGGCAGCAAGGCCGGTGTAGGTGATGTCGTAAACAGAGTTGTTCTTCTTGAAGGATGTGATAGGTGCTTCCGTGGTCTCGGTGGTGCCGTCCGCAAACTCCCGGACGAATACTACCTTGCCACCCTCGTCCACCAAACCTGTATAGAATCCGAAGTACATATCTAGGGTGTTACCCAGGTTGATAGATGTGCCGTAGAACTTGGCGGGGATGGCTTCTATCTTTTGATCACTGCAGTAAACGCAGGTGCTGACACTCTGACCAATTGCCACATAGGTAGACCCTTGTGTGACAGTATTAAATTTATGATAACTCCGGTTTGCTTTGGTCAGTTCAGTGTTTCCGTAATCTACCCTGATTTGATTCCACTGCGCTTCTGATCCGCAATAGGTCACACTGGTTAGACCGGAACCGTTGAACGTAGCGTATCCAATGTTGGTCACACTATTGGGGATGGTGATACTAGTCAGGCTGGTACAGCAATAGAACGCATAATCACCAATACTGGTCACGCTATCGGGAATTACAATGCTTGTCAGATTGCTACAACCATAATCCGGTACCATGCGATCAGAGCCTCGTACAAAAGCGTTCGAACCTATACTGGTCACACCCGGCTCGATAATAATCTTGACGATAGACAAGAGATATTCGCTCCACGGAGGATTATCCCAAGACACTTCTATTCGGCAATACGGGTCAAAGGGGTCGCACCAAATCTCCGGATAGCATGCGCTATAACCATCCATCTCCCCCGTACCTGAGATGGTTAAGGTACCCTCATCATCCAGCATCCATGTTAAATTGGGTCCGCAGGTGCCGCTGGCAATGATTCCTTCTTCTCCTATAGTTCCGCAGATGTTACAGGTAGCATCCTGGTCATCGTCGTACTCGTGAGCACAGGGAACGCCGCAGAGGTAGCAAACGCCGTTGGTGGACTCGCCTTCTTCATTGACGTAGGTGTGGCCGCAAACGTGCTGGCAGCGAGCGCAGACGCCGTCGCCATTGGAGTAATCGTGGCCCAGAGCCTCGGCAGCGATGTAGCCACAGCCGGGAACGGTACAGTAGGAAGGAATGGTGCAAGTTGCATCAACCAAAGTATGCTGAACAGTACCTTCGGTTGCGCCGCAGATGGTGCAGGTCTTAAGTGTGGGATGGGTTGCTTCCATCCATTTATGATAACTCCGGGTTGCATTGATTAACTCATCATTACCAGAGCCCATCTCGATGGTAGCCCATTCATCTTCAGTGCCACAATAAGTCACGCTGCTCAGCCTGAAGGCGTTATAGAACGCATCATGGCCAATACTGGTGACACTATTGGGGATTTCCACGCTGATTAGATCGGTATAACCAGAGTAAAAAAACTGCGGCTGCAGCGGATCAAGAAGGCTTTCCGAGCCATCAACAAAAGCGTAATCGCCAATATGTGTCACACCTGGTTCTATAATAATTCTGGCAATAGATGAATCATATCGGCTCCAAGCAGGGTTCGCCCACCATGGACCAGCCGGTCCTTCATCATCTGGCCATGTTAGGCCGTAATCCCACATTGCACCAGTGCCGGAAATGGTCAAAGTTCCAGCATCATCCAGCATCCACGTCAGATTCTCGCCACAGGTGCCGCTGTCAACAATTTCTGCCGCCTGGGCCTGGGTGGGCATCAAAGCAACGCACAGCACAACCAGCGCCAAAGTCACCAAAATCGTACAGAATTTCCTCATGCATATCTCTCCTTGTAAAGCAAAATGTGTGCTCGAATGCTATTTTTAAGTATATCGCCATTTTTGTAACTTGTCAAGTTATATTTGTTATATTTTATGTTGTCGCTTTTATGGCTGTCAGCGGATATACTAAGTAGGGGTGAGAATATGCAAACACAGCAAAAGGAAAAATATCGGCATTTGGGGTTAAACATCTCCTACTATCGAAAGGAAAAAGGGCTCTCGCAAAGCCAACTGGCAGAGCTGGTCAACATCAGCCGCACCCATATGAGCCGCATTGAAACGGCCGACTGCGCCGTTTCTTTGGATGTTGTATTTGATATTTGCGACGCTTTATGCATTAAGCCGACGAAATTATTCGATTTCAGAGATTAACAGGCTTCCTTTGGTAAGGAAGCCTGTTTTTTATAGCAAAAGAGCCTGCCGGATGGCAGGCTCTTTTTATGTTATTCCCAATTTCCTGCTTTGATGTAGTCAGCAAGCAAGTCACGGGCGAAGATATTCTCTCCGTAGCACGCGATCTCGGTGCAGTTGACCCAGGCGTAGCCTGATGTCCAGGTATCCGCAACGATATAATAGTCCTTCTTGGGGTCAATATCGCTGACGGAAAGGTGGGAGTAATAATAGTATTTGGAGTTGTTAAAGAACTTTTCAATGAGATTTCTGCCGGAAATCTTACAGAGCATCACCTTGTTGTCAAAGGGCAGAATCATTTGCAGATCGGCATATTGCACCGTTCCGGCCTTGATGTCATAGGGACTTCTCGTATTGATGCTGCCACCTGCAAGCACAATATCGTATTCATCGCCCCATTTGGCAATGCCTGCCTCATAGTAGAGCTGGGCAACCGTTCTGCCAATTTCGCTGCTTGACCGGTAGCGGCTGTTGTAACCGAGATCCTCATAAACGGAGCCGATCTGATCCGCATATTTTTCCAACAGCTGATCCACGATTTCCGCATCCTCCAAAGATGCGCACATGTTGTGGTCGATGTATTCCGTGATGTTGATGCTGATCTCGCCGTTGGCGAAATTCACATCCATTTCCACATGGGTGATGCCCTTTTTGTTGTCACCGCCGCCTTGCAGGTGGGGTACGCCATAGGTATCCGTGAAAATGTAGTAGGAATGGCTGTGTCCCTCGAACACCAGATCCACATAGCCGCCACTGGACAGGGTCATGTCATAATAACCGGCGGTATTGCCCACATCCGTATAGCTGCCACCGTCGTGGATCAGGTAGACAATCACATCCGCACCTGCTTCCCGGAGCTTCTCGCTCTCGGCTTTGACCAGTTCTGTCAGCGCACTGCCCACCTTGAAGTAGATGCCCTTGGTCATTTCCGCAGCGATGGAGCTATAGCAATCACCCATGGCCCCGATCAGGCCGATCTGCACGCCGCCCCGTTCGATCATCACCGAGGCTTCGCAGTACTCTACCCGCTGGTTGGTGGCGCTGTCGTAAATGTTGATAGCCAGGAAGGGGAAATCTGCCAACTGCGCATTGGCGGCAATGTATTCCTGACCCCAGTCAAACTCATGGTTGCCCAGAGCCATAGCCTCCACTTCCAGATAGTTCATCCAGTCCGTGATGATCGCACCTTTTGTGATGTTGGATTCGCTGCTTCCCTGCCACATATCGCCGGAAGAAAGAATGACCACATGTTCATCGGTCAGCTTGGCTTGCAGCAGGAATGTGGTCAGCTCATCCACGCCGGGCTGGGTGTCGGTATCGTCAAATTTGCCGTGGAGATCGTTGAAGTTGTAGAAATCGATGGTTTCCAGAACATCGATCTCGCAGCTGTCGCAAAAACCGTCGTTGTTGACATCGGAATGGTCTGCGCATTGGTCGCCGCTTCCGTCGACACCAATAACCAGTATTTCCTTCGCGTCGCAATTGCCGCACTTCCGCTCTTTTTTGCCGGCGGACGAGGCGGTGGGCTCTGTGACGGTTACCCAGTCCCCGTAACTATGTCCGGTTGCGGTAGTCTGCGCATCTGCGTAAACATCACCGCAGGTACAGACATGGAGCGTATAGCCATCTTCTGTGCAGGTGGGAGCGACTACCTCATCGGCATATGCATGCTCGTGGTTCGGCAGGCTCGTTCCCGTGCTGCTCGTCCCGGGGATGCTTGACGACGGTGCGGAGGCAGAATCGCCGGTTTTCTGGCATGCGGCAAGGGATACGATCAGGATGCACGCCAAAAGCAGGGCAAGTATTTTCTCTGTAATTTTCTTCATTTGCGGTATCTCTCCCGTTTGGTCTGATGATATGTCTGATTATAACACATCTTCGGGATAAAGTCTATTACAGAACCTTGGAAAGGAAATCCTGCAATCTGGGATGCTTGGGATTGCCGAACAGCTCTTCGGGTGTTCCCTGCTCCACGATCTTACCCTCGTCCATAAACAGCACCCGGTTGCCCACCTCCCGGGCGAAGCCCATCTCATGGGTGACCACGACCATGGTCATGCCATCCTGAGCCAGCTCCTTCATAACGCTCAGCACTTCGCCGACCATTTCCGGGTCAAGGGCGGAGGTGGGCTCGTCAAAGAGCATCACCTTGGGGTTCATCGCCAGGGCGCGGACGATGGCAATTCTCTGCTTCTGACCGCCGGAAAGCTGATTGGGGTAGGCGTTCGCCTTTTCCTCCAGACCGACTCTCTGCAAAAGCTGCATTGCCGTGGCCTCTGCCTCTTCCTTGGTCATCAGCTTGGTGCGGATGGGTGCCAGAGTAATATTTTTCAGAATGGTCATGTTGGGGAACAGGTTGAAATGCTGGAAAACCATGCCCATCTGACGGCGGATCCGGTCGATATTCACCTTGGGATCCGTAATGTCCACATTGTCAAAGACAATGCTGCCCTCGGAGGGATTCTCCATCAGGTTCAGGCAGCGCAGGAAAGTGGACTTGCCGGAGCCGGAGGGTCCGATGATGACCACCTTTTCGCCGGGGTAAATATGCTCGGAAATGTCATCCAAAACCAGATGATCCCCGAAGGATTTACTCAAATTTTTAACGTCTATCACTTTGGCGCAGTCTCCTTTCCAACAAATTCAGCAGCCAGCTGAACACCATGACCAGCAGCAGGTAAATACATGCCACGCCGATCAGCGGGTACATCTGCTCATAAGTACGGCCATAAATACCCTGTGCCGCATACACCAGCTCCTTGCCGCCAATGACGGTGATCAGGGATGTATCCTTCAAAAGAATGATAAATTCATTGCCCAGCGCCGGCAAAATCGCCTTGAACGCCTGAGGAATGACGACAAAACGCATGGTATCCACATAATTCAGACCCAGGCTGCGGCCTGCTTCTGCCTGACCGGGATCCAATGCCATCAAACCGCCGCGAATGATCTCCGCCACATACGCACCGGAGTTGATGCCCAATGTCAGCGCACCGATCATGGTAAACTCGCGGCTTCTGGAGAAGATGACGAAGCACATGATCAAAAGCTGTACCATCATGGGCGTACCGCGAATGACGGTTACATATACCTTACAAATTGCATTGGCAACGCCTAAAATGGGATTGCGTTTGCCCACCCGCTGCTGGTCATGGGCGGTGCGGACGATGGCCACCAAAATACCAATGACAACGCCCATGAGCAGGGCCATGGCGGTGACCATCAAGGTTGTCTGCACACCCTCCAGATACTGCTGCCAACGGTCGTTTTCAATAAATGCCTGATAGAATTTTACGTAAAATTCCTGCCAGAAGGGAAGCTGTTTCCCTTCGATCATCAGGCCTTGCCATAACAGATAATATTCTTCCACAATTACCTCACTATTTCTTCACGACAGAAAGGGCAGCGGTGCTGCCCTTTCCTAAATTTTTAACCGGCGGAAATATACTTTGCAACGATGGTATCCAGAGTGCCGTCTGCCTTCAGCTCGGCCAGTGCCTTGTTGACGGCTTCCTTCAGCTGAGTGTTGCCCTTGGGCAGGCCGATGGCGTACTCTTCTTCCACCCAGTTGCCGTCCAGAATGGTCAGACCGGGGTTGGCAGCCACATGCTCAGCGGCAGGGGCGTTGTCGATGACGATGCAGTCGATCTGACCGTTCTTCAATGCCTCAACAGCTGCGGCGTCAGTCTCGAAAGCGATCACATGATCCTCACCGTAACCGCCGTTCTCGGGGGTATCGGAAGCGTAGATGTAACCGGTGGTACCACGCTGTGCGCCGATCATCTTCTCACCCATGTTGTCCAGAGTCACATCGGAGCCTTCCTTGACGATGACCACGATGGTAGAAGTTGCGTAGCTGTCAGAGAAGTCCATGACCAGCTTCCGCTTATCAGTAACGGAAACGCCGGACATAACCATATCGCTCTTGCCCTGCTGAACAGCCATCAGAGCAGCGTCGAAGCTCATATCATCGATTACCAGCTCCAGGCCCAGCTTTTCAGCGATTGCCTTCGCGATTTCAACATCGATGCCGATATAGTCGCCGTTGTCATCCTTCATTTCGTAGGGGGGGAACTCAGCGTTTGTGGACATGATCAGCTTGCCAGCCTCGATGGTGTAGCCATCACCGGATCCACCGGGAGTGGTGCAGCCTGCGAACATACCCAGAGCGATTACGAGGGTCAACAGTAAAGCAACGAGTTTTTTCATAATAATGATCTCCTTTTCTTGCCCGCTGGGCGGGTTTGTTTTGATGTATGAATAATAACACGAACATTATACATAGTCAAGTGTAACAAAATACAAAATATACACAAATACTCTCAGTTTCTGTGGTCATATTCCATAAAAATGTAGATAATTCCTGTATATTTGCATAAAGTTGCTGTATAATTTCATTTTTCTTTTTACATATTATGCAGCATTTTCTGTATATTTGTATAAAAGGGCGTGCCAATGCACGCCCTTTGCTTATTCCTCCAGCAGGCACACCGCATGGCAGGCTATGCCTTCCAGATTGCCGGTAAAGCCCAGCCCTTCCTCCGTGGTGGCCTTTACATTCACCCGGTCAGCATCCAAAGCCAGCGCACCGGCAATGTTTTCCGCCATTTGGGGAATATATGCGCCCACCTTGGGTCTTTGTGCGATCAGGGTCATATCCACATTGCTGACGCGATAGCCTTTTTCCGCCACTTTTTGCCCCACAATGCGCAGCAGCTCCAAAGAATCCGCGCCTTTATATGCCGGGTCTGTATCCGGGAAGTGATAGCCGATATCCCGCAGACCTGCCGCGCCCAACAGGGCATCGGACACCGCGTGAAGCAGTACATCCGCATCGCTGTGGCCCAAAAGGCCCTTTTCAAAGGGGATTTTCACGCCGCCGAGAATCAGATCCCGGCCTTCCACCAGTTTATGCACATCGTAGCCGTGTCCGATCCTCATTGCATTTCCTCCCATAAAATTTCCGCTATCTTTAAGTCCATGGGGGTGGTGACCTTGATGTTTCGCTCGTCACCCTCCACGATCTTCACGGACATACCCATCAATTCCACCGCGGAACAATCATCGGTAATCTGCGCCTTGTCCGCTTTAGCCTTTGCCAATGCGCCGCGAAGGAGGTCAGCATCAAATACCTGGGGTGTCTGCACCGCCTGCAAAGTGCTTCTGTCCGGTGTGGACTCTACCACACCGCCCTTTACGACCTTAACGGTATCCTTAACCGGAACAGCCGGTGCCGCCGCGCCGTAGGTATGGGCCGCGCGCACTGTGCGGTCGATCACCGCACCGGTGATCAGAGGACGGGCACCGTCCTGCACGGCAACCAATTTCATATCTGCGGACAGCGCATTCAGGCCGATCTCCACGGAGTCCGGCCGGGTGTTTCCCCCCACCATAACGCATTGCACCTTATCGAATTGGTGGCACAGATCCATAATGGGCAGAATCAGATCCTGACGGGTCACCACCACGATCTGTCGGATAGCGTCGCAATTTTGGAACGCGCGGACGGTGTGCACGATCATGGGCTCTCCGCCGATGGGTGCCATCATCTTGTCGATGCCGCCCATCCGGGATGCGCTTCCTGCAGCCACGATCACCGCGCCGCACTTTTTCAGGGGCAGCACCTTGCGCATTGCATTTGTCAACTTTTCAATTCCCATCATTCCAGCTCCATTACGAGTTTCTTGAAATACTGTCCGCGAACCATGAAGTTTTTGAATTGGTCAAAGGCCGCGGATGCCGGGCTCATCAGCACCACATCTCCCGACTGAGCCGCCGCAGCGGCGGCGTGCACAGCGGAAGTAAAATCTCCGCAATCCACGATTTCCGGTTTTTCCCCGTCACACTTTTCCACCGCTTCCCGGATCAACAGGCTGGTTGCGCCACCCAGGAACAGTTTTTTCACATGGGCGCATATCTCCGGGCCCAGCACATCGTAAGGGATGTGCTTGTCATAGCCACCGGCAATGAGGATCACCTTTTCCGGGAAGCTGCGCAGGCCGGCAATGGTACGGCTGGGAGAGGATGCGATGGAATCGTTATAGAACCGCACGCCATCCTTGATCCGCACCAGCTCGATGCGATGCTCCACGCCGCCGAAGGTCTTTGCCACGGTTCGGACAGTTTCATCGGACACCAAGCCTTCGACAGCGGCAATGGCCGCCATGTAATTTTCGGTATTGTGAACACCGGGAATGAGAATATCATTGGCATTCAGCACAGGCGTGCCATCCCGGCAGATCACCCCATCTTGCAGGCACACATTCCCCTGCCCCAGCCGGGAGAAGCTCTTGGTGGTGCCATTGCCCCGCAAAGGTGCGGTGATGGCATTGTCGGCATTGATGACCAGCACGCCATCCTCGTTCTGGAAACGGTAGATGTTTTTCTTGGCTTCCACATACTCGTCCATATCCTTGTGGATGTCCAGATGGTTGGGCGCAAGGTTAGTGATCACCGCAACACGGGGGCTGCTGGTCATGTCCATGAGCTGGAAGGAGCTCAGCTCCACCACAGCCACATCCTCCGCTTTCATCTGACGGGTCAGCGGCAGCAAGGGCGTGCCGATGTTGCCCCCAAGCCACACGGTTTTTCCCTCCGCTTTCAGCATTTCCGAAATCAGGGTGGTGGTTGTAGTTTTTCCGTCGGAGCCGGTGACGGCAATGATGTCACAGGGGCAGACCTCAAAGAAGGCTTCCATTTCCGAGGTGATGACCGCGCCACCGTTGCGAAGGGCGGTTACCGCAGGGCTGTCCGGGTGCATGCCGGGGGTACGGAACGCCACATCCGCCGTCATGTCCTCATAGAAAGTCTCTCCAAGATACAGCTTGCAGCCCAGCTTTTCCAGTTCCAGCACTTCTGCGTCCAGATTTTCCCTCTGTGTGCGGTCGCCGCCGCAAACTGTGCAACCGTATTCCAAAAGCAGACGCACCAAGGGACGGTTGCTGACACCCAGGCCCAGCACTGCCACAGACTTTCCCCGTAATTTTTCAAAATAAGTATCAAAGGGTGTTTTCATATTCTGCACTCCTCATTTATTGCTTATTTATAGTATATCCCCTATCGCCGGAATTTGCAAGACATTTGACAATTGGCCATCTTTGCAGTACAATATTTCAGCGACCAGGTTGGACAGCCGCGGGCTCATGCCGAAAGGCAGAGCGTGAGGAAAGTCCGGGCTTCATAGGGCAAGGATAACGGGTAATGCCCGCCGGGGGTGACCCCAGGACAAGTGCAACAGAGATATACCGCCTTGGTGCTTCACGCAACAAGGTAAGGCTGAAAAGGTGGGGTAAGAGCCCACCCGGCCCATGGAGACATGGGTTTTACGATGTAAACTCTATCCCGAAGCAACACCGTGGAGGAACAGATGGCTTGCCCGGCCGTTCCGAGGAGGTGGCTTGATCCTGCAAGTAATTGCAGGACTAGATAGATGGCTGTTTAAACAGAACCCGGCTTATAGACCTGCGTCGCACATAAAAAAGCACCGCTTATGCGGTGCTTTTTATGTTATTTTTGGATTTCGCGTCTATTGACTCCGCAGGCACAAGTAGAAACATAACTTGCATTCACACGACCACAAGTGCATTTCCAACCACCAGCAGGAACCTTAACTCCATCCAATTCAGCGCTACAAGCCACACAATACCGCGCTCCTGCCGCGTTTTTTGCACCGCAGGTCTCGCAGTAGCAACCCCTTTGAGAAACAGGTGTAGCAAATAGCGGTTTCTTCTCCTCAGGTAAATTCTCAGCCGTCATTTTTTCATCAATGTTGATGATGCGGTCTGTAATTTCACCATAAGCATACAGCCACAGGCCACTACACCAAGATGCAAAACAGCCAAGAGCACCAACAACACCGGCAAGAAATAGCGTTAAAACAAAGACCCCAACATTATCAGCCGCAATTCCTGCAATCAAAATAATAACTGCCCACAGGATAGACACCGCATAACCAATTTTGACAACAATGGATACAAGTTTCTTAATGGATTTACCACAATCCGGATACATAAAGATTCCCTCTTTCTATATAAGATAGAAAGATTATACCGCAATTTGCGGTATTTGTCAATACAACAATTTGCGGTGTGGTATCCTAGTTTTTGAGGTGATGTTATGTATCAGCGAATTCGGGATCTCCGAGAAGACAGAGATCTGAAACAAAAGCAGCTTGCGGAATACCTGCATTGCTCGCAGCAAGTATACAGCAACTACGAACTGGGTCAGCGGGATATCCCTACCGACTTTTTGATAAAGCTCTCCAATTACTACAATGTTTCTGTGGATTATCTTTTGGGCCTCACGAATAATCCCCTGCGTAATAAATAAGCACCGCTCTTGCGAGCGGTGCTTTTTGCTTTGTAGAAGTGCCGCTAACGCCTTCTCCTCGAGGAGAAGGTGCCGAGCGTACGCGAGGCGGATGTGGTGGTGTCGCCTTTGGCGACAATTCCACATTAACGACTGTTTCACAGTCTACACCACATCAGTCAAAAATCAAAGATTTTTGCCAGCTTCTCCTCAAGGAGAAGCCTTTTACACAACACCCTGGGCGGTCATGGCGTCGGCCACCTTCAGGAAGCCGGCGATATTGGCACCCACAACGTAGTTGCCCTCTGCGCCGTATTCCCGGGCAGCGTTATCCACGCTGTGGAAGATATTGACCATGATACCCTGCAGCTTGCTGTCCACTTCCTCGAAGCTCCAGTGCAGACGCTCGGAGTTCTGGCTCATTTCCAATGCGGAAGTGGCTACGCCGCCGGCGTTGGCAGCCTTGCCGGGGCAGAACAGCACGCCGTTTTTCTGCAGATACTCGGTAGCGTCCATGGAGGTGGGCATATTTGCGCCTTCACAAACAGCCATACAGCCGTTGGCCACCAGCATCTTTGCATCATCCAGCAACAGCTCATTCTGGGTAGCGCAGGGCAGAGCTACATCACACTTGACGCTCCAAACGCCCTTGCCGGCAGTATAAACTGCGCTGGGGCGGGCTGCGGCATACTCGGTCAGGCGAGCGCGGCGCACTTCTTTGACTTCCTTCAACAGAGCCACATCGATTCCCTCGGGATCGTAGATCCAGCCGGTGGAATCGGAGCAAGTCACGGGCTTTGCGCCCAACTGCCAGGCCTTCTGGATGGCATAAGTCGCCACATTACCTGCGCCGGACACAGCAACGGTCTTGCCGGCCAGCTGTGTACCGTTGGATTTCAGCATTTCCTCAGTAAAATACAGCAGGCCGTAGCCGGTTGCTTCCTTACGGGCCAGGCTGCCGCCATAGGACAGGCCCTTACCGGTGAGCACGCCCTCGTACACATCCCGGATGCGCTTGTACTGGCCGTACATATAGCCGATCTCCCGGGCACCCACGCCGATATCACCGGCAGGAACGTCCACATCCGCGCCGATGTACTTATACAGCTCGGTCATGAAGCTCTGGCAGAATGCCATGATCTCCCGGTCGGACTTACCCTTGGGGTCAAAGTCAGAGCCGCCCTTACCGCCGCCGATGGGCAGGCCGGTAAGAGAGTTCTTGAAGATCTGCTCGAAGCCCAGGAACTTAATAACGCTCTGGTTTACAGAGGGGTGGAAGCGGATGCCGCCCTTGTAGGGGCCGATGGCATTATTGAACTGCACACGGTAGGCATTGTTCACCTGAACCTGGCCTGCATCGTCCACCCAGGCAACCCGGAACTGAATCAGCCGGTCGGGGGTAGTTAACCGCTCCAGCAATGCGTTGCGGCGATACTCGGCCTCATTGCGCTCGATGGCCGGGCGCAGGGACTCCATAACTTCCTTGACAGCCTGGTGGAATTCCGGCTGGGCGGGGTTCTGAGCTACCACTCTTTCGTATACTTCATCAACATAGTTCATTTGATCATTTCCTCCTCAAAAATTGCATTTTTTGAAATAATAAAGACATTTTACCACGAGTGGTGGACAAATGCAAGAAAATACGAAAGAAAATCTAAAAAATCCTGCATAAAAATGAGAGGGCAAACGCCCCCTCATTGGTTTATTTTGTACCGCACACCGCGTACATCTTATCATCCGAGATTTTTTCAGTAACGGTCACATACTTTGCGAAGATTTCCGCCAAGGCATCTTCGTGCATCAGTCCCACGGAAACCTTGCTTGCCGTGCCCTCGTGATGACGGTCGATCTGGGCCCGGCTCATGCCGTGGGCTACCGTCAGCATTCCGCCGGGTTTCAGCAAATTACTCAGCACCTTAATCAGTTTTTCCGGATCCGGAAAATGGGGAAAGGCGTTGTAAACGACGATGCAGTCAAATTTCTTGCCGAAATTCGCTGTTTCCACATCTCCGCAAACCACCTGCACCTCCGGGAATTTACTTTGGGCGATCCTTGCCATTTCCGGAGAAATGTCGATGGCTGTCAGAGAGCCCACATTTCTCGCCAAATAGTCAGGAAACAGCACGCCCGTTCCGCAGGCCACATCCAAAACATCCGCGCCATTCTTAATTCCGGCAATATCCAGAATTTTGTTGATGATACCATCATCCCGGATCATGTCCGCATCCCAGTCAGGTGCAAGACGGTCAAAAAAGGTGATTACATCCTGCTTATTCATGGCTCACTTCCTTGGGATAGCGGGTAGGAATCAGTTTAGCCCGGGTCAGAGCAAACACGACCATTGGCATCAGAATCAACTGAATGGCAATACCGGGGATTCCTGTGACCAGGGAAGTCGTTACCCACGCAAAGGGCGCAACGCCGGGAGTGAAGATCCAGGCCTTGGCAAATCCTGCCACTACCCGGCCAACCACCATGGCAGACACAAGGCTGATGTACAAATCAGCAACCGCATGCTTGGTATGTACATGGCGCATCAGCATGCCTGTGACAAAACCGTAAGAACAGCATTCCACCATCATAGACGGCAGCATTGCCGCCGGAGGCATACCGGTGATCAGGCTGGAAATCAGCGGGCCGATGAGACCGCAGACACCGCCATAGGGCCATCCGCAAATCAGTCCGCACAGTAGCACCGGGATGTGCATGGGCAGAAAGATCGTTCCTGCATTGGGAACGGAATGAAACGCCATGGGCAGCACCAAACAAAGCGCAGCGCACACAGCGGTAAAGACCAATTTTTTCACAGGGGTCAGCTTCATAATATATCCTCCTTGGATTTGTTTTTTCCAATTATAATACAGGAAAATCCCCATTTGAAGCCCCCCTGGGGGATGAAATGTTGAAAATTATATAAAATCGTTGTCATTGCGAGGAATCGCCACAGGCGGTGACGTGGCAATCTCCTGGTAGGATTCATCGAAAATGCACACAGAACAAACATCCTACCGGGAGATTCCCACGTCGGGCTTACGCCCTCCTCGGAATGACACTTTTTCGATGGTTTTGCGCGTAAAAAGGCCGCTGCGAGCAGCGGCCTTTGGGTTACTGATCCTGTTGTTTCAGGGCATCCGCCGGTACCAGTCCGGCCACATCGGATACAGGCAACGCAAAGGCAATGCCCTTCGCCTTCTTCGCCATATCCATCTCCTTATAAAGGGCGTTGAAGATCTGGTCGCGGACATCCTTTTCCACCACCATCATGAGGATTTCCTTCTCCGCATGGAGGGTGATCCCAAAGAAAGCAGCGGCTTCCTCCCGCAACACACCGCGGGCATTGAGGATGGTGCCGCCCCGGGCGCCATTTTCCCGGGCCACCGCCATGGCCTCCTCCGCATAGCCGGAATCCACGATGGCGAAAATAACTTCGTGATTATTGGTTGTCATGGTTGTTCCCCTCTCATATAGCGGTTATTGCTTAAAAACTGGTAGGTATTCACACCGATCACACTGCTCAGCGGTACCGCAAAGGCAAAGCCCTTGCCGTTTTTAATGGTAGTAAACTTCCCTTCCAGGCACTTCATAACCTCGTTCATCCGATCCTCCCGGACGACGCTGAGCAACACAGCCTTATGGATGTTCAGACCCAGCATATCGATCAGCTCGGATTTCGCTGTGCCCAGGCCGGGCATGATCATTTGGCAGTTGACCTCAAACTGGCTCAGCACATCCTGGTAGAACTCTGCCTTGGGGCGGTCAACTACTGTAAAAAGGAGCTTTAATTTTCTGATATCGGATCCATTTACATTGTTCGGCATCGATACTCCTCCTTACATAAAGTTGATGATCTGCTGATCGTCCGCATCCAAAATTCGCTTCATGGCTCGGCGTTCGCGGACGCGCTGAGAAATCACGGACTTGAAGCCCAGCAGCTGAATGGTGATCAGCGGGGTCATGGCAACCAAGGCCACCACGCCAAAAGCATCCCGCAGTACCGCATCCGAACCCTGGATCGCCACGCATATGCCCGTTACAAAGGGCAAAATGAAGGTGGAAGTCATGGGGCCGCTGGCAACGCCACCGGAGTCGAAAGCGATGGCTGTATACACCGGCGGCACAAACAAGGACAGCGCCAGGGAGATGAAATAGCCGGGAATGACATAGTAGACCAGAGAAAAATCAAAAATGATCCGGATCACCGACAGGGCGATGGATGCGCCCACGCCGATGCACAGGCCGGTCATCAGCGACCGCTTGGAAACCGCGCCGCTGGTTACATCGTCCACCTGAGCATTCAACACATGGATGGCGGGCTCGGCCAAAACCACCAGCACGCCCATGACCAACCCCAATACCACCAACAAAGCAGGATGAACCGCTGCCAACTGCGTTCCCAGCTTATAGCCTATGGGCATAAAGCCAACACTCACGCCGGTGAGGAACATGACCAATCCCACATATGTGAAGACTACGCCAAGGGCAATTTTGATCAAACGCCTTTTAGGCAATTTCAAGAATAGCGCCTGGCAAATGCCAAAGAACAGCACGATCATGCCCAAAGCAATGGCAACTTCCTTTGCAGTATGGGCCGCAGTATGAAGATAGCTTTCCAAAATATCGCCATCGGCAGCATAATCCGGCACAGTATAACTGAGGTTATTGTTGGTGAATGCGCCCAGAAGCAACACCGCCAAAATCGGGCCGATAGAGCAGAGGGCAACCATACCAAAGCTGTTTTCCTGGGAGCGATGGTCGCCCAAAACGCCCGAAATACCCACGCACAACGCCATCAAAAACGGCACGGTGATGGGGCCGGTGGTCACGCCGCCGGAATCGAAAGCCAAGGGCAGCAAATTCATATTGCCATTGACCACCAGCAACAGTGCCGCCGCAAACAGCAGCATATAAAACAGCATCAGAATATTGGATAATTGCCTGCGGAATACGATACGCAGTACCGCTATCACCAAAAAAGCGCCAACGCCCAGGCCTACTGCATAAATCAGCATCGTTCCGTTCATAACGGAGCTTACCTGACTGGCCAGCACCTGCAAGTCCGGCTCTGCAATGGTGATCAGCAGGCCCAGCACGAAACAGGAAACCAGCAACAGACCCAGCTTGCGCTGTTTGGACAGGCCGGAACCCACATAAGTACCCATGGGGGTCATAGCCAGGTCTGCACCCAGGCCGAACAGACCCAAGCCCAAAATCAGCATCACCGCGCTGATGGAAAACGTTAGCAGTTCCGTTCCGGATAAGTTAAACCAGGGTGTCAAGGCTAACAGGTAGACGATCAAGGTAATGGGAAGCGCTGAAAGCAGCGATTCTTTGATTTTTACGTATAATTCCTTCAAAATTCATCACCTTTCTCGAAATATCATATGTTTCTATCATTGTACCATAACAGTACAAGAAAACCAACAGAAAAATGTGAACAATATGAAAAATCCCCCGAGCCGAAGCTCGGGGGTATGATCACCATTTCCAGGGCGGCATGTCATCCTCTCTGGTATCTTGACAGAAGCTTTCCGGGCAAACCTGCGGCGGCAACCATGTATTTGTCTCGTAATCCCAGTCTCCGTAAGTCTGTAAAGTACCCAGCTCCGAGGGATCCAGAGACGCATGACGAAGTTCATCATCAATTGCAAACCACGCCCAATTCCGGGACGCATTTTCCCATGTGGGGTCGAAATGATAAAACTGGCCATTCATTTTTGCAATGACCCATGCATGGTCAATACCCGCGCCCGAACCTCCGGCAAGGTAACACTCAATACCCGCCTGACTTAGCAGCAGTATGAGGTATTCTGCATAGTTGCTGCAAATACCGCTGTTGTTCATAATGCACTCGTATAAAAAACCCGAGCCATACGCATAATTCATTTCCGTGCTGGCATGCATATAGAGTTTCGCAATCACTTCGACTTCTGTATCGCCTTTGTTTACACAGGACAAATCCTTTGTAATGCGGTCAGAAAAGGCCTGAATGACCTGGTCATGCTCGCTGCGGTCATATTGAAAGGCGATCTGACATGCGCCGTCCTTATATGTGTAAGGCTCATCGGTAGTCCCATAGTTTGCGCAAACCATTTGAGCAGGAGGCCACGCCTCTCGCATAATACGCCACAAATTAAAAAACTGTTCCTCACTGGAAAAACCGCTTACATAGCCATCGTAATTGATCACAGAATCGACCATTTTGCAATACAGGTCATAGTCGTCCCCAAGATATTCCCGAACTGTTGTTTTCACAACATAGGGCGAATATACCAAATACGGTTCGCCCTGCGTTGATTCCGGCGGCTTGGTCTGTGCCGGCGGCTGAGTCGTATTCGGGGTAGCAGTGGAAGACTGAACGCTTGTCGAAGACGAGGTTTCCGGTGTTTGCCCAATTGGCTCTGCTGCGCCGCAGGCAGTCAAGCTCATTGCAAGGAAAAGGCTGATACACCCAGCGATCCATCTTTTCATAACGACACCCCTTTTCTTTTATCATAGCACAAAAGGAAAGTCACAGCAAGCAGAAAAATCCCCCGAGCCGAAGCTCGGGGGATCAAAATGCTTTTCAGCTATAAGAATTACTCGTAGATCTCGGTAACAACACCGGAACCGACGGTACGGCCGCCTTCACGGATAGCGAAACGCAGGCCCTTCTCGATAGCAATGGGGGTGATCAGCTCAACGTTCATAACAACGTTATCGCCGGGCATGCACATCTCAGTGCCTTCGGGCAGGGAGATGATACCGGTAACGTCAGTGGTACGGAAGTAGAACTGAGGACGGTAGTTGTTAAAGAAGGGAGTATGACGGCCGCCTTCTTCCTTGGACAGGACGTAAACCTGGCCAGCGAACTTGGTCAGAGGCTTGATGGAGCCGGGCTTGCAGAGAACCTGGCCTCTCTCGATTTCCTTCTTGTCAACACCACGCAGCAGAGCGCCGATGTTATCACCAGCTTCTGCGTAATCCAGCAGCTTGTGGAACATTTCGATGTCGGTGCAGACGGTTTCCTTCTTCTCTTCACGCAGGCCAACGATTTCGACCTTGTCGTTCTTGTTGATCTGGCCACGCTCAACACGACCGGTAGCAACAGTACCACGGCCGGAGATGGTGAAGACGTCCTCAACGGGCATCAGGAAGGGCATGTCAGCCTTACGGTCGGGAG
>SVLT01000049.1 GCA_015067845.1 Oscillospiraceae bacterium
ATTTGATCAGCTTTTCACGAGGGGAAACGGTGGCCATCTGCTCCTTGGTGGTCGTGACCGGCTTCAGCAGGAATCTGAGACCGATAATAATCAGAGCAATCTGCATCGTACCACTCATAGCCCGTTCAGGAAGCAAACTGGCTACAAAGCTACCCACAATCGTAAAGACCAACACACTTGCCAGCATAGGCAGGCTGTTCTTTACATCCAGGTTACCGCTCTTTTTGTAAGTATAAGCACTGACTGCACTGGCCAGCACATCGCTGATCAGGCCAATGCCAACTGCCTCATAGGCAGGCACATCCAAAAAGGTGGTGAGCATCGGTCCGATGACCGCTGCGGCACTCATGCCTGCAAATCCCGTTCCGATACCGGCACCTGCACCGGCCAGGAAGCATACCAAAATCATAATTATCAGTTCCATGTGATCACTCCTTCTTATTTTTGAGAGCCTTGACAATCTACGCGACATTCATTATTATAATATACAAATGTCGCACAATCAACAAACAGATTTTTCGATTTCTTCTGATGTGCGGCAGTTGTGTGCATTTTGTCGCACACTTCCCTAATTTTTTCCGGAGGTTTTTGGGATGAAGGACGATCAAAGAGTGGCTCTTACCAAGCGACTTCTGCAAGAAGGACTTTTGCGCTTGCTGGAGAAAAAGGATATTGACAGTATCCATGTCTCTGAGCTCTGCGCCGAGTCCGGCATTAACCGGGCCACATTCTACCGGCACTACAATGAGCCCCGTGATATTCTCAGGAATATGCGTCAGAATATGATCCGGGATGTCCAGACCTTTGCCAGAAAGGAAAAGATGGGCAAAAATCTTCGAATCTGGCTGGAGGATCTGTGCCAGTATTTATATGATCATGCAGAACTGCTGCGCATCCTGTTCAAAACCAGAACGGATGACGAATTCGTAGAATCCATCCAGGCGTTATACAACGAACAGTTTGATCCTCTTCACTATAAGGCCCTCGAAAATCAGGATGATGACAGCCGCAAACTCATGGCCTATTGCTATGCCGGCGGATTTTATTATATTCTGCGGCAGTGGATTCTGGAGCCGATCTCCAAAACACCGAAGGAAGTTGCAGATGTTATGTACAGATTTCTTAGCGGAAAATAACATTGTAATTTACAAATCGTTTATGCGCCTTCGGGGGGGTCTGCTATAATGCGCGCAGAAACAATAAGGAGGTAGCATTATGGAAAAATTCATGCTGAAGCCTTAACATACATAGAACACGGAAAATTCGCCCTGATGGACAAGCCCAAGCCGGAGATTTTGGATCCCCGGGATGCGGTGGTGCGGGTGACTTTGGGATCTATCTGCACCAGCGATCTGCACATCAAGCATGGCTCTGTGCCCCGTGCTGTTCCCGGTATCACGGTGGGCCACGAGATGGTGGGCGTGGTGGAATCTGTTGGTTCCGCTGTGACCACTGTGAAGCCCGGTGACCGGGTGACGGTGAATGTGGAGACCTTCTGCGGTGAGTGCTTCTTCTGCCAGCACAGCTTTGTGAACAACTGCACCGACCCCAACGGCGGTTGGGCACTGGGCTGCCGCATTGACGGAGGACAGGCTGAGTTCGTCCGGGTGCCCTATGCGGATCAGGGACTGAATAAGATCCCCGATTCCGTTACTGACGAGCAGGCACTCTTTGTGGGTGATGTGCTGGCCACCGGTTTCTGGGCCGCCCGGATTTCCGAAATCACCGAGGAGGACACCGTCCTCATCATCGGCGCAGGCCCCACGGGCATCTGCACCCTGCTCTGCGTCATGCTGAAGAATCCCAAGCGGATCATCGTCTGCGAAAAAGACCCGGCCCGCATCGCCTTCGTCCGGGAGCATTATCCTGATGTGCTGGTCTGCGAGCCGGAAAACTGCAAGGCATTTACCCTCGCCAATTCCGACCACGGCGGTGCCGATGTGGTGCTGGAAGTGGCAGGCGCCAAGGATACCTTCCGCCTGGCCTGGGAATGCGCCCGACCCAACGCCGTCGTCACCGTGGTGGCCCTCTATGATGAGGCTCAGAGTCTGCCCCTGCCGGACATGTACGGCAAAAACCTGACCTTCAAAACCGGCGGCGTCGACGGCTGCGACTGCGCTGAGATTCTTGCCCTCATTGAAGCAGGTAAGATTGATACTACCCCGCTGATCACCCACCGCTATAAGTTGGAAGATATCGAGGAGGCTTACCACCTCTTTGAGAACAAACTGGATGGAGTTATCAAGGTATCCATTAAACCCTAACATAGGAGGTTTATATGTTCCAAAACAAAGTAGTCGTCATCACTGGCGGTGCAGGTGGCATCGGCAAGTGTATTGCAGAGGAGTTTACAAAACAGGGTGCCCATGTATGCGTCATCGACTGTGTCGAGGGCGATCACTATGTGGGCGACATTGCCGACAAGGCCACTTTGGAGGACTTCGCCCAGACGGTTATCGCAAAATATGGCAAGGTTGACGTACTGGTCAACAACGCACCTCCTGGTTTCCGTGGGATCAATGAATGTACCTATGAGCAGTTCCAGCGCTCCATGGCTATTGGCGTAACCGCGCCTTTCTACCTGAGTAAGTTGTTTGCACCCTGTTTTGCGGAAGGTGCAAGCATCATCAATATTTCCTCGTCCCGTGACCGGATGAGCCAGCCCCAGAGTGAAAGCTACACCGCGGCAAAGGGCGGAATCTCTGCCCTGACCCATGCACTGGCAGTTTCTCTTGCCGGAAAGGTTCGGGTCAACTCCATTTCTCCCGGTTGGATCGACACTGCATACACCGTTTACGAGGGTCCCGATGCTATCCAGCAGCCCGCAGGCCGGGTGGGAAATCCACTGGACATCGCCAACATGGTGCTGTTTCTGGCATCCGATAAAGCTGGATTCATCACCGGCGAGAACATCTGCATCGATGGCGGTCAGACTAGACTTATGATTTATCACGGCGACCATGGTTGGTCCTTGAACCCTTAATTTTTTGCTCTGCATACCTATGTAAATTCGCAGCATAGCTATAAGAAAAACACAGGATTAGAAGCTTCGAATTGCTTCTCAATCCTGTGTTTCTTTTTCCATGTACGTAATATTTACATCTCGTCCAGAATTTCTTCCGCAAATTCGTCCAAATCCTCCGGGACTCCCTGCTTTAGAATGCCGCATTTGGGGCAGGACAGAACGGTCATCATTTTCCGTTCTTTTCTCAGGAACTGCTGCTGGAAATTCCACAGCACAATGCTGTCCCAGATCTTTTTGGGCGTAGCCGGGGCGCTTACATGTGGGTCTAAGATCATAGCATGATTCCAATCGAACCGGCACAGGCTGTAGGTGCCGTTGGAGTTGATGCACATCTCGTAGAACACATATGGACACACCTGCACCTCTTGCGCTGCGCCGCCCAGCAAGCTGACGCCCTCATCAAAATCCACTTTCATGTCATTATACTTAGGCCAGTATTCAATGGTTCGCTCCACATTGATGCCATCGGTGATATTTCCAAAGGTCCGGTAAAATTCTTCTTCCTGTTCAGGCGTTAGAATATCGCCGTTGATCTTGATGTTCATCTCACATTGCTTCTTATGGTCATAAAAGAATGCGATGTTGTCCACGAACTGCTGGTAATCCATCTTATGCCCGGAAAAATCCCGGTACTGATCAGCGTTGATACCCTCTACGGAAATATTGATCCGGTCAAGACCGGCATCGATGATCTCCAGACTCCGATCCTTCGTCAGCAAAGATGCGTTGGTGGTCGTATCCACCCGCTGAACCTTGGGCGATGCTTTCGCATAGCGGACCATGTCGGCAAATCGGGGATTTACCAGCGGTTCCCCCTCTTTGTACAGGCGAATAACCCGCAAGGGGTCAGGAAATTCATGCAAGCTGTCGATGATGCCTTTGTACATTTCAAAATCCATGGGGCCGTGGCCACGACCTCTGGTTTTCTTCATCAGTTCCAGATTTCCGGAGGGGCAAAACTTACACCGGAAATTGCAAGTGTCGCAGGGATCAATGTAAATAACGTAGGGTGTGCGCAGCGGAAGCGCGTTCTTCAGCTCGATCCGGTCGTGGATATCGATCCGGGGGATTTGTTTGGCTTTCATTCCGATATCTCCTCAGTCAATCAAATACGCCCTACAGGGGGCACCGTCAGCGCCTGCCAGATTCAGCGGTGCCGCACTCAGAAAATACCGTCCCTCTGGGACATCTTTCAGCACGATGC
>SVLT01000005.1 GCA_015067845.1 Oscillospiraceae bacterium
GAGAGCATTGAGCTGATCAATGCAATGCTGAAGTACGGCGATTCCGTAAAGAAGCTCCTGTAATAAATCTGATTAACATCCCAGTATCTAACCCCAGCGCCCATGCTCGAAAGAGCATGGGCGCTGAATTTTGCATATCTACTGTAAAAAATGAATATTTCACTTCCATTTTTGGCGGTTTTGTGCTATTGTATTACAGTGCCTGAGATTTAAGCGTGTTTTCCTATTAAGTATGGTTTTGGAAATGCGCATTTGGCATTGAAAATGATAATTTTACGGAGGGGTTTTATGAAATATCAAATTTTTTCCGAAAACGAATGGGTCTTCCCTGACAGTGAGATCACACAGGAGGGCAAGGCTGAGCTCTATTGTGCCAGAGGCGCGGATGTTTGCTTCCAGGTGCTGACCGACAAGCAGCTCCAGGGTGGCGAGGAGCTGAAGGTCGCCTTGGATGATCTCGGCTGTGTAGCTGAGGTTTACCAGTTGCTGCCGGCTTGCGTCAATGAGAACAGCGACGCAAAATTGGGTACGACGCTGGACTATGAGTCTGTCAAGGACTTTGTTATCCGTCAGGCTCCTTACGACATTTACGATATTACATATCTGCCCGAAGGCGGGAAGTTGAAAGCCGGCAGAGCAGCCTTCTATGTCCGCCTGAACGTGGCATCGGATGCCCCTGTGGGCACATTCAATGGCTATCTTACCTTGACTGTCGGTGATGAAGCTTTCAAGCTGCCGGTTTCTTTGAAAACTTATAACACGCAGATTCCTGCGCTTGCTGATACCAAACTGCGGATGGTTAACTGGATTTACTACGACAGAATTGCCAAAGATCACAAGGTAGAATTGCAGTCCAAAGAGTACTTCGAGGTTCTGGAACAGTACATGGATAACGAGATGGATATGCGCACCGATGTGCTGATGATCCCCTCTGGTGTTCCGGTTCGTGACGAGCAGGGTGTTGTTGTGGACTTTGACTTTACCCATGCCGAGCAGGTAGGTAATCTGGCATTAAAAAAGGGCTTCCGCACCATTATGGGTGGCTTTATCGCCCGGTGGAAGAAATGGGACGAGGACGAGATCTACCTGCTGTGGGACCGTGATGTGGGTGTAACATCCATTGAGGGTTACCGCCAGCAGAAGCTGTATTTCCAGAGATCTCAGGAATGTGTGGAACGGAACAACTGGGGTCCTTATTATATGCAGTGTATGGTGGACGAGCCCCAGATCCCCAACTCTCTGGCATACCGCGCCATGGGCGCTATCTGCCGGAAAATGATGCCCGGCGTTGTGATCAATGATCCCACAGAAAGCCAGTACCTTGCCGGCTCCCTGGATATTTGGGTTGTGAAACAGGCGTTTTATGAAAAGTACCTGGAAGAGCATCAGCAGCTGCAGGCGTTGGGCGAGGAAATGTGGTTCTACACCTGTGGTTGGCCCGCAGGCAAGACTATGAACCGGGTTATGGACTTGCCCCTGTCCGCAAGCCGTCTGCCTTTGTGGATGGGTGTGAAATACAATTTCAAGGGATTCCTCCATTGGGGCTATCACGTTCATACGGAGCAGTATGAGAAGGTGACCATCCTTCCTAGTGATGGATGTGGTCACATGCCTGCCGGCAACGGCTTTGTGGTGTATCCGGGCAACGGAAAGCCTGAGTACAGCGTGCGTGGCCATCTGCAAAGAACCGGTGCGTATGACTTCGAACTGCTGACCATGCTGAAGAAGAAAAATCCGGATGCAGCTCTGGCAATGATCGAAAAGGTATGCCGTACATTTGACGACTATACTACTTCCAGCGCATTGATCGATGAGACCCGCAAGGAATTGTTGGAATTGCTTGGATAAAAAGTTGTCCCCCGTGCACAGCACGGGGGACAGTTTACTTATTTGTACAATCCTGAGGAAAGATACCGTTCTCCGGAGTCAGGCATCAAGGCAACAATGGTTTTGCCTGCATTTTCCGGGCGTTTTGCCAGTTCCAGCGCCGCCCACAATGCCGCACCGGAGGAGATACCCACCAACACGCCTTGATTTTTGGCGTAATTCCGGGCTGTTTCCATGGCGGCCTCGTCGCAAACCGGGATGACTTCATCCAAAATGCTCCGATCCAGCACCTCCGGAATAAAGCCTGCGCCAATTCCCTGGATGCCGTGAGAACCCGGAACGCCGCCGGACAGGACTGCCGATGTGGCAGGCTCCACACCCACGATTTGGATGTTAGCATTCTGTTCTTTCAGATACCGGCCCACGCCGGTGACCGTACCGCCGGTGCCGATCCCTGCCACAAAAATGTCCACATTTCCGTTGGTATCCCGCCAAATTTCCGGGCCGGTGGTCTCATAATGGGCCTTGGGGTTGGCCGGATTGGTAAACTGGCCGGGAATAAAGGCGCTGCCGGCCTCCTTTGCCAGCCGGTCAGCCAATGCGATCGCGCCGGTCATGCCATCCTTACCGGGGGAGAGGACGACTTTTGCGCCGTAGGCCGCCATCAGCATCCGCCGCTCCATACTCATGGTGTCGGGCATGACGATGGTCATGGAATACCCCTTGGCGGCGGCGATTGCGCACAGACCGATGCCGGTATTGCCGGAGGTGGCCTCAATGATTTGGGCATCCGGGGTCAGCAGCCCTTGTTTTTCTGCCTCCTGGATCATATACAGGGCAACCCGGTCTTTCGCGGAACCGCCGGGATTTTTGCCCTCGATCTTGCACAAAACCGTGCAAAACGCGTTATCATATCGGAGCAGAGGGGTATTTCCGATTAAATTTATGGCAGAAGAATGGATATTCATAAAATTCTCCTTTCAAAATGCGCAAAAAGGTGTTATACTGAGTATCATGAAAAAGACGAGAATAAAGGAGCGATGGATATGCAACAACTGACAGATGCCATCCGTGAGGATTATCACAAGCAGCGGCTGATGGATACCATCCAATGGGAGCGTTTTCCCGACCGCACCGCTGTGAAGAATATTTTGGCCCAACTCCATGAAATGATATTCTTCCAGGTTGCGGAAACCAAGCTGGATGAGAAAATTCCCAAGGTTTATGCGGAGCTGTACAGCCAGCTGGCCAAAGTCTGCCCCAAGGAGCAGGTGGATGCTCTGTGCAAGGCGTTTTTGAACCGAATTCCTGCGGTGCGGGCCATGGTGGAAACGGATCTGCAGGCCGCTTTTGACGGCGACCCGGCAGCAACCGGATTTGACGAGATCGTTCTGGCCTATCCCGGTATTTACGCCATTACGGTATATCGGCTGGCCCATGAGCTGTATCTGCTGAATGTGCCGCTGATTCCCAGAATGATGACGGAATCGGCCCACAGCACCACCGGTATCGACATTCACCCCGGCGCCACCATCGGTTCCCATTTCTTTATCGACCATGGTACGGGCATCGTCGTGGGTCAGACCACCATCATCGGTGACCATGTGAAGCTCTATCAGGGCGTGACTCTGGGCGGCCTTTCTACCCGGGGTGGCCAAAGTCTGGCAGGGGCAAAGCGGCATCCTACCATCGAAGACGGCGTGACCCTTTATGCCGGTGCTACTATATTAGGCGGCGAGACGGTGATCGGCAAGGACTGCGTCATCGGTGCAAATGCCTTTGTGACCCGTTCCATTCCGGCCAATACCACCGTGATCATGAAATCTCCGGAGCTGCTCCTGCGCAGCCGGGAGGAACTGTGACCTATTATAGCAACAAGAGAATTTGATGTCAAGAAAACGGCGCACCGCCAAGCAGCGGTGCGCCTTGATTTTTATTTTTTCACCTGTTTCATGCTCAGGCTGATGCGGTGGCGTTCCTGATCCACACTTAGGACCACGACCTTGACCACATCACCCACCTTGACAGCCTCACTGGGGTGTTTCAGGCGGCGGTCACACACCTCGGAGATATGCACCAGACCGTCCTGGTGTACGCCGATGTCCACAAACACGCCAAAGTCGATGACATTACGCACAGTGCCGGTCAGCTCCATACCGGGGAGAAGATTCTTCATATCCAGCACATCCTTGCGCAGAATGGGCGCAGGCAGCTCGTCACGGGGATCCCGTCCGGGCTTAGACAGCTCCTTGGCAATGTCGATCAGCGTAGGTTCGCCCACGCCGCATTCCAGCGCGGCCTTGGCGGTGCCGTAGGCTTCCAGCTTTGCCGGCAGAGACTGCAGGTCATCCTTGCCCAAAAGGGCCAGAAGTGCCTTGGCGGCATCGTAGGATTCGGGGTGGACACCGGTGTTGTCCAGAACTTCCTTGCTTTCCGGCACCCGGAGGAAGCCGGCGCATTGCTGGAATGCCTTGGGGCCCAGCTTAGGCACCTTTTTCAGCTGCGCACGGTTGCTGAACGGGCCGTTTTCCTCCCGGAATGCCACAATGTTTTTGGATGTTGTGCTGTTCAGACCGGCCACCTGTTCCAACAGGCTCCGGGATGCGGTATTCACATCCACGCCCACGGCATTGACGCAATCCTCCACCACACTGCCCAGGGCGGCGTCCAGCTCCTTCTGGGGGCAGTCGTGCTGATACTGACCCACGCCGATGGCCTTGGGATCAATTTTTACCAACTCCGCAAGAGGATCCTGCAACCGACGGGCAATGGAAACAGCGGAACGCAGATTTACATCATAATCCGGGAATTCCTCGGCGGCCAGGGGAGAGGCGGAGTATACGGATGCGCCGGCCTCGTTGACGATCATGTAGCTGGCCTCGGGGAAGCTGTGGAGTAGCTCCACAGTCATGGCTTCCGTCTCCCGGGAGGCGGTGCCGTTGCCGATGGCGATGTGCTGGACTTTGTGTCTTCTCATCAACACGGACAGGGTGGCAATGGCTTCCTGCTTTTTCTTTTCGCTGAAAGTGGGATAGACCACTGCGGTGTCCAGAACCTTGCCGGTGGCATCCACAACAGCTACCTTACAGCCGTTGCGGTATCCGGGGTCAAGACCCATGGTGACAAAACCCTTGACGGGGGGCTGCATCAAAAGGGGCTTCAGATTCAGAGCAAAATTGTGAATTGCGCCGTTGTAGGCACGCTCGGAAAGCTCAGAACGGATTTCCCGTTGGATGGAAGGGAAGATCAGCCGTTCGAAAGCATCCTCAGCGGCGGCACGGACAAATGCGGAAACAATGGCGGTGGGTTTCAGGGCTGCGCGGCAGACCAGAGCAGCGCCCTCATTGCCGGGGAGCGTTACATTGGGCTTCAAAATGCCCTCTTTTTCGCCCCGGTTCATGGCCAGGACCTGATGATCCAGCAGCCGGGAAATGGGCTGGCTGAAATCGTAGTACAGGCGGTAAACGGTATCTGTTTCTGCGTCCTCTGCCTTGCAGGTGAAAATGCCTTTGCGCATCACAAGGTTGCGGAGGTTCTTGCGGATTGCCGCATCGTCGGAAAGATCCTCCGCAATGATGTCAGATGCGCCGGCAAGGGCGTCTTCCACAGTCTCAACGCCCTTTTCGGGGTCAATGTAGGCCTCTGCCAATTTGGCAGGGTCCTGCCCATCCTGGGCAAAAATGGCCTGCGCCAAGGGCTCCAAACCCTTCTCCCGGGCGATGGATGCCCGTGTGCGCCGCTTTTGCTTATAGGGGCGGTACAGATCTTCCACCTCGGCCAAAGTGGCGGCGTTGTCAATGGCTGTGGCCAGCTCTTCCGTCAGTTTTCCCTGGTTTTCGATGGAATTTTTCACCTCATCCCGACGCGCCTGCAAATTCCGCAGATAGGTCAGCCGAGTCTCCAGCGTCCGCAGGACGGTGTCGTCCATAGCGCCGTGCATTTCTTTGCGGTAACGGGCGATAAAGGGAATGGTGTTCCCCTCGTCCATCAGATCAATGACATTTTGAACATAGGTAAGCTTTTGTCCCAGCTCCTGGGACAGAATTTCAGCAATGGAAAGCATAGGTATCTCCTTTGGTTGATTTCTGTGAGGATTATACCACAGATCCACGGAAAAGAAAAGCAAAAAATGCGCCTGCCGATCAACCGGCAGGCGCATATAGGACTTGGTAGGGGCGACCATTGGTCGAACCGACGATTATTCTTCCTCAGCGGATTTTTCCCCAGTAGTTTCTTCCTCAGTTGTTTCTTCCTGAGGAGTTTCTTCTTCGGTGGATTCCACCTCGTTTTTTTCTTCCTCGGCAGCTTCTTCCGCGGCTTTTTCTTCCGCTTCCCGGGCCAGTAGCTCCGCCTTCTTCTCCGGGTCGATGAAGGCCATCAGCGTCTCGCCGGTGATGGTCTCCTTGATCAGCAGATACTCGGAGATCTCATTCAGCAACTCCCGGTTTTCCGTGAGGATACGCACTGCATCCGCAAAGCACTGCTTCAAGATTTTTTGCACAGTCTCGTCGATGGTTGCGGCGGTAGCCTGAGAGCAATCCAGCTGTGCATGGTCTTCCAGATACTGATTGGTAATGCTTGCCGGAGCCATCAGACCCAGTTCCTCGCTCATGCCGTACAGAGCAACCATGTTCCGAGCCAATGCGGTGGCGCGCTGGATGTCATTGGCGGCTCCGGTGGTCATTGTGCCGAACACCAGCTGCTCCGCGGCACGGCCGCCTAGCAGGGAACGCAGCTGCACAAGCAGCTCTTCCTTGGTGGAGAGGTATTTTTCCTCCTCGGGCAGGTACAGAGTGTAGCCCAATGCGCCCTCGGTGTGGGGAACGATGGTGATCTTGGAGACAGGGGTGTCGTGCTTTTCCAGGGCGGAAATCAGGGCATGACCGATCTCGTGATATGCAACCATCCGCTTTTCCGTCTCGCTTAAAACGGTGTTTTTCTTTTCCGTACCGGCAATGACAGTCTCAAAGGATACCAGCAGGTCTTCCTGATTGACCATCTGACGACCCTGACGGACGGCACGCAGCGCGGCTTCGTTTACCAGGTTTGCCAGATCCGCACCCACCGCGCCGGCGGTTGCCTGGGCGATCTTCTTAAGATCCACATCTTCTGCCAGCTTGATCTTCCGGGTATGCACCTTCAGAGTGTCCCAACGGCCTTGCAAATTGGGGCGATCCACCACGATCCGGCGGTCAAAACGCCCGGCACGCAGAAGTGCTTTATCCAAAATTTCCGGACGGTTGGTGGCGGCCAGAATCACAACGCCCTTGGAAGAATCAAAGCCGTCCAGCTCGCCCAAAAGCTGATTCAGAGTCTGGTCGTTGTTGCCGAACCGGGAATCCCGGCTGCGGCCCACGGCGTCGATCTCATCAATGAACACGATGGAGGGAGCAACCTTGGTGGCCTGCTGGAACAGATCCCGGACACGGCTTGCGCCCACGCCCACGAACATTTCTTCAAAGTCAGAGCCGGAGATGGAGAAGAAGGGGACACCGGCTTCGCCGGCGACAGCCTTGGCGATCAGGGTCTTACCCGTACCGGGAGAGCCCACCAGCAGCGCGCCCTTGGGCATTTTTGCGCCAATGTCAGTGTACTTCTTGGGATTGTGGAGAAAATCGATGATCTCCTGCAAGGATTCCTTGGCTTCGTCCTGACCGGCCACATCGTTAAAGGTAACGCCGGTCTCTTTTTCCATATACATCTTGGCCTTGCTGTGACCAAAGCCGCCCATCATGCCTTCGCCACTCATGCGCTTGGTGATCATCCGCATGACGAAGAACAAAACGCCGATCATCAGAGCGTAGTACAGGATCATCATGATCATGGAATTGTCTTCCACGATTTCCTGATCCACTTCCACGCCCATTTCGTGGAGCTGTGCCACCAGATCCATCTTGTCGCCGCTGGGCAGGCCGGTGAAGCAGGCCTTCTGCTCTGCGGCAGGCTTTGCTGCTTCTTCCTTGGTCAGATAGATGATCCGATCATATTGCAGCTGTACTTCCGCCAGATTGTTGTCTTCCATAGCTTCCAGAAAATCGGAATACTTGGTCTGTGTGTACTGACTGCCGGAAATGATATTATAGACCGTGCTGATCACGATCACAAGAGCGATGGCAATGATCAGGCAGACCCATATGCTGCTCTTGGGACGCTTGTCATTTCCCGGTTTTTTATTTTGAGGATTGTTTCCGTTTTGCTCCATTATTACGCCTCCTTGGGGCAGAGTTTGCATTATCATATCATATTTTTCCGCAAAGGGCAATGAATGTTTCATAATTATGGGGTAAATTTTCTGTAAACACATTCAAAACAGGGAAAAATTCAGAAAAACAGTTGTGTAGAAATGGATAATCTGTTATAATGAAGCTAACTATAAAGATTTTTGGAGAGAAATACCATGAACGATAGGCGTGATACAAAACGATACAACAAGCGGCCCGCACCCGTTCAGACCGAGGAGATCGAAGGTCAGCTGGAGGGCAGAAACGCTCTGCAGGAAGCGCTGCGCAGCGGGCGCACCATCGATAAAGTGTTTATCGCATCCGGAGAAACGGATCGGGGACTGCAGCGGCTGGCGGCGGAAGCCAAGGAGGCCGGTGCTGTGGTGGTGCCCGTGGATCGCCGCAAGCTGGACGCCATGAGCTTCACCAAGGCCCACCAGGGCGTGATCACCCTGGCTGCCGCCCATGAATATTGCACCATTGACGATATTTTGGAAGAGGCTGCGTCCCGGGGAGAAACTGCCCTGATCATCATTTGTGATGAGCTGACAGATCCCCACAATCTGGGTGCCATCATGCGTTCGGCGGAATGTGCCGGCGCCCACGGTGTGATCATTCCCAAGCGGCGCAGCGTAGGCCTGACGGCTACCGTTGCCAAGGCATCCGCCGGTGCGGTGGAGTATATGAAGGTGGCCAGAGTTACCAACATCAATCATGCTATCGCCGAGCTGAAGGAAAAGGGCGTTTGGATCTTCGGCACAGCTGCGGAGGGTTCCATCCCCATGTACAAGGCCGATTTGACCGGCCCTGCGGCCATCGTCATCGGCAACGAGGGAGACGGCATGAGCCCCTTGGTGCGAAAAAATTGTGATGTGACTGTCAATATCCCCATGCGTGGCCGTATTTCGTCGCTGAACGCATCGGCGGCGGCATCGATCCTTTTGTATGAGGCGGTTCGTCAGCGCATTGGATAACCGGAGGAGGAATGACAATGGAACAATGGAAAAAGGATACTTCGGAACTGGATATTGATGACATTGTCAAGGAATTCAGCGGCAGTGCGCCGGAGGAAGACTCTTTTGAGCAAGAATTTGGCGAATCCGTTGAGGACGATGTTCTGATCTGGGACGGAAAGCCGGCTCACAGAGAGCATATTCCCCCGGCAATGCCCCAGGATACCGTCCGCTTGGGTGAGATCACCAAGGCGGTAAAAGAACAGACAGCAGTTTCGGATGAGACCATCGCCTTTACGCCTGTGGGGCAGGAGGAAGAACCCCCGGCACCGGCCTTTGTTGCGCCGGAGGAACCCAAAACCGAGCCCTATTCTGAAAAATGGGAGCCGGAATATGACGACCCCATGGGAGAATACATCCCCCCGGAGCCCATCGTATTTCATCCCAAATCCCGTCTGCGTGAGCTGAAAAAGAAGCTGATCGCAGGACCGGAAAAGCGGTACTACCAGCTGGTGGAGCGTGGTTTTGGCAAGTTGCAGGCGGCAATTTTGATCTGCGGTCTGGTTGCGCTGCTGTCCGCGATCACCGCCGGGATGCACGCCATGGGCGTTGTACCCCCGGAGCGCATGCGGTTGCTGGTTTTCGGACAACTGCTGGGAATGCTCCTGTCAGCCCTGTTGGGTAGTTATCAGCTGATGGAAGGCTTCGGCGATCTGATCAAACGCCGTTTTTCCCTCAATACATTGCTTATGTTCAGCCTTGTGGCCTGTGTCGCAGACGGTATTTTGTGCCTGAGTCAGGTGCGGGTGCCTTGCTGCGCGCCGTTTAGCCTGAATATGACCATGTCCTTGTGGTGTGCGTACCAAAACCGCAACACGGAAATGGGACAGATGGACACCATGCGCAAAGCGATCCGGCTGGACAGCGTGGCGGTAGAGGAGGATGTCTATAACGGCAATCCCGGAATTTTGCGGGGTGACGGTCAGGTAGAGGATTTCATGGATAACTACCGTACGCCCATCGGTCCGGAGCGCACGCTGAATACATACGCCTTGATCGCTCTGTTTGTAAGTCTGGCTATCGGCGTTACCGCTGGAGTGTTGAACGGCATCATTACGGGTGTCAGACTGTTCAGCGCGGCGCTGCTGGTGGCTGTTCCGGCGACGGCATACATTGCCGTTTCCCGTCCCATTGCCATTTTGGAGCGGAGAATGCACAAGCTGGGAACGGTTTTGTGTGGCTGGCAAGGTGTTTCTGCTTTGAATAACCGACTGGTATTTCCTTTGACCAGCGAGGATCTGTTCCCCTCCGGTTCTGTGAAAATGAACGGTGTCAAATTCTACGGAAGCCGCAATCCGGATCAGGTGGTTGCATACAGCGCCGCAGTGATGATGGCGGATGGGGGAGGACTGGCACCCCTGTTCAGTCAGCTGCTGGAAAGCCGCAACGGTTACCATTTTGAGGTGGAGACCCTGCGCCATTATTCCAATGGGGGCATCGGCGGTATTGTTAACGGAGAAACTGTGCTGATCGGCACATGGTCGTTCTTGAAGGAACTGGGCGTGGAGATGCCGGAACGGGCCAAGCTCAGCAATGCGGTCTATGCCGCAGTGGACGGTGTGCTCAACGGTGTGTTCGCCATCAGCTATACCAGAATGAAATCTTCGGCATTAGGGCTGACCACCTTGTGCGCCTACCGCAAACTGACCCCGGTGATCATATCCGGCGACTTTATGCAGACAGAAGAGCTGATCGCTGAAAAATTTGGCGTCAACACCCGGAAAATGGTGTTCCCGGAACGGAAGATCCGCAGGGATCTGGCTTTTCGTCCCATAGGGGAAGAGGCGGTGGTAGCGGCACTGACCACCCAAGAGGGTCTGGCAGGCGCGGCCTATGCCGTGACCGGCGCCCGGGCATTGCGCTCTTCCTGCGTTACCGGTGTGGCGGTGCAGATGATCGGCGGCATTTTGGGCCTGCTGATCATGCTGGCGCTGTCCATTGTTCATGCGGAATATCTGGTGACCCCGGAAAACCTTCTGTTGTATGAGCTGGTCTGGATGATTCCCGGTTTGCTCATTACAGAGTGGGCAAGATTTGTATAATGCACAGTCCGGCAACTTCGGTTGCCGGGCTTTTTACTCAAAAATCATAAATTTTTTGTATGTTTTGCCCAGAAAAACAAATGTCCATCGGCATTTTGAACAATTTTGCAACCTGACGAAAAAAGGCATTGAAAAGTCATTTTGTTTCGTGTATAATGTCTTCATGTGGTGCATTGCGCCAACCGAAAGGAGATTTGAATTATGTACACAGCTAACGCGATCCGAAACATTTGCTTGCTGGGCCACAGTGGCAGCGGCAAGACTGCTCTGGCAGAGAGCCTGCTTTACATGACCGGTGCCATCGACCGTATGGGCAAAAATGCCGACGGCAACACCGTTTGTGACTTTGATCCCGAGGAGATCCGCCGCAATATTTCCATTTCCACTGCGGTCGTTCCCCTGGTATATAAGAACACCAAGATCAACCTGCTGGACACCCCCGGCGGCTTTGACTTCTCCGGCGCCGTCGTGGAAGCACTCCGTGCTGCTGACGCTGCCATTCTGGTCTGCTCCGCAAAGGACGGCATCACTGTGGGCTTTGAGAAGGCATGGAAGTACTGCGAAGAGCGGAATATGCCCCGTTTTGTTTACATTTCCAAGACCGACGAAGACCACTCCGACTATAACGCCACTTTTGAAGCTCTCCGTGCAAAGTACGGCAACAAGATCGCTCCTGTGGTCGTTCCCATTTGGGACGCTTCCAAGCGTGTCACCGGCATCATCGATGTGCTGAACAAGCGCGCTTACGAGATGCAGAATCTGAAGCGTGTTGAGATCCAGGTTCCCGATGACAAGCTGGATGTTATTGCAGAATTCAACGATGCTTTGAAGGAATCTGTTGCAGAAACCGACGAAGCTCTGATGGACCGCTTCTTCGAGGGTGACGACTTCACCTACGCAGAAATGATCAAGGGCATGCACCAGGGCGTTGCTGACCTGAGCCTGTTCCCCGTGCTGTGCGGCTCCGGCGTGAACTGCCTGGGCAGCTTGATGCTCATGGATCACATCATCGACCTGCTGCCCAACCCTGTTGAGGGCAACTATCATAAGGCCACTCTGGCTGACGGCACTACCGAGGAATTTGTGGTTTCCCCCGGTGGCGTTCCTGCTGCGTTTGTTTGGAAGACCGTGTCCGATCAGTACGGTAAGTATTCCTTCATCAAGGTGCTGTCCGGCGAGATCACTCCCGATACCACTTTGGTCAACGCCCGTACCGGCGAGACCGAAAAGCTGGGCCGCCTGTACACCATGTGTGGCAAGAAGAACACCGAAGTCAAGGCTCTGTCCTGCGGTGACATCGGCGCCATCGGCAAGATGGACAAGGTCAAGACCGGCGATACCCTGTGCGATCCCCGTAAGGTCGTTTCTTTGAAGGGTATTCCTTATGCAGATCCCTGCTACTCCATGGCTATCGCTCCCAAGACCAAGGGCCAGGAAGAAAAGGTTGGCGCAGGCCTGAACCGTCTGAACGAAGAAGATCCTTCCTTCACCCTGGTGAACAATGCCGAGACCCATCAGCTGGTGCTGTCCGGTGCCGGTGATCAGCAGCTGGATGTTCTTGTTGCAAAGCTGAAGAGCCGCTTTGGTGTGGATGCAGTTCTGCTGCCCGCTAAGGTCGCTTACCGTGAGAAGATCAAGAAGACCGTGGAAGCCCATGGCCGTCATAAGAAGCAGACCGGTGGTTCCGGCCAGTTCGGTGATGTTTGGGTCCGCTTTGAGCCCCAGGAGGAGCAGGACGACCTGATCTTCGATGTGGCCGTTGTCGGCGGCGCTGTGCCCAAGAACTTCAACCCCGCTGTTGAAAAGGGTCTGCAGGAAGCTGTCATGAAGGGCCCCCTGGCCGGCTATCCCATGGTTGGCCTGAAGGCTACTCTGTACGATGGCTCTTACCACCCCGTTGACTCCAACGAAATGGCATTTAAGCTGGCTGCCATCCTGTCCTACAAGGAAGCGATGCCCAACGCAATGCCCACTCTGCTGGAGCCCGTGGGCGCACTGGCTGTTACCGTTCCCGAGTCCTACGTGGGCGATGTGATGGGCGACCTGAGCAAGCGTCGTGGCCGTCCCATGGGCATGAATCCCGATTCTGACGGCAACACCGTTGTTGAGGCCGAAGTTCCCATGGCTGAAATGGGCAGCTACGCCATCGATCTGCGTGCTATGACCCAGGCAAGAGGTTCCTTCACTCTTTCCTTCGTGCGCTATGAGGAAGTTCCCAAGGCTGCACAGGCAAAGATCATCGAAGACGCCAAGAAGGACGAAGAATAAAATAACAGAACACGGCCCAAAGCAATTTGGGCCGTGTTTCCACGAAATGAGGTATGTCTATGAAATGGGAATACTTGAGGGAAGAAGAATTTGATGGGGCAATCGAGAGATCCGGAGGTCTTTGCATCCTACCCATCGGCTGTGTGGAGAAGCACGGGCAGCATCTGCCCGTAGGCTGCGACAGCATTATGACAAGCCGCCTTGCAGAGCTGGCTGCGGAAACGGAAGATGTGATGATCTTCCCCACAGCAATGTGGCTGGGTGATGTCAGCGGCTACCATTCCTTGCAGGGCGATCTGATCAATGCACGCAAAAGCCGCGGTAATATTGCAATAAAAGTCAGCACACTTATGCTGATTTTGGAGGAATTGTGCGACGAGATTTACCGCAACGGTTTCCGGAAAATTCTGCTTCTCAACGGACATGGCGGCAATCAACAATTGTTGGGTCAGTTTGCCCGATCCCAGGCCTATGAACCCAAACCCTATGCAACCATGTGGACCAACTGCTGGGCCACACCGGACATTTTGCCGGAAAATATGTACCCCATCGTTCAGAAGCGCAAGGAGGATTTTTCCTACCTGACGGAGGAGGATATGCAGGCGCTTGCCCGTTTTGCCAAAACCGGCACCGGTGGCGGACACGGGGACTGGCGGGAGACGGCATTTATGTACGCTTTTTGCCCGGAAACTGTGGCGGCGGATAAATTTGATGCCGAAAGCGGCGCATCCACCCATCGGGCGGACTATCTGGCGAAGGAAGGCGTTTTCCACGCACTCAGCTGGGAAATGAATTATCCCAATGCCTATGACGGACTTCCGCCCTTCGGTTGCAGCGAAAACATCGGCAAAGCAACGGCGACTTTGGCGGCAGAACGCCTGGCACGGATCTTCAAAATGCTCAAAGAGGATGAAGATTGTGTCCGCATGGCTACCCGGCAGCCCAAATTATGATAAAAAGCAGACCCCCGGCAGCCGCCGGGGGTCATGTTTCGTTATTGGGGAAAGCCGGGACTGTAAAAGCATTGTCCGGAAGTGTCCACCCACAGAGCCTGCGCGTCGCATTGATCTAAGAGCGACTGGCCCTCGTCCCTTGGTATGAGAAACAGGGCGGTAGACAGGGCATCCGTCATGCCTGCATCCGCGCAGTAAACGGTGACGCTGCGCCAAAGCTGACTGGGATATAGGGTGTCCGGGTCGATGATGTGGTGGTAGGCTTTGCCGTCAACGGTATAAGTGCGCTGATAATCACCACTGGTGGCAAGACATCCGTCGGTCATGGAGACGGTGCGCAGATAGCCTTCACCGGCCGGATTTTGCACGCCCACTTTCCAAGCGGTGCCGTTGTCATCCTTGGCACCGGTGGCGCGCACATTGCCACCGGCGCTGATCAAAAGCCCCTCAGGAGCTGTTTTTGCGACCTGCTCCAACGCCCAGCCCTTGGCGATGGCACCCACATCCAGCTGTACCAGCGGATCGGTGAAAAATACGGTGGAATTGGATTCGTCAATGACCACACAGTCAAAATCCGTGTGTTTTGCCGCTTCTTCCAACGCGACCGGGTCGGGAAGATAGGCGTTTTCCGGGTCATTCAGACTGTCCGTCCGGGCCTGATGCCACAGCTTCAGCACGCTGCCCATGGCGGCGTTTACTTTTCCGTCCGTCAGCTGCGCAATGCGCTTACATTCCAGCAGCAGCTGAATGATGCGGCTATCCACAGTAATCGGGGCGATTCCAGCCTGTTCGTTCACTGTTTTCAGGTTTACAAGGCCGTCATAATCATGATAAATGTCGAAGAACCGGTGGTATTCCAAAAGATTGTCGTGGATGTCCTTTGCCTGAGAGGAAAAGGCCTCCTGGCTCTCTGCCCGTCCCACAATGGTGGTCACTGTATCGAAAACATCCAGATAGGTGGCGGTATATTGCTGTTGATTTTGAAAAACGGAGCAGCCTGACAGAAGACAAAGGGCAAGAAGAAGCGCAAGTAATCGTTTCATACGGACGCCCCCTTTCGGTTTTTACGGATGGCGTACAGGGCGCGGAGGGTCCCGGCACAGGCAGAACCGGTCAACAGACCGGTGAAGATCGCCACACCCAGAAGATAGGGGAGATAGGCGGCAACATACACGGAGCGCATCAGCAGCATGGCGATCAGGATTTGACCAATGTTGTGGAATGCTGCACCCAAAATGCTCACGCCAAAAATGGACAGTTTGGGCATATGCCGGGCGGCAGTCATGACCGCCATGGCCAACAATCCGCCTGTGATGGAGAACAAAAAGCCGGTAAAGCCGCTTCCAAATGCCGCGCCCAGGGCGCAGCGGAGCACCAAAACCGCAAACGCGCTTTTTGGACCCAGCAGGTACAGGGCGATCAGGGTCACGATGTTGGCAAGGCCCAGCTTGATGCCGGGCAGAGGGATCAAAAGGTGCAGGGGAATGAAATGTTCTACATAGGAAAGCACCAGCGCCAGACAAATGAGAAGGGCGCAAAGGGTAAGCTGTTTCGTCTTTTTCATACTGCTCACCCCACTACCAGATCCACGCCGCCGGATCCGACAATACGGATCTCCACGCGGTTGGGAAGGCAGACGATGCTTGCCCCCGGGGTGTGGATCCATCCGGTATGCACGCAATCCTCGCCGGGACAGTTTGCCTGCGTAATGGCAACCTTACCGTCCTGAATTTGCACCACATTTTCGTATTGGCCCGGGATGGTTATCGTTGTATTTTCCTGTAAAGGCACTTCCTGTATCAGCTGACCGTTTTGGTAAATCTGTACGGTTGCATTTTCACTGCCGCTCACGGGAAACAGAAAAACAGCAGCAATCAGCGCCGCAGTCAGTACGACTGCGGCAATCACAAGCAGATCTGCCTTCTGAAATTTGAGCTTCTGCAATTCCATAAAATACTCCTGATTTTCGTGCTGCTACTATCATAATGGATTTGGTGCGTTCTGTAAAGTGCTTTTTCTGGGTTATTCAAACGAAATATATCGATAAAGATATACTTTATTACTGTTTTTGGGGAAAATGTGAAACTTTTACTGGACAAAAGTTCCAAAAACAGTTATGATATAATTACATAAACTTAGCTTCGAGGTGAAAGACAATGGCATTTACATTTTTTGGCGGCATCCATCCCAAGGAGCATAAATGGTATGCCGAGCACATACCGGTTCAGACATTCCCGGCACCGGACATTTTGGTAGTTCCCATGTCCCAGCACATTGGCGCGCCCTGTACGCCCTTGGTGAAAAAAGGCGATACGGTAACGGTGGGTCAGTGTATTGGCGACGGGGAAGGACTGTGTGTTCCGGTTCATTCTCCTGTATCCGGTACGGTCAAGGCGGTGGAGATGCGTCCCCACGCAGGCGGCATGATGGTGCTCAGCGCTGTGATCCAGAACGACCATAACGACACCCTGTGCCCTGACATTCAGCCCCGCACACAGGAGCAGGTGCAGGCTCTGACTCCGGAGCAGCTTCTGGAGATCATCCGCAACGCCGGTATCGTTGGTATGGGCGGTGCGGCATTCCCCACCAATGTGAAGCTGTCATCCGGCTTGGGCAAGGTGGATACAGTGATCGTCAATGTTTCCGAATGCGAGCCCTACATCGTGGCGGATGACCGTCTGTGTCAGGAATATCCGGAGCAGATGCTCTCCGGTCTGCGGATCGTGATGCAGCTTCTGCAGCTGAACAAGGCATTCATTGCGATTGAGGACAACAAAAAGGTGGCGGCCCAGACACTGCAGGAGTATTTGCAGGGCCAGGATGCCATCACATTGAAACTGCTGCCTGCAAAGTATCCCCAGGGCGCAGAAAAGCAGCTGATCCAGGCCGTGACCGGTCGGCAGATCCCCAGCGGCGGCTTGCCCGCGGCGGTGGGCTGCGCGGTATTCAATGCGGCTACCTGTAAGGCGATCTATGATGCGGTGTATGAAGGACGCCCCTTGACCCATCGAATCGTTACCGTGTCCGGCGACATCGTCATGGAGCCCAAGAACCTGATGACCCCCATCGGCACATCTTTCAACGATCTGCTGGATGCGGTGGGTCATAGCGAAAACCCCTACAAGGTGCTGTCCGGCGGCCCCATGATGGGCGTGGCCCAGTTTGACCTGAGCGTTCCCGTCACCAAGGGAACCAACGCCGTGACCATTCTGGGTATCAAGAACCGGGTGGCGGTGTCCGATCCCCACTGTATCCGCTGCGGAAAATGTATGGATGTATGTCCCATGCGGCTGATGCCGTTGATGCTTTACCAGGCAGAACGGTCAGCGGATGTGGACGAGCTCAAAAAACTCAACATTATGGACTGCATCGAATGCGGCTGCTGCGCATATACCTGCCCGGCAACCATTCCGCTGGTACAGTCCCTGCGCACCGGCAAGCAGCGGGTGCGGGATCAAAAGTAAGGAGGAACAGTCATGGCATCAATGAAATATTTCTATGAGTTGACTGTTTCCAGTTCTCCTCATGCCCACGGCAATCTCACCACCCAAAAGATTATGCGGGATGTGTTGATCGCCCTGGCCCCTGCACTGATCGGAAGTGTGTATTTCTTCGGCCCCCAGGTCTTGCTGACAACGGCAGTTTCTGCGGCGGCCTGCGCATTCTTTGAGTGGCTTTACCGCAAGCTGCTGCACCTGGATTCCACGGTTTACGACCTTTCCGCAGTGGTTACCGGCGTGCTGCTGGCATTCGTATGCCCGGTCACCATTCCGCTGTGGTGTCTGATCATCGGCGACTTCTTCGCTATCATTGTGGTCAAGCAGCTCTTTGGCGGCATCGGCAAGAATTTCATGAACCCGGCACTGGCTGCCCGTGCGTTCATGTTCAGTTGGCCGGTGATCATGACTTCCGGCTTCCAGAACGCCCAGTGGGTGGATGCAGTAACCGAGGCCACACCTCTGGCGGCAATGCATCAGGGACAGTTGCCGGCAGACTCCCTGCTGTCCATGTTCCTGGGCAATGTGGGCGGCTGTATTGGCGAAACCTCTGCGCTGCTCCTGCTGATTGGCGGCGCATATCTGCTGATCCGCAAGATCATTTCCATCCGGATCCCCCTGGCCTATCTGGCCACGGTGGCTATCATCGCATTCGTGTTCCCCATGGGACATGACCGTCTTGTGTGGACGGGCATGCAGCTCTGCTCCGGCGGTCTGATGCTGGGCGCATTCTTCATGGCAACGGACTATGTTACCAGCCCGGTTACCAAATGGGGCCAGGTGCTGTTTGGCATCGGCTGCGGCGCGATCACCATGGTGATCCGCTACTTCGGCGGCTACAACGAGGGTGTCAGCTATGCGATTTTGGTTATGAACACCTGCGTGGTGCTCCTGGATAAGGTGGGTCGTCCCAGAAAGTACGGCACAAAGAAGAAGGAGGCGAAGGCATGAAAAAGAATTTCCTTTACACCCTTCGGCTCAGTGGTATTTTGCTCGCGATCTGCGTTTGCGTTTCTGCGGCTTTGGCAGGCGTAAATGCGATCACCAAGGATCGCATTGCCGCAATGCAGCAGGAAAAGACCCAGGCGGCCATTTCACAGGTTCTGGAAGGCACAGCTGAGACAATGGACCTGTCCGCGATTGCGGATCTGGGTATCGTCCGTGGTGCATATGCTTCCGAATACGGCTATGCCGTAGAGGTCGCACCCAACGGCTTTGACGGTGAGATCCTGATGATGGTGGGCGTGGACATGGACGGAAAAGTCACCGGCGTCAGCATCATTTCCCAGACGGAAACTGCCGGTCTGGGCGCAGAAGCCGCGGCGGACAACGCCAAGGGCAATGCCTTCCGTGACCAGTTCCTGGGCTTGACTACCGGAGAAATTCTGCTTTCCAAGGACGGCGGCACACTGGATGCACTGACCGGTGCAACCATCTCGTCCCGGGCAGTCACCCTGGGCGTGCAGACGGCTGTGGACTTTGTAGTGAATAACTTCCTCGGGGAGGTGGGCGGCAAATGAATATCAAAAAACAATTGCGCGAGGGTTTGCTGACCAAGAACCCGGTTCTGAGCCAGCTTTTGGGTCTTTGCTCTGTGCTCGCTGTTACCACCAGCCTGTTTAACGGCATCGGCATGGGCCTGTCCGTTACCATTGTTCTGACCTGTTCCAACATTTTGATCTCCCTGCTTCGCAAGGTGATCCCCAGCCAGATCCGTATTGCGTCCTATGTTGTCATCATTGCGGCATTTGTTACTATTGTGGATCTTTGCTTGCAGGCCTTCATTCCGGCGCTGTCGGAAAGTATGGGCGTGTTTATTCCGCTGATCGTGGTCAACTGCATCCTGCTGGGCCGTGCGGAAGCCTTTGCGTCGAAAAATGGCGTGCTGGCATCTGCCATTGACGGCCTGTGTCAGGGCTTTGGTTATACGGTGGCACTGATTTGTATGTGTGTTATCCGTGAATTTTTGGGTAACGGTACATTTGGCAGCGGCATTCTCAATGGGGGAGAGGGTATTCGCATCATCCCCGAGGGATATCCTGCCATGCTGATGGTTATGCCCGTGGGCGGCTTCCTGACCCTTGGCTTCCTGATCGCAGGCTTCCAATGGCTGCAAAAACGACTCAACAATAAGAAGGAGGCGGCGAAATGAACGAATATATCCAAAGCTTGCTGGGCATTTTGCTGGCCGCACTTCTGACTGAGAACTTCATTCTCGTAAAATTCTACGGTATTTGCCCCTTTATGGGCGTCTCAAAGAAGCTGGATACCGCGCTGGGTATGGGCGTGGCGGTCACATTCGTTATGTCCATCGCCTCTGCGGCTACCTGGCTGGTGAACAATTTCATTCTGGTGCCCATGGATCTGGAATACATGCAGACCGTGGCATTCATTCTGGTGATCGCGTCCATCGTCCAGGTTGTGGAAATGTTCCTGAAAAAGAAGATCCCTGCTCTGTATGATGCGCTGGGTATCTACCTGCCCCTGATCACCACCAACTGCGCTGTGCTGGCTGTGGCTCTTTTGAATGTGCAGAAGGACTATGATTTCCTGCAAAGCGTGTTCTTTGGATTCTGCGGCGGCCTGGGCTTCACGCTGGCTATTACTTTGTTCGCATCTATCCGGGAACGCAGTGAAAAATGCGATTGCCCCAAGGCCTTCAAGGGTACACCCATGGCGCTGATTTCCGCTGGATTGCTTGCGTTGGCCTTTATGGGCTTTTCCGGACTGTAAGGAGGGGAGACCATGGATATTTTGATTGCAATACTGGCCCTGGGCGGTCTGGGACTGCTGTTTGGCCTGGTTTTGTCCATTGCTTCCAAGGTGTTTTATGTGGAGGAAGATCCCCGTTTGCAGGAGCTGCGGGAATGTCTGCCCGGCGCGGATTGCGGCGGCTGTGGCTATACCGGCTGTGGCGGCTATGCTGAGGCCGTGCTGAATGGCAAGGCAGAGATCGGCAAATGCGCCGCCGGCGGCGATGAATGCGCCCAGGCTATGGCGGCTGTCATGGGCCTGACCGCGGAGAAAACCGAACGGAAAATTGCTCTGGTGCGCTGCAAAGGCTATAAGGGCGTGGATGAAAACGGTAAAATCACCGGCGCGCGGTTAAAAGGCGAGTACGAGGGCATCAAGGATTGTCTGGCGGCTACCAAGGTTGCCGGCCGCGGCCCGCTGATCTGTAAATACGGCTGCCTCGGCTTTGGTACCTGTACCACAGCCTGCAAGTACGATGCCATTCACATTGTTGACGGCATCGCCAAGGTGGACAGAGAGAAATGTGTGGGTTGTATGGCCTGCGCCAAGGTCTGCCCCCGGGATCTGATCGTGCCCGTGGATTATAACCACTATACGGTGATCGCCTGTGCATCCAAGGCAAGGGGTGCAACCACCATTCGTGGCTGCTCTTCCGGCTGTATTGGCTGCGGTCAGTGTGTGAAGGCTTGCCCCTACGATGCCATCCGTGTGGAGGATAACTTGGCTATTATCGATTATTCCAAGTGTACTTCCTGTGGCCTGTGCGCCATTATCTGCCCTCAGCAGATGATCGCAAGCCCGGTCAAAACCACGCCGGAGCTTTCCCAACTGGTGAAAGCTGCGCTGAAAAAGTAAACGAAAAGACCGCGCCTCGGTGCGGTCTTTTTCTGTGTTGCATGAATTTTCGGTTTTTGTAAAAAAAGGCTTGACAAACCATATTTCCTGCGGTATAATCTGTCATGCGCCTGGACGATTAGCTCAGCTGGCTAGAGCATCCGCTTGACGTGCGGAAGGTCATAGGTTCGAGTCCTATATCGTCCACCAAAGACAAACGCCACCCGACAGGGTGGCGTTTGTCTTTGGTTTTGGCCGATAAGGACTCGAAGAGGGCGGCGGCCGCAGGCCGTAAAAAACATGCCGGCGGCATGTTTTTTAGCCCGGGGAAGAGTCCTATTGATTTTTGGACGCAGGCGAAAGCCTGTGGACAGAAATCAATTTCACAACGATGCAAATCGAGTCCTATATCGTCCCCTTAACTGGCAACCAACCACAGTTTGGGGAGCTCTTTTGTCATTGGACTTCTGTTTCTAAGAGCATTTAATTGGGTACTATGCCACAGATTTAGCTTATATAAATATGAAATTCATATTCAACATATGCTTCCTTCTGGATACAGAGATACATAGTCCAAGATACACTTGAATTCGAGACCTTAATATCGGTTTCATATATATGAAAACCGGAATATGGTTCCTTATGAGTGCGGTTAGTAATCTTAACCGTAAATCCAAGTTCCTCAAGATAACCTAGATATTCGGCAACACCATCCGTTACTGTAGCTGAACCCCATGTTTGGATTGAAGGTTTATTAGATATTCCATCAACGTTGGTGTAGTAGATAGTGCTTTGGCCTTCAACATCGAAGTCCTTAGCCAACTTGCTACCAGCTTCCGGCAGGACAATTTTAGTTGTATCTGGCTTTGGTGCTTCAGCAGGCTTTACGCGATAATCAATCCTAATTTTAATATCTTTCTCCCATTGCTCGCCTTTTTCGAAAGTGCATATTTCACCGTTTTCTCCAATAGCAATATTCAATACGCTACCTTCAAAAACATAGTTTTCGTTATAGTCAATTTCGTGTGCGAAACAAATTATGTTGGTAAATCCTGCATCTTCAAACTGTTTCTTTACTTCTTCATAGTGCTTTTCCAATAAGTTTGTCCAATCATCTGGTGCTCCCGCCATGTTTTTGGGTTTTGTAGTCGGTTCTTTGCTCGGTTCTGTAGCCGGTTTTTTACTCGGTTCTGTAACTGGTTCTTTGTCAATATTGTTTTCTTGTCCTTCCGTAACAAGCTCTATAAATTCGCAGGGCACTTCCCAAGAACCTATTAGAAATATCTTTGACGGCTCTTTGGTAATACGCACAGTAATAGTGTCACCGGCTTTAACATCCAGCTCATCGTCAAAAATAAAGTTTAAGTGCTCACCTGCATGGCAATTAATTCCCAGGATTGAATCAGGGGCATATTCTTCAACACAAAACTGAACGAGTTTTCCTTTAACCTTCGTGCCCTCATTTAGTGCATCTTCAAATGCTTCTGCACTGTAGTAGCTAATGGTGTTATCGTATGCATCACCGTCACAAGCAGAAAACGAAAAAATTAATGCAAGCAAAATAATTAAGGATAAAACTTTTTTCATAATAATTCTCCTTCCCATTATTATATGGGTATTCTATCATATATTGTTGTTATTTGCAATATCGACCAAAAACCTCCATGGATCACTCACAGGGATGTGCTATCGAAACTCAACCTTAATGGCAATCTGGTCGGCAGCAAAATGCAAATCGAGTCCTATATCGTCCCAATAGAATTGTCGGTACACTTTGGAGAGTGTGGACAATCGCGATCTTCACATTGGGCGCATTGGGATGGAAAATGATCACGGAAGCAGCACAGCATATAATCACACTCGTCACAACAACACTCAATTCCTTCGTGTGTACCGTTTCCAAGACAATCGTTGCCGTAATTGCCTGGTGTAAGAACCGTTCCGGTTATGTCAATAATCATAATTGTCTCCCGATATTTTCTGATGACATTTAGAGAATGTCAACTGTGCGATGATTATATCATATACTTTTCTTGATGACAAGCACAAAATGTCGTTTAGAGGTATAAGGTATGTTTATTAACAAATCTAAGAATGGCTTAAACAATGTTTGCGGACCAATTATTGAGCGCCGGCGTAAGGAAATGGGGAAATCACAACGGCAGCTTGCGGATATGCTGCAACTTGCCGGACTTGATGTTGACAAGAATGCAATTCAGCGTATTGAAGCTGGCAAGCGTTTTGTGACGGATGTGGAAATAACATATCTGGCAAAGGTACTTGGCCTATCCTATGAGGAATTACTCAACGCATAAAAAACAGACCACCCACGGGTGGTCTGTTTTTATAATTCCATATCAATCAAGCAATTCTTTCAATTGCACATAGAAGTCCTCATCAAACGGGCCGTCCAGCTCGGCGTTCTGGATATTACCCAGGAAGCCTTCTTCCAGATCCACTTCCTCGATCAGAGCGCGATAAACCTCAATGGCCTGCTCATAGTCTTCCTCGGCAATGGTATACACATTGATAGATGCAATGGCAGAAACCGCGTAGCTGATGTAGTATACGGGCTGATCTACCACGACCATGCGCCAGTAGTTCTGAATATCCGTTGCGTAATTGCTGACGAATTCAATACCGCCATAGTTCTCGCAGACATCCTCCATGATGGCATCCAGATCATCGCCGGTCAGATTTGCAATGTCAGAGTGGGTGTAAACCCGCTCCTCAAATTCGTCTATGATCACGCAGATGATGATGGTCGCCAGATCGGAATACAGCTTGTAATCCACAGTGGTGTTGTGCAGCTTGAAGTTCATGTGGTCAGCGGCATAGCTCATGAACAGCCATTCGTTGGCCTGGGAGTGAACCTCCGCCAGATCCAGGGGCAGATCGTTGAGAGCGGTGTACTTGCCGCCGTAGTAATGGCCCACTTCGTGTATGGCGGTCAAGGGACTCATGTAGCCGGGGCCGAAGAAGCAAATCATCTGCTCCTCGCCGATGACAGTGGTAAAGGCACCTTCCATGGCGGTGGGCGTGTCATCCATAATGATGATATTGCCGTCGAACATGTCCAGCATATCCGCCTGGACCTGCTCAGGCAGGCTGCCCAGATAACCTTCGATCAAACCGGTATAAGAAGGCTGGAAGGATTCGTACAGGAATGCAGACAGCTTCCTTTGCTGGGTGTTGGACAAAGTATCCAGGCTTTCGTAGAAGCCGGACATGGCATCCTGGATGGCTTCCGGCAGATACTCAGCGACCAGAGAGCGCATTGTGTTGATCTCTTCGCTGCCGTAATCCCGGTCATAGCTCAACTCATAGGCGTATTCGTAATAGTTATCGTAGCCGAAGATCTGGGCAATACGATTGTTGTTTTGTACCAGCTCGATGTACAGGGGCACCATTTTGGTGTACATGTCCTCGTCGTCCTGCAGATCCTGATAGGCAACATCGATCTCAGAGTTGCGCTGCCGCAGTTCCATGACCTCGGAGGTGTAGTGCTGCAGCATAGCCAGATCCAGATCCGACCAATCCTCAAAGAAGCGCTCCTTGGCGGGGAATTCCGCGTCGTAGAGTTCTTTGGCCATTTCCAGATAATCGTTGTTGGCTTGTGTTACCAGATCGGTACAATCCAGATACAGCTCGCTGGCTTCCTCGTTGTTCAGATCGCAGTAATACAGGACATTGGCGATGGAATGCTGGGTGTCCATGTACTCATACTGTGCGTCCAGAGCATCCACGATTGCACGAACGGTATCGCCGTCCTGACCGCCGAGAGCTGCTTCTCTGCACTCTTCCAGCAGCTCGTAGAATCTGTCTACATCCGCATCGGTCATTTCATAGGTCAGCTCTGCCGGTGTGATCACCAGCTCCACACTGTCCTCGTCGGTATCGGGGGTATTTGTACCGTAAGCAGGAGGAGCGACGGAAGGCTTGGAGGACAGCTGGGAGCCTTGGGTCGCATCGGTGTTACCGTCGGGCAGCAGCGTGGGAATGAGCCATATACCAACAGCGATCAGCGCTGCGGCCAGAACCGCGGCAATGCCGATGATCAGTCCTTTTTTATTTTTCTTTTTGATCGGGAGTTCCGCTGTCGCAACAGGAGCGGCAACACTTTCGGGAATTTCTGTGGCCTGCACAGGTTCCGGTGTCACGGCCTCTTCAACCGCACAGCCGCAGCCGGTGCAGAATTGAGCATCGTCGGGCATTTGAGCACCGCAGTTTTTACAGAACATATAACCCATCCTTTCTGTTTTTTTGATAAAATCATTATAACGCGTTGTCGCGGAAAAAGCAATAGCGGCGGAGCAATTTCAAAATATGTACTTGAATAGTTTCGGGCATAAAAAATGAGCCGAGATGATCGGCTCATTTTTTATTCTTCATTGAGTTTATCTGCATGCATCTTGTAGTATGGGATTAGCTTTTCCACAATATCGTCCTGTTCCAAGAATTTGATGATGTTTTCGTTTGTATCGTGTATGAGATAATTAGAACGCAGACAGTCCGTGCCTTCTCTGAGGGCACCAATCTGCAAGCGCCTTTGCTCAGGTGTTCCGGTCAGGGAATGCTCGATCAGCAGTACTGCTCTGTTTGTTGTTTCCGGAATCATAAAGCTGACGGATAGATTTCCAAAGCTGCCGCTCTGTGGTACTTCTTTTTGGATACGCTCTATCATCACCTCGGCTGCCCGACCTGCCAAAAAGCGTATTTGTTCTTCCGGTGTCCTTTTAATATCCATTACAATTCCTCGAAAAATGGAGGTTTGTGTTCGATCATGATGCTTAATTATAACCGTCGCCCATGCAACTTGTGCACATGACCATCCCCGTTCCGGAGCAGGCATAGCAACGTTGCCCGGTTTGGTAAGAGCCGCCGCCAAAGCCAAAATCCGGTGCATATTGGGTATTTCCAAGGGAGCCGGTACCGTGGCAACTGGAACAGGTTACTTTTCCTGCTCCTTTGCAAGTATAGCAAGTGGACTGCCAACCACCGCCAATGTCAAAAGAGGGGATGTACACATCGCCGGTGTCTGAACCACTACTGCCACGCTTGTAGCCTGTGCCGTTGCAGCCCAGGCAGTTGGCACTGCCGCTGCCGCCGCAACCATTGCAAGCGTATTGAAAATCGGACACCTGCATATATCCGTTGCCGTTGCACCAGGTGCATACGCTCTTGCCTGAGCCACCGCATTGGGTACATTTTTGTGCATTCTGGTTGCTACCACCGCTGCTGTCGCTGTCAAATATATCGCAACCGGATATAGCGGATGCTATCAATATGACGGCTATGAAAACAGAAATGATCTTTTTCATGAGTTTGCCCTCCTTTACTTTTCTGCGAGAGTGTACTAACCGTACACCTAACATATTTCCATTTTACTCCTTGCTATGTTGAATGTCAAGTTTTCAGCAATCTACGAACATAATACCTGCTTCCAACATTTATAGTTGTAAAATTCACAGAAATGTTATATAATAATTCAGTTAATGAAACTAAATGATGGAGTTGTGACACAATGGAACATAATACATTGGAACTTCAAGAATATATTCAGCCCGGAAAGCGGGTGCATCTGATCGGTATCGGCGGTGTATCCATGCGTCCTCTGGGTCTGGTTTTGCAGGGGATGGGACTGATCGTATCCGGTTCGGATATGAATTCCTCCGTTTCCACCGATGAACTGATCGCCAAGGGTATCCGTGTGGAGATCGGCCACAATGCGGACAATATCGGGGATGCGGATTGCATCATCCGTACTGCGGCGGTACATAATGACAATCCGGAAATTGCCGCTGCCCGGGTGCGGGGGATCCCTGTGTTTGAACGGGCCCAGGCTTGGGGTATCATTATGAGAGCCTACAAAAATGCCATCTGCATTTCCGGCACCCACGGAAAGACCACCACCACTTCTATGGTGGCCCACATTCTGATGGCTGCTGAGCTGGATCCTACGGTGATGATCGGCGGCTATCTGCCCCTGCTGCACGCCGGTCACCGGGTGGGCAAGGGTGACACGATTTTGCTGGAAAGCTGCGAATATTGCGATTCTTTCCTGAATTTCTTCCCCACGCTGGCGGTGGTCCTCAACATAGAAGCGGACCATCTGGACTATTTCAAGGATCTTGCGGATGTGGAAAAATCCTTCCGGGAGTTTGCCGGATTGTCCACAGGCGGAATTCTGGCCAATGGCGACGATGAAAACACCGTGCAGACCCTGGAAGGGATGGATGTGATCACCTTCGGCTTTGGTAAGCAAAACCGCATTCACGCGGCGGATGTTTCCAATGACTGGCGGCGGTTTGATGTGATCTGTGACGGCGAGAAGTATTGTCACTTTGCATTGCCCGTCCACGGCCACCACAACGCTATCAACGCCCTTGCCGCCGCCGGTGTGGCATGGATGATGGGTATTCCCGGTGAGGCCGTAGAGCGGGGCCTGAGTACCTTCCACGGCGCCGGTCGTCGGCTGGAATTCAAGGGAACCTATAACGGAGCGGATGTATATGATGACTATGCCCACCATCCCGGTGAGCTGTCTGCCACCATCGACGTGGTGCGCACCATGGGCTATAAGCGTGTGATCTTTGCCTTCCAGCCCCATACCTACACCCGGACAAAGGCCCTGTTTGACGATTTCGTGGCCCAGTTAAAGCGTCCGGATATTGTAATCCTGGCGGAGATCTATGCCGCCCGGGAGCGGAACACCATCGGTATTTCTTCCAAGGATCTGCTGGATCAGCTGTCCGGCGGTTACTACTGTGCCACCTTGCCGGAGGTAACTCAGAAATTGCAGGAGCTGGCCCAGCCGGGAGATGTGATCCTGACGGTAGGCGCCGGTGATATTTACAGAGCCGGTGAGGCGCTGTTGCAGTAAGCGATTTGAAATGAGGCGATCTGATGAAAAAACTTAGCGTTTGTGTGTTGTTTGGCGGTATCAGCCCGGAGCATGAGGTGTCCCTGCGCTCGGCGGAGTTTGTGCTGAACAGCCTGGATCCTGAAAAATATAATGTATTTCCCGTGGGCATTACCAAAAACGGTGACTGGATCTTGTATCGGGGCACCGATTATTCTCTGCTGCCCACCGGTCAGTGGATGGACCACCCGGAAAACCGCCGGGCGGCGATCTCTCCGGTGCGCGGACAAGGCCTGCTGAGCTTTGAGGGCGACTGTGTGGTGCGGGAATGGATCGATGTGGTATTCCCGGTGCTCCACGGTGAAAACGGGGAAGACGGCGCCATGCAGGGCCTCCTGCAAATGGCGGGCATTCCCTATGTGGGACCCCATGTGGCGGCATCCGCTGTTGCCATGGATAAAACTCTGACCAAATTGGTGGTCGATCAGGCGAAGATCCGCCAGGCGGCATGGATGCTGGTGCGCAATGCCGATGTGGAGACCCGTCCGGACTGGGCTTTGGAACAGATTGAAAAGAAATTCCAATATCCCGTGTTTGTAAAACCGGCTGGCACCGGATCTTCCGTGGGCGTATCCAAGGCTGCGGACCGGGATGCGCTGCGCAATGCCCTGCTGAAAGCAGGTACCTACGACAGCAAGATCCTGGTGGAGGAATTTATCCACGGCAGAGAGGTGGAAGTAGCTGTGATGGGCAACAAGAGCCCCGTGGCATCCATCTGCGGTGAGATCGACTCCGGCGCGGAGTTCTACGACTACGACGCCAAATATGTTACGGATACTTCTGTTGCCTACATTCCTGCCAGAATTTCCGAGGATGTGGCGGAGCAGGTGAGGGATGCCGCGGTGCGGATCTATTCCGCCATTGGCTGCCAGGGCCTGAGCCGTGTGGATTTCTTCGTGACCTATGAGGGTGACGAAGTGGTGTTCAATGAGATCAACACCATTCCCGGCTTCACATCCATCTCCATGTTCCCCAAGCTCTTTGCTGCCAGCGGCATTCCTGCCGGTCAACTGGTGGATGAGCTTCTGAACCTTGCCTTGGAGGCCGCCCAGTGAGAAAAGTATTACTGTCCATTACGGTCAAGCAAACCTATCAGGGTCAGGAACCGGAAGTGATGGAGCTGGTCTCGGAAGGAACGATGGAATTTGCAAACGGCGGCTGGGACATTTCCTATCAGGAAAGCGACCTGACCGGATTGCAGGGCGTAACCACCACATTCCGGGTAGAACCGGACAAGGTGACGCTGATCCGCACCGGCCCATTGCGTTCCACTATGGAATTCCGGATAGGGGAGTCCCATGACAGCCTGTATCAAATGGAATTCGGCGCGCTGATGCTCACCGTGACCACACGGCATCTGTTTTTCGATATTCTGCCGGAAGGTGGCTGCATCGATTTGGTGTACGATATTGAGATCGAAAAATCCGAGGGCGGAACGGTGGATTATCATTTGGATATCCGAGCGATCGATTAAAAAAGACTGCTGCAATTTGCAGCAGTCTTTTTTGTTACATATCAGGGGTGTCCTGGGGGATATCCGGGTCAGGTGTAGTGGCGGTCGGGATCTTGACGACTACGCTGTCCTGTGCCTCGTAGTAATAGTTGGCAACCACATCCTCGCCCTGTAACAGACCGGTTTGCTTGTTGTAGCGCCAGCAGTAGATCTCTACCTCGTAGCCGTTCTTGCCATCAAACAGTACATCACCATCCTGATATCCGTTGGGATTATCGGTAGTCATGGTGGCGTGCAGCGTTCCGGGCAGGAAGGTATCCACGATCTGAACACTGACTTCCACGATATAATCCCGGCTGTCAGTACCTTCAATGATGATCTGGATCAGTCCGTCCACCACTTCTGCCTTGATGCGGATGGGATCGGGACGGTTGTTGCGGAAACGGAAGTCCGCGGTGCCGTTGCTGACATACACATCCCGGCCAACTTCCATAAATTCGGGGGTATAAACATGGTTATGCCGTTCCAGGATCTCCAGTTCCGCTTCCAGTACGCAGTTGTACAGCACGCTGGCGGCGTGGGTAACGCCACCGCCTATGACGGATGTTTCCACGCGGTCACGGTAGACCGTCGCCGCCTGATAACCCTTGTCGCCGGTCAGCAGGCCCAAAAGCTCGTTAAAAGAGAAGGTATCTCCGGATTTCAGGATCAGTCCGTTCAGCTTGTCACAGGCGAGCGTTGCATTTTGATTCCATGCGTCATCCGTGCTGAGGGGGGAGGAGTATTCGCCGATGATGTCCCGGAACAGGTTGTCAGAGAGCAGATCCTCTGTCACATTGGGAGCCAGATAACGCAGGGGGATAACGACCGTTTCGCCGTAGGGCGTTCTCGCGATCTCTTCCTTGATTTCATCCAGATTGAAGCCGTAGCCGTATACTTCCGGGGTGACTTCGTAGGTGACGGGATCCATCTGGGCATCAACGGGCTCCACGCACAGGTCCTCATAATAACCAAGCAGTTCATTCTCAATGGAATCGGGGGCCACCACGGTACAGGTGCCCACCACCTGGAAGATGTTGATGTTGTAGTATTCCATCACCTGGTTATACAGCTTATTGGTGTCCAGTCCGTACTCCGCTGTGCCAACATAAACGGTAAGCGTCTGATGGATGGTCTCTGTATTCGGCTTTGATACGCCCATCTGGGGCTTCGTGCCTGCCAGGCTGATGGTGGGCTGGGAAAGGGTGCTGCTGAACTGGTCGCCCAATTTTTCCAACTCGCTGCGGATATAATCCGTATTCAGATTCAGGTGGGAAGTGATGGGAATGATCACAGAATTGGCCAATGCGTTTTCCCGTGCCTCGTGTTGTTCCGCGCGACTACCGGTGCGGCCGTAATTATAGGCATCCTGCACCACGGCCTGAATGTCCAGCCGTGCGCCCGTATTTTCGGGGGACAGCACGACCTGGGAATCCAGAACCGTAACCGTCATGGGGAGCTTGGAATAGGTATTGGCTGTTGCCTTTTCCAAGGCTGCGGTTGCTTGCTCCGGAGTCATGCCGCCGATATTCACACCGGCAGCCATTACACCCTTCAAGATCCGTCCGTCGTCCACAGGGGCGGCGAACATAGTGGAGATCAGGATAATGGCGGCAATGAGCAACACGGCAGTTATGCTGCCCAAGGTGATCAATGTGATTTTTTCCTTTTTCGTTATGTACCAGCGCTTCTTGTTCCGATTGCGCTGGGGGTTGACAGGACGGGGAGCAGCCTGAGGAGCGTCATCCAAACGCACCCGCTGGGTCATATCCTTGCTGGGCGGAGTGATGTTGCCATTGGTTGCCCCGGAATCCGTTTCGCCTCCCTGGGGAATATCAATTCGATGGTCGTTAATAGTAAACCTCTCCTATCTGTCAGCGGAAAAACCGCGCGTAAAGTTTGCTGTTACAGGGGTATTGTACCACATTTTCCGCAAATTGCAATGTCATTTCGTTACCATTCAATGAAAATACTGTGAAGAATGGGGTTTATCAGCCCTGCTGACAACAATTTCTGTACCTTTCCAGAAATACCTTGGTCTGTTTCAGACTATCCACACCGCTGGCAAGTTTCAGACGCAGCGTAGGCTGCTTGGCGGTTGCCACCAGCTGGATGCGCCGGGCATAGTCCTTGTCGTTGCAAATGCGGCCGATGCCGTCAAAATTCAGCTCAGTCATGGTGATCAGAATTTCTCCTGCCTTCTGCCGGATGTCGCAAATATGGAGTTTTTGCGCTTCGGCACGGAGCAAGGCGATATCGATCAGGTTCAGCACGCCCTTGGGGGGATCGCCGTAGCGGTCAATGATCTCATCCAGCAGATCATCCGCATCTTCCTGAGAACGGATCGCCGCCATCCGGCGGTACAGGTCCATCCGTTCTTCGCCCCGGGCAACATAGTCCTGGCTGACGTTGGCGGTGACATTGAGGTCGGCGGTGCAGTCCGGTTCTTTCGGCTTTTCACCCTTTTCTTCCAAAACCGCTTCATCCAGAAGCTTCAGGTACATATCGTAGCCAACGCTCATCATGTGTCCGGACTGCTCTGCGCCCAGCAGATTGCCCGCGCCGCGAATTTCCAAATCACGCATGGCAATTTTGAAGCCGGAACCGAATTCCGCAAAATCCCGGATGGCGGATAGCCGCTTTTCCGCAACTTCCGTCAGATTTTTGTCCGGGCGGTAGGTGAAATAAGCGTAGGCGTGACGGGTAGAACGACCCACGCGGCCCCGTAACTGATGAAGCTGAGAAAGACCGAACCGGTCAGCGTTTTCGATGATCAGGGTGTTCACATTGGGAATGTCCAGGCCGGTCTCGATGATGGTGGTGCATACCAGTACCTGAATCTCACCCTCGGACATGGCGTGCATCACATCGCTCAGGGCGTCCTCGCCCATTTGCCCATGGGCAACGGCAACGGACAGTCCGGGAATCCGCTTTTGCAGCGCGGCGGCGCAACGGTCAATGGTCTCCACCCGGTTGTGCAGATAGTATACCTGTCCGCCCCGTTCTACCTCCTTGCGGATGGCATCGTCAATGATGGGGTTGCTATGCTCCATCACAAAGGTTTGGACGGGATAGCGGTCTGCCGGCGGCTCCTCAATGGTGGACATATCCCGGATGCCAGAGAGAGCCATATTCAGCGTCCGGGGGATGGGCGTTGCGGAGAGGGTCAGCACATCCACGCCTTTGGAGATCTCTTTGAGGCGTTCCTTGTGGCTGACACCGAAGCGCTGTTCCTCGTCGATGATCAGCAGACCCAGATCCTTGTATTCAATGCTCTTTTGCAGCAGCTTGTGGGTGCCGATGATCAGATCCACACCGCCGCTGCGCAGATTGGCAATGGTTTTCTTCTGCTCCGTAGCGGTGCGGAAGCGGCTGAGTACGTCGATATTCACCGGGAAGCCCCGGAAACGGGCGATGGCGGTCTGATAATGCTGTTGTGCTAAGACGGTGGTTGGCACCAAAATGGCGGCCTGCTTGCCGTCCATGATGGCTTTCATCACCGCACGAAGGGCCACTTCCGTTTTGCCGAAGCCCACATCGCCGCACAGCAGGCGATCCATGGGAGTGGGGGATTCCATATCCGCCTTGATGTCCGCGATACAGCGCAGCTGATCGTCGGTCTCCGGATAGGGGAAATTGTCTTCAAATTCCTGCTGCCAGGGAGAATCGGCGGAGAAAGGGTAGCCCTCCTGTCGCTTCCGGGCGGCATAAAGCTGAATCAGCTCCCCGGCCATATCCTTGGCGGCTTTCCGGGCCTTGGTCTTGGTTTTTTGCCAGGCATCCGAGCCGATCTTGTTCAGTCGTACCGTGGCATCCTCGCCGCCGGAACCGATATATTTGCTCACCAGATCCAACTGGGTGGCAGGGACAAACAGGGTGTCAGAGCCCTGATAGGCGATCTTGACGTAATCCTTGATCGCGCCGTCCACCTTGATCTGCTCCATGGCAACAAACCGGCCGATGCCGTAGTTTTCATGGACGACCAGATCGCCGGGGGTCAGGTCGGTGAAGGAGTTCAGCTTTTGCCGGTTGGTGGCGGCCTTTTTCGCCTTTTTCCGCGGCGCGGACTTGGCAATCAATTGGCCTTCGGTCAAAACAACGATCTTGGCATTGGGATACTCCATACCAAAGGGAAGCGTGCCTTCTGCAAGTAAAATCTGACCGGGTTTGGGCAGAGTTGTCAAAGGGATGCACAAAAATGCGGAAAGGCCACGATCACGCAGCTGTTCCTGCAACAGTTCCGCCCGGCGGCGAGTGCCGCAGAGCACTAGACTGGAAAACTCCATTTTCTGATAATGGGCAAGATCCGTTGCGGCAGTATCCAAACTGCCTCCGTAGCCGGGCAGTTGCTTGGCAGTCATGGGAAGCAGTTGTTTTGGCGGGTTCTCCTCAGGATAGGAAGTGCCGCCGAAAGCGTCAAAGTACACCGCTGTCCGTCCGGCAAGTTTGTCGCAAAAATCCTCCCATTGGCAGGCGTAATCGCACAGCTCTCCGGCTAATAATCCCCCTTGGAGCATGCCGTCCAGCTGCATACCCAGTTCGTCCATACGTGTACGGGCAGTGCGCTTCAAAGCGCTTTGGTCGCATAGCAGCACCACGGCATTTTCCGGGATATAGTCCAAGGCGGTTGCCATTTCCGGGTAGATCAGGGCCATATACCGATCAGATGCCGGATTTTGCACGCCGTTTTGATATTTTTCCAGATCCCGTTCCAGGGTTCTGATGAGATCCTCATTTGGATTCTTGCGCCGCTTTTGACGGGCAATCAAGTTACTCAAATCTTCACAAAGTCCGGAAAGTCCGCCGGGATGGAGTTTGGGTTGGGTCTCGCCCACAGGCAGGATAATAATGGAGCTGACGTTCTCCGTACGGCGCTGGGTGTCCGGGTCGAAATAACCCATGGTATCCAATTCTTCACCGAAGAACTCTGCCCGAACAGGCAAATCGGCGGCAGGGGAGAAGATATCGATAATGCCGCCACGGACGGCAAATTGACCCGGGCCTTCCACCATGCTGGTGCGGCTGTAACCTGCACCGGAGAGTTGGGCGGTCAAGCTGTCCAGATCGTATTCCTTGCCCGTTTCTAGGGTAAAAGCACATCCCGCCAGGGTAGCCGGGGGCATGGTGCGTTGGCTCAGAGCTTCCCAAGACATGATTTGCAAGGAAGTCATGCCATTTATCAGCTCATAGAACTGGCGCAGACGTTTTTGCTCCCAGGCGCGGCTGACCACCGCGGTGTCATAAAGGGTCAGATCCCGGGAGGGGAGGACGGGCGGCGTGATGCCCAGAAATGCTTTCAGCTCCTCCTGCAACCGCTTTGCCGCCATGTCATCCTGGCAGATGACCACGATGGGAGCAGAGGTATCGGCGTGCAGCGCCGCGATCATGTGACTGCGGTTCATCTGGCCGATGCCTGTAACGGCGGCGCTTTCCCCATGGGAAACGCTGTCCAGCAGCATGCCGTATTCCGGTATGGATTTTAGCAAAGAAAGTAGCTTTTCCATAACTTTTCCTCCACGTAACAATGCGGAAAGGGGGAAAATACCCCCCTTTCCGTGGTGTTTTGACAATTTTTACGGGTGAGACCCATTGTAGCGGTTGGCGGCCTCGTAAATGCCTTTATCGATGATGCACAACGCGGCATCTGCGGCTCGCTCCAAAGCGGAGACCAGCGCTTTTTCCTCCGAGGCGCTCATGGAAGACAGCACCCAGTCCGCAAGATCCTGCTCGGCGTGTGCCTTGGCACCCACACCGATCTTCACCCGGGGAAATTCTTGACTTCCCAGCTGAGCAATGATGGACTTGATGCCGTTGTGGCCGCCGGCAGAGCCATCCGGTCGAATGCGCAAACGACCGGGTTCCAAAGAAATATCATCGAACAGGACGATGATCCGCTGGGGCGGAATGCGAAAATATGCAGACAGCTGCAATACGGACAAACCGGAAGAATTCATATAGGTCATGGGTTTCAGCAGATACAGCTTTCCGCCGGCATATTTCGCCTGACCGTAAAGACCCTGAAATTTGGCCTTATCGATCTTACAGCCCAATTTTCCTGCCAACAGGTCAATGGCACGCCAACCGGCATTGTGCCGGGTCTTTTCATATTCCTTACCGGGATTGCCCAGACCGACGATCAGCCAGTCCTCACTTTTTTTACCGAACATACTCAGAACAGATCCGCAATGGATGTACCGCCATGGACGTGGTCAATGGCGTGGGCGAAAACAGGGGCGACATCCAAATAAACCAATTTATTGCTGGGAGTATTGCCGACCTGAGGAATGGTGTTCAGGAAGACCATTTCCTTGATGGGGCTTTCTTCAATGCGCTCATAGGCAGGGCCGGAGAGCACACCGTGGGTTGCACAGGCATAAACTTCCTTGGCACCACCGACTTCCATCAGCGCCTTGGCGGCGTTGCACAGAGAACCGGCAGTGTCCACCAGATCATCGTACAGAATGCAGGTCTTGCCCTTGACATCGCCGATGATGTTCATAACCTCGGACACATTGGCTTTGGGACGGCGTTTGTCCACGATGGCCAGACCCATGTGCAGCTTCTTGGCGAAGGTACGGGCACGGCCTACGGAGCCTACATCGGGAGAAACGACTACGAAATCATCGTAATTGTTGGTCTCCTCGGGGAATTTTTCGGTAAAGTAATTGCAGAAAGTGGGATTTCCCAAAAGATGATCCACAGGGATGTCGAAGAAACCCTGGATCTGTGCGGCATGGAGATCCATGGTCAGCACCCGGTCAGCACCGGCGGCAGTGATCATGTTGGCCACCAGCTTGGCAGAGATGGGGTCGCGGCTCTTGGCCTTGCGATCCTGACGGGCATAGCCAAAATAGGGGATGACGGCGGTGATCCGGCCTGCGGATGCACGGCGGCAGGCGTCGATCATGACCAGCAGCTCCATAAGGTGATCATTGACAGGCTTGCAGGTAGACTGGACCAGGAACACATCCGCGCCGCGGACCGTCTCGTTCAGGCTGACAGATGCTTCGCCGTCAGCAAAGGTTTTGACCTCGCTGTTGCCCAGGTCGATGCCAAAATGCTTGCAGATGGTTTTGGCGAATTCGGGATTGGAATTGCCGCAGAAGACCTTAATGTTTTCTCCATACGCGATCATCAAGAAGTACCTCACTTTATTCTTTATCTGTTGCGTGGGACATAACATAGTTATTATAGCATTGTATACAGAAAAAAAGCAACTGCTTTTCATGAAAAATACATCCAATTATTGCGAAAAAATTTGTAAAATTTTGGGTAAACTTCATGGCTGGGGTGGGGGATTGCAAAAAACGGACATCTATGATAAAATTACTCTATTCAAAAAAGGAGGCGGATGAATATGCCGGATGTACAGGAGCTTCTTACAGATTTGGTGAGTGGTTTGGAGGATGTAGCATACACCTTTAACTTTGCTACCAGCGGATTGGGCGTTTTGGTATTTATTTTGCAGGCGCTGGCGCTATACACCATAGCTAAGCGCAGAGCAATCAAAAAACCGTGGCTGGCCTGGATCCCTGTGGTCAATGTGTGGATTTTGGGCTCTGTTTCCGACCAGTATCAGTATGTGGTCAAGCGGCAGGTGAAGAACAAGCGCAAGGTGCTGCTGGGACTGAACATCGCCATGGCAGTGACTTCATTCATCGTTTTGATCACGGTGGCGGGGATGTTCTTTTCCCTTTTGTTCAGCACAATGAATATATCTGATATATTTACAACATTCTCCGAAGAGACCGTGGAAATACTGATCAGTAACCTGATATATTATGTAGGGACGAATTCTGGGTTGTTGATCCTTCTGTCGGTTCTGGCTACATTGCTGAGCGTTCTGGCCATTATTCAGGCGGTATTTTTCCTGATGGCTCTGTATGATATATACCGTTCCTGCGATCCTAAGAACTGTACACTGTATTTTGTACTGAGCCTGTTTGGCAATATTGCAGTGGAAGGTGCATACTCCATCTTTTTGGTGCTGTGCAAGGATAAGGATTTGGGCATGCCCCCTCGGAAAGAGACTGTCACCATATCGGAAAATACGGAAGAATAAGCATAAAACCCACTGCATTGCAGTGGGTTTTTCCTATTTTTGGGTTGAAAATCCTATAAAATTGTGCTATACTGTCTGTGTAGAAATTTCTACCACGGGAGCGACATAGCCTATCTGTCACCACGGCAGCCGGGGGCAGATAAACGATTCGTTTCGCTTGATCCTCTCTGTAACAGGCTCAGTTATCCTGCCCGGATCACGCAGCCAACGAGGAGGAAAAGCTATGGAACGAACCATCGAAACCATCAAAAGGGATATTGGACGGTTATTTAAAACCGATCCCCATATCCATGTAAACGTAACTATGCGCCATCCGAAGGTGAGTGTGCGCAATGAACCGGCACAGATCATTGGAATGTATCCCAACTTCTTTCAGATAGAGGAGAGGGGAAACGGCTATACCAGACGGCACACATTGCAGTACAACGATGTGCTCATGGGCCGTGTGGAGATTTTGGAGCTGGCGCAAAAGGAATAAACAGTAAAAGGCACCCCGGCGGGGTGCCTTTTCATTTAGATTACCTGATTGCCCATCACGAAGACAGACTTGATATTTACATCATCATCAAAGGCGACGATGTCTGCGTCCTTACCGGCGGCAAGAACGCCCTTGTTCAGGTTCATGATCTCAGCGGGGACGGCAGTCATCATATGTACTGCGTCCGTCAGGGAGATGCCTGCCTTCTGCATGACGGTTCTGACCAAAACATCCGTGGTAGCGATGGAGCCTGCAAACGCGCTGCGGTCAGCCAGCTTACAGACACCGTCCTCGATAATGAAGGGCGTGTCCACCATCATGCCGCTCTTTGCTGCTGTGCCTGCAACGGGCAGACTGTCGGTGACCATAGCCAGCCGGTCAACGCCCTTGATCTTGACGATCAGACGGATCAGCTCCGGAGGAAGATGACAGCCATCGGCAATGATCTCTGCGTACAGGTCATCATGAAGCATGGCGGTTTCCAGCACGCCCAGCTGACGGAAGCCCTGCTTCCGGGTGATGGTGGAGGTGCAGGAATACAGGTGCGTTATTGCATTGAGTCCGTTTTCCATAGCCACCTTCATGTCATCATAAATGGCATTGGTATGTCCGGCGGTGGGGTTGATTCCGTGCTCATGCAGATAGCGGCAGAATGTGCCCTCCGGATCGTTTTCCGGTGCGTAAGACCAGCGGGCAATGGCATGACCATGAGATTCGATCAAAGACTCGTAATCTTCCTTTACGGGAGGCGTGATATGATCGGTGCTCTGTGCGCCGCATTGTGCCTTGGACAGGTAGGGACCTTCCATGTGCGCGCCCAGAACATTGCTTTTCAGCTCAGGATCCTGCATAGCCTCGGCTACGCCCTCTACTGCGTGACGCATTTTGGGGAAGGGGGCAGCAGAAAGAGTGGGGCAAATGGAAGTAGTGCCGTGGGTCAGGTGGAAATTGCAGCCCTTGATCACATCTTCCTTGCCGTTGATGAAGTCATAGCCTGCGCCGCCGTGGGTGTGCAGATCGATAAAGCCGGGGGAGACATAGTAACCGGTCAGATCCACCTCTTTGTCAAAGGGCAGCTCCTGGGCGGATACTTCGGTAATGGTTGCATCATTCATGTAAACATAGCCGGAGACGATGGACTTGCCGGCGATGATCCGATCGCTTTTGATCCGTGTAATCATAATGCTTCTCCCTTCGCCTTTACTCAGCAGCCTTCTGAATGGTCAGTACCTGACGCTGAGATTTCAGAACATCCTCTGTGGTGAAAATGGTGGGCTCACCGTTGATCATTTTGGCGACGTCATCAAAATAGTTACAGGCGAGGGGGCCGCACTCGAAGGTCTCGCAGACACCGTCCTTATACAGGCAGGTCTTGTTTTCCGCCAGATTGAAGTGGATCATGCCGTTCAGACCCCAGAAGTAGAAGTCCCAGTAAGTGGGCAGAGTACCCTTGAAGCTGGGGGCAGCATAGGAAACGTCAGCATTCAGAGTCATGCCTTCCAGATCAGCCACGAACTGGCCGCAATCCTTGAAGGAAGGAACCTGAACAGCGTATGCGTTCCAGGTCTTGGCGTAGTTGACGCCGGTGAGATTCTTGCCGGTGATGTAGCGAACCAGATCCACGCCGTGGATGGCGATGTCATTGATGGTGCCACCGTGCTTGCCGTCCTCAAAATACCAGTTGGGACGGGTACCGTAGCTCAGGCAGTGCTGGCCGGTGAAGGTAGCGATCTTCACATCGCCGATCACACCGCTTGCCACCAGTTCTTTGGCCTTGGCGACCTGCTCCATGTACCGCAGGTCCAGCATGCAGCAAACCTGCAAACCGGTCTCCTTGGTCAGGCGCTCGATCTCGTCCAGCTCGGAAAGATCGGTGCAAACGGGCTTGTCGCAGATGACATGCTTGCCGTTTTTCAGGGCTTCGATGACCAGCTGGCCGCGCTTGGCATAGTAGTCACCGATGGCGACCACTTCCACAGCAGGATCAGCCAGCAGTGCGGCGTAATCTGCGTAGCAGAAGTTGGCGTTCAGAGACTGAACAGTTGCGTTCCGGGTAGCCTCGTCCTCTTCCCAGCAGCCTACAACGGTAACATCAGATCTTGTCTGTGCGGTTTCGTACAGAGAAACAATGTGACTGTGACGGAAACCTGCAAAAGCAATGCGCATAATGATATCCTCACTTTCGTGTGTTAATGTTTTTTACGCCTTCAACTATAAAACATTTTTTTTGCTATGTAAATAGCCAATTGTTAAAAAAAGATTGCAAATAATACACTTTTGTGCTATAACAGCGAAAAGGGGTGGTTTTATGTTGTGTTCCCAATTCATGGATAGCTCTTTTAAGTATGCTCATACCAGACTCAAACCGGGTGAGTTCAAAGGCACTTCACCGCAAACCCATAACGCATTTGAAATGATTTTGCTGAATAACTGTGAAGTTACCTATCGTGCGGAAGAAAAAAGATACCAGCTGAAACCCAACAGTTTGATTTTCACCCCTCCCGGCAAATTGCATAGCATTCGGGTGGATGAACGCTGGGGCTATGATCGTTTTAATGTCCTGTTTGACCCCAAAGCGGTAAATGCCGATGTGCTGAATCAGATCCCAAAAGATCTGGATGTGTTTGTTTTTGAAGAGGACACCACCGTGCTGGCTCTGTTTGCGAAAATGGAGCATTACTGCCGATATTTTGAGGGTGAGGCATTAAAAACCGTGCTGATGGATTTGGTGGAGCAGATCATTTATGAGCTGGTGATCTTTATCCAAAAAGGAAAAGTAAAGCCTACCGGTCATCATACGGTCAATCCCACTGTGGCGGCAGCCATTGAATATGTAGACAAAAATCTCCACCGGGAGTTCAGCCTGGATATGATGTGCCAGGAACTGTTCGTATCGAAGAGCCATTTGCATCAGCTGTTTACCCGGTATTTGCAGGTAAGCCCCTGGCGGTATATTCTCGGAAAACGGCTAATGGCAGCGCAGCTGGCCATCCGGGCAGGGGAGGGGCCGACAGAGGTCTATTCCCAATTCGGCTTTTCGGAGTATTCGTCCTTTTACCGGGCATATCACAAGCAATTTGGCTATGCGCCCTCGGAGGAAAACGAAAGCCACCCCATATTGGAAAGCGAATTTTTGTAATACGGAAAATGTGGTATACTCAACCCAAAGGGGTGATTGCATGAACAAAACGGTCTACATTGAGGTAGCCACCACTGACCCGGCCTTTAACCTTGCGCTGGAAGAGTATGTTTTTGAAAGAATGAGCCGGGATCGGGAGTATTTTCTGACTTGGCGCAACGATAATGCCATCATCGTCGGTCGTCATCAGAATACTGTGGCGGAGATCAACGAGGAATTCGTTCAAGAAAAGAATATCAAGGTCGTGCGCCGGCTGTCCGGCGGCGGCGCAGTCTATCACGATCTGGGCAATCTGAATTTTACTTTCATTGCGGATGCCCGGCCGGGACAAAAGGTGGATCTGCGGAAATTCTGCCAGCCTATTGCGGACACCCTTTGCGCTTTGGGCGCCAATGCGACGGTGGATGGCCGAAACGACATTCTCATCGACGGCAGGAAGGTCTCCGGCAACGCCCAGTATGTGCGGCAGGGGAGAGTGATGCACCACGGAACGATCCTCTTTGATTCTGATATGTCCGTTTTGGGACAGGCGTTGCGCCCGGATCCTGCAAAAGCGCAGGCCAAGGGCGTGAAATCCGTGCGCAGTCGTGTGACCAATGTGCGTCCTTGCCTGCGTGAGGATATGACCATTGAAGAATTCCGAAATGCTTTGGCCTGTTCTTTGATGACCAACGGCTTTGAGCGTTATGAACTGACAGCAGAGGATATTGCGGAGATTGAAAAGATCCGCGATGGCCGTTATGCTACCCGGGAGTGGAATTACGGATTTTGCCAACCCGGTGCGTTGGTTCGAAAAAAGCGCATTGAGGGCTGCGGTACCGTAGAAGCCCATATTACCCTGAAAAATGATCTCATCGCCGCATTGGAGTTCCGGGGCGATTATTTCAGCACCTTACCTCCGGAAGAATTGGCAGAGAAGCTGATCGGCTTGCCCTTGGTTGCTCCGTCCTTGTCCTGTGCGCTGGAAAATTGCAGAGCAGAGGACTATATTACGGGATTGGACAATCAGGAATTAGTCTGCTTGCTGTGCCGGTAAAATGTTATAAAACAGGGTGTTGACAAAATGTTATAACGGTGTTATAATTGCCTCGCCAAAAGCACAAATATAACATTTTGAGGTCAACTATGAACAGTATCCGTCAAAAAAAGATCAGCGATTTTATCGAATCCCGACAAATCGTGACGATCAAAGAACTGCAAAAGCTATATCCCGATGTGTCCTTGATGACGATACACCGTGATTTGGATGCTCTGGTGCAAAGCGGCGTCATTGTAAAGATCCGTGGCGGCGCCCGGGCAGTCCGCCATACCGGCGACCCCGGCTTTGAGGTGCGCTTGCAGGAGAATAATGCGGGCAAGGTGGCCATGGCGCAGAAGGCCCTTTCCCTGATCCAGCCGGGCAGCTCGATCTTCTTCGATGCCAGTACAACCAACCTGATGCTGGCACGGGCTTTGCCGGACATTGACCTGAATATCTTCACTACAGGGCCGAACATCGCTTTGGAGCTTTGCAAGCTGCAAAACCCCAATATCACCCTTTGCTGCGGCAATTTGAACCGGAAAACCATGGCTTTGGCCGGTCAGAACACCCTGGAAATGCTGGAAAAGATCAATATCGATCTGGCGTTTATCGGCGTTTCCGGCTGCAGCGCGGAAGCAGGCTTTACCTGTGGTACGGAAGGGGACATGGCAGTGAAGGCCATGGTTCTGCGTAAAGCCCGGCGGAAGGTCATCATGTGCGACAAGGGGAAATTCAGTCGGCTGATGCCCTATACCTTTGGGCGGATGCAGGATGTGGATTATCTGATTTCGGATGACGCTGTACCGGAAGCAATTGTCCGCGATGCAGAAACACACGGAGTTATTATTTTGTAAATAGTATGGGCAACGGAGAAAAAATGCTCCGTTGCCCATCTTTTTATAGGAAATAGGCAATTTTCCTATTGACGAAAATGTTATAAAATGTTATAAATAACATGATATAACATAACCGCAAGGAGGAATTTATCAAATGGCAAACGCAGTAATCATGCCCAAGGCGGGCATTACCGTGGAAAGCTGCATTATCGGTGAATGGGTGAAGAAGGTCGGCGACCAGGTCAAGCTTGGTGACGTGCTTTTTACCTATGAAACGGATAAGGCATCTTTCGAATGTGAGTCCACCGCTGAGGGTGAACTGTTGGAAATTTTCTTTGAAGAGGGCGACGAGGTACCCTGTCTGGTCAACGTCTGCGCCGTTGGCACCAAGGGCGAGGATTGCTCCGCACTCCGTGGTGGCAGCGCCGCTGACGCTCCTGCTGCTCCTGCCGCAGCTCCCGCCGCGACCGCTGCACCTGCTGCCGCAGCCCCCTGCAACACCAAGGCTCAGGCCGTGATCATGCCCAAGGCCGGTATCACCGTGGAAAGCTGCATCATCGGCGAATGGCTGAAGCAGATCGGCGATGAAGTCAAGATCGGCGATATTCTGTTTACATACGAAACCGACAAGGCTTCCTTCGAGTGCGAGTCCACCGCTGAGGGTGAACTGCTGGCCATCTTCTTTGAAGAGGGTGACGAAGTGCCCTGCATGGAAAACGTCTGCGCAGTCGGTCCCAAGGGCGAGCCCACCGATTGTCTGAAGCCTGGCGCAGCTCCTGCTGTTGTTGAGGCTGCCGCTGAGGTCGCCGCACCTGTTGCTGAGACCGCTGCTCCTGCGGTTGCTGCCAAGGACGGCGCACCCGTATCTCCCAGAGCCGCCAAGTTGGCCAAGGCTGCCGGCGTGGATGCCACTCTGGCCACCGGTACCGGCCCCAACGGCCGCATCATCGAGCGTGATGTGCAGAAGCTCATTGAGCAGGGCATTCCTGCCAAGGCTGCTGCTGTTGCGGCTCCCGTCGTTGAAAACGAGTACGAGGATGTGAAGTTCAGCGGTATCCGCCGTGCGATCTCCAAGTCCATGACTGCCAGCCTGTCCACCATGGCACAGCTGACCCATACTGTTTCCTTCGATGCAACTGCAATCCTCAACTACCGCAAGGCCCTGAAGGCTGCCGGTGGCGACTATGCCGGCATCACACTGGGCGATATCATTCTGTATGCCGTTTCCCGTACGCTGCTGAATCACCCCGACCTGAACGCCAACATGCTGGACGACAACTCCATCCGTCTGTTCAAGCATGTCAATCTGGGTGTCGCTGTGGATACTCCCCGTGGTCTGATGGTTCCCACCATCCGCAATGCTGACCAGCTCAGCCTGCTGGAGATATCCAAGGCTGTTAAGGAGTTGGCAGGGGAGTGCCGCGACGGCGCGATCAGCCCCGACAAGCTGTCCGGCGGCAGCTTCACCGTTTCCAACCTGGGCTCCATGGGCGTGGAGAGCCTCACTCCCGTGATCAATCCTCCCCAGACCGGTATTCTGGGTGTCTGCGGCACCATCGACCGTGTCCGCAAGGCAGCTGACGGCTCCATCGAGATCTATCCTGCCATGGGCCTGAGCCTGACCTACGATCACCGCGCAGTGGACGGCACTCCTGCCGCACGCTTCCAGAAGGAGCTGTGCCAGAATCTGGAGAACTTCACCACACTGCTTGCCAAGTAATTTAAGGAGGATATAAAAATGCCTAAGAGTTTATTTGTGGATCCTTCCGTGGTCAGAGCACCCGGCAAGGTCACCTTCAATGATATTCCCGTAAACCAGTATAACAAGACCGTTAAGGAAGAGCTGGACTCCGGCAAGTTCACCAAGGAGGATCTGATCCGAATCTTCCGGGATATGACTGTCCTGCGTGAGTTCGAGACCATGCTGAACCTCATTAAGACCCAGGGTTCCTACAACGGCATTGATCACACCTATCCCGGCCCTGCCCACCTGTCCACCGGTCAGGAATCCGCTTGTGTGGGTCAGGCTTACCTCCTGGATGAGAACGACTTCGCTTTCGGCAGCCACCGCAGCCACTCCGAGATTCTGGCTAAGGCTCTGTCTACTATCAACAAAATGAGCGACGAGCAGCTGATGAACGTCATGGAGAACTTCCTGGACGGCAAGTGCCTGCGCGCTACTCAGAAATTGGGCGAGACCAAGGACGTAAAGGAACTGGCCATCCGCTTTATCCTGTACGGCACGCTGGCAGAAATCTTTGCCCGCGAAAGCGGCTTCCATATGGGCATGGGCGGCTCCATGCACGCATTCTTCCTGCCCTTTGGTATTTACCCCAACAACGCCATCGTTGGCGGCTCCGGCACCATTTCCACCGGTGCAGCTCTGTACAAAAAGGTCAACAACAAGAAGGGTATCTGCGTCTGCAACATCGGCGATGCTTCCATGGCCCGTGGCCCCGTGTGGGAAGCTCTGAACTTCTCCGCAATGGACCAGTATAAGACCCTGTGGGAGAGCCACAATGACGGCATGCCCATTCTGTACAACATCTTCAACAACTCCTACGGCATGGGCGACCAGACCCGTGGCGAGACCATGGGACAGGGCTGCATGAGCCGGATCGCTTCCGGTGTCAGCCCCACCCAGTTCCATGCTGAGACTGTTGACGGCTTCAACCCCCTGGCAGTGATCGATGCCATGGAACGGAAGCTGGAGCTGCTGCGCAACGGCCAGGGCCCCGTCATGCTGGAAACTTTGACCTACCGCTTCTCCGGTCACTCCGTCTCCGACCAGAACGCTTACCGCACCAAGGAAGAGATCGATGCCTGGAAGGAAGTTGACCCCATCCTGACCTATCCTGCCAAGCTGATCGAAGCCGGCGTGATGACCCAGGAAGACGTGGATGCCATCCTGAAGGAGACCTCCGACCGGATGACCATGATCTGCAAGGCCGCTGCCGACCCCGTGTTCAGCCCCTACTGCGACTTCAAGAAAGATCCTGCTGTTGTGGAGCGTATCATGTTCTCCAACCAGAAGATCGACAAGCTGGATGACCGTGAGCCTGAGTTCACCGTTCCCAAGGAAGAGGCCGAGGGCTACAAGAAGATCAAGGCCAAGGAGCGCAGCCCCATCGATAAGGATGGCAAGCCCGTTTCCAAGATGAAGCTGTATAACCTCCGTGACGGTCTGTCCGAGGTTATCTGGGATCGTTTCTACGAGGATCCCACTATGATCGCCTACGGCGAAGACTGCCGTGACTGGGGTGGCGCATTTGCTGTTTACCGCGGCATGATGGACGCTCTGCCTCACAGCCGTCTGTTCAACTCTCCTCTGGCTGAGGGTGCCATCGTTGGTACCGCTGTCGGTTACGCTCTGTCCGGAGGCCGCGCATTGGTGGAACTGATGTACGCTGACTTCATCGGCTGCGCCGGTGACGAGATCTTCAACCAGATGTCCAAGTGGCAGGCTATGTCCGCCGGTATTCTGAAGATGCCTCTGGTTCTCCGTGTTTCCGTGGGCTCCAAGTACGGCGCACAGCACTCTCAGGACTGGACTGCCCTGTGCGCTCATATTCCCGGCCTGAAAGTCTGTTTCCCCGCAACTCCCTGGGAAGCCAAGGGCCTGATGGAGACCGCACTGCGCGGCACTGACCCCGTTGTATTCTTTGAATCTCAGAGAATTTACGACGTTGGCGAGCAGTTCCATGAGGGCGGTGTTCCCGAAGAGCGCTACGAGATCGAGATCGGCGATACCAACAAGGTTCGTGACGGTAAGGACATCACCATTTTGACCATCGGCGCAGTTCTGTACCGGGCTATGGATGCCGCCAAGACCCTGAGCGAAAAGTACGGCATGGAAGCGGATATCATCAACATTCACTCTCTGTCTCCTCTGGATTACACCAAGATCGTGGAGTCCGTCCGCAAGACCGGTAAGGTCCTGCTGGTTTCCGATGCCTGCGCCCGCGGTTCCTTCCTGAACGACGTGGCTAAGACCATCACCGAGCTGTGCTTCGATGATCTGGATGCACCTCCCGTTGTGGTCGGCGCTCGGAACTGGATCACACCTCCCTTCGAGTTCGACGAATTCTTCTTCCCCCAGGCAAGCTGGATCTTGGATACCATCAACGAAAAGCTGGTTCCGCTGCCCGGTTACGAGAATGTCACCACCTGCGACGAGGCAGAAACCATCCGTCGCGCAAAGCTGGGCGTCTGATATCTTATGGAAATCAGGCGGACTGCCAATGCAGGGGTTCTGCTGACGCTGGATGATGTGGAAATCTTGCTGGACGGCGTGTGCCGGGAGGTCAAACCCTACCTGGCCACGCCCCAGTCGGAAAAAGAAAAGCTGTCAAGGCGGTGGCCGGATGCTGTTGCTTTCACCCATGCCCACGAGGATCATTTTGATGAAGCCTACGCCCTTGCCTATGCTCGGGCGACGGGCAGGGAAGTGGTAAGACAAAAAGTTTCGGTGGGACAGGTGACTGTCACCCCCGTACCCACCCGGCATATGGGTCACTGGGGACTGACAACAGCCCATCAGAGCTTTGTCATCCAGGGAAGCCAAAGCGTTTGGTTCTTGGGAGATGCTTCTCCCACAGAACTGAAAAAGCTGGCGGATTTCCCCAAGCCGGATGTTTTGATGGTGCCGTACCCTTATGTCAGCACTTCCGCATCGCTTAAAATGGTGGAAGCGTTGCACCCTTGCAAAATCGTTCTGCTGCATATGCCCCTGCCGGAAAATGACCCGGATCGGATCTGGCAGAGTGTTGCAGAGGGAATGGAATATCTGAAAATGTATCTTTATGTGCCCGAATTGGGCGAAACATTGCAATTTTGATCTCTGAAAGGAGAGATTTTCCCATGATTATTACCCAAAAGAAGCCAATTGATGAAATTATGGCGATGGTTGCTGACGCAAAGACCGTTGGCATTGTGGGCTGCGGCAGCTGCGCCACAGCCTGTCAGACCGGCGGCGAGCCCCAGATTGCGGAACTGACCGCAGTGCTGGAGCAGGCCGGTAAGAAAGTGGTTGCCACCACCGTTGCGGACTACTGCTGCATGAACCTGGGCGTTAAGACCAAGATGAAGGCCATCAACGCCGCTGAGCCGGACTGCGTGATCTGTATGTCCTGCGGTGACGGTGTGCAGTGTGTTGCGAAAAACGCCAACAATAAGCCCGTTTATCCCTCCAACAACACCATGTACCTTGGCGAAGCCGTCAAGTTCGGTGTTTGGGAAGAAGCCTGCCGCTTCTGCGGCGAGTGTGTGCTGGGTCAGACCGGTGCCATTTGCCCCATTACCCAGTGCGCCAAAAGCCTGGTCAATGGCCCCTGCGGCGGTCAGAAGAACGGCAAGTGCGAAGTCAATCCCGAAAATGACTGCGCTTGGATCAAGATCTACAAGCGCTTGGAGGCCACCGGCCAGCTGGAAAAGCTGACCCAGACCCGTAAGGACAAGGGCTACGGCGATTTTGCCTATCCCAGAACCATTAGTTTGAGGGGGAAGAAATAATGAGCTTACTGAAAGACGCGCTGGAATCCGGCAAATTCGGCGTAACTGCCGAAATGGCACCCCCCAAGGGTTATGATTTTACCGAGCAAATGGAAGCCGCTGAGCTGCTGAAAGGCAAAGTCCACGGTGTTAACGTGACCGATATGCAGTCCGCAAGCTTGAAAGCCACCGGCCTGGGCCTGTGCATCAAGCTGAAACAGGCCGGCGTAGAGCCCATTTTGCAGATGACCGGTCGTGACCGTAACCGTATGGCTATCATGGGTGATGCTCTGGCTGCTGCCAGCTTCGGCATCGACACCATGCTGGCTCTGACTGGTGATCATCCTGTGGTCGGCGACTGCAAGGACAGCAAGCCCGTTTACGATCTGGACTCCGTGGGCATTTTGAAGATGCTCAGCCAGATGGAAGAATCCGGCTGTGACTGCGGCGGCAATGAGCTGGCCGGCGGCGCTCCCAAGTTCTACAAGGGCGCATCCGTTACTCCCGTTTACGAGCCGCTGTTCCTGCAGCTGAACAAGCTGCGCCAGAAGGTGGAAGCCGGTGCCATGTATGTCCAGACCCAGGGCATTTTCGATCTGGACACCTTCAAGCGTTTCCTGGAGCAGGTGGACATGATGGGTATCAAGACCCACATCATGGCAGGTATCATCCCCCTGAAATCCGCCGGTATGGCAAAGTACATGAACGACAATGTTCCCGGTATCGATGTGCCTCAGGACATGATCGACCGCTTGGCCGCTGCTGCCGCAGAGGGCAAGGAAAAGGGCATCAAGGGTCTGCCCATGCAGTTGGGCATCGAGATGGCCGCCGAGATGATCGCAAAGATCAAGGACGAAAAGCTGTGCGATGGTGTGCATATCATGGCCATCGGCGCAGAGAAGAATGTTCCCACCATTCTGGACAAGGCCGGAATCGCCATTGCTTAATTTGGAGGATAACTTATGAAAACAAAAGCCGTTCGTATTTACGGTAAAAATGACCTGCGTCTGGATGAAGTCGATCTGCCCGAGATCGGCCCTGACGGTGTCCGCATCCGCGTGATCTCCGACAGCCTGTGTATGTCCAGCTACAAGGCCGCCATCGAAGGCGGCGACCACAAGCGTGTTCCCAGCAACTGCCATGAGAATCCCACTGTGGTGGGCCATGAGTTCTGTGGTGACATCGTAGAAGTGGGCGAAAATTGGAAGCACAAGTACAAGGTGGGTGACAAGTTTGTTATCCAGCCTGCTCACTATCACAACGGTTCTCAGGAGGCTCCCGGCTATTCCTACAACTACTGCGGCGGTAATGCCCAGTACGGCAATGTGCCCATTGAGACCCTGCTGGAAAACTGCCTGCTGCCCTACAATTCCGATACCTACTACTACGGTTCTCTGGCTGAGCCTTTGAGCTGTGTCATCGGCACTTTCCACGCCATGTACCACACCAAGGCCGGTTCCTATGTCCACGAAATGGGCATCAAGGAAGGTGGCAAGATGGCTCTCCTGGCCTCCGTCGGCCCCATGGGTCTGGCCGCCATTGACTACGCCATCCATTGCGACCGCCGTCCCAGCCTGCTGGTCATCACCGATATTGATGAGGCCCGTTTGGAGCGTGCCGCTTCCATTTATACTGTGGAAGAAGCCGCCAAGTACGGCATCGAGCTGCACTATGTGAACACCCGCATGGAAAATGCAACTGCATACCTCCGGGAGCTGTCCGGCGGCACCGGCTATGACGATGTTGTCTGTTTCGCACCCGTCAAGCCCGTCATCGAGCAGGCTGACGACATTCTGGGCTTCGACGGTTGTCTGAACTTCTTTGCAGGCCCCACCGATTCCCAGTTCAAGGCACCCTTCAACTGGTACAACGTCCACTATCTGTACACCCATGTGGTGGGCACCTCCGGCGGCAACACCAACGATATGCAGGAAGCCATCGAGATGATGAATGCCGGCAAGCTGAATCCTTCTGCGCTGGTTACCCATATCGGCGGCCTGAATGCGGCTATTGAGACCACTTTGAACCTGCCCAAGATCCCCGGTGGCAAGAAGCTGATCTACAATCACATTGATCTGCCCTTGACCGCTATTGCAGATTTCGAGGAGGCCGGAAAGACCGATCCTCTGTTCGCAGAGCTGGACAAGATCTGCAAGGCAAACAACAATCTGTGGAGCCCCGAAGCAGAAAAGTACCTGCTGGCAAATGCCAAAAAGATTTAACAGAAAAAACGCCCGGATTTCCGGGCGTTTTTTATCTATGTAGGGGTCGATGCCTACATCGACCCGTAAGAGTATTTCCGGGCGGATGTAGACATCCGCCCCTACCATTTACTTAATTGCTCCAGGAGTTCATCGGTATTGTACACAATGGCCGCAGCTCCGGCCTGTTGCATTTCGTCCACCAAGCCGTAGCCCCATGCCACGCCGATGGTGGGGATATTGTGCGCATTTGCACCGATGACATCAAAGGCTGTATCGCCAACCATGACCCAGGGACATTCCGATTTGCATTGGCTCAGCAAGTATGCGATGACTTGCTCCTTGGTGTCCCGGGAGTGGTCAAATGTGGCACCGCAGATAAAGGAAAAGTATTTGGCAATACCGAAATGCTCCAAAATCGTGTTTGCCATACTCTCCGGCTTGGAGGTTGCGATGCACAGAATGTGGCCCTCGTTATACAAAGTCTCCAGCAATTCCCGAATACCGGGATAGGGCTTGTTTTCATACAAGCCGATGGGCAGATAACGCTCCCGATATACCTTTACTGCTTCCACCGCATCCTCCGGCCTGACACCGAATTTCACAAATGTGTCTGTCAACGGCGGGCCAACGAATACCCGCAGTTCTTCACGGGGTGGGATAGGAAGGCCAAAATGCTCCAAGGCATAAATGGCGCAGTTGATGATGCCCTCACCGGAATCGGTCAATGTGCCATCCAGATCAAATAAAATGGTTTTCTTCATGGTTCATACTCCTGCAAATTTGCCCCATTATAGCACAGTTTTTGCAATTTGGCAAATGTACTTGGTATGAAAAAACTTCCTCCGGGAAAGAATGGAAACAGGAGGCGGTAAAGTATGGTAAAAGGCATTACGAAGCAGGTGATCGTGGTTCAATCCCCGGATCCCAAACTGTTCGAACAGGCAATTTTTATTCTGAAAGCGGATGCAGTGGGTGAGGGGATCACCGACGAAATCCTGCTGAAAGAGGCGAAAAAGGCCATAAATCAACGGGAGATCCCCAAAATACTGTCCGGCCCGGTGTGGGCTTGTATGGGCGCAGGTGTAACAGCCATTGCGTGGATACTCACCAGCTTTCTTTGACTTGCGAAAATAGTCGGATTGTGTTATAATGCTCCCAACATGAGAGGGGGCGTGGGTATTGCGCATCGGCAATCTGGAAGTGAATAATCCGGTGGCATTGGGTCCTATGGCCGGTGTGACAGATCTGGCGTTTCGCACGGTCTGCGCCGAATTGGGGGCAAATATTACCGTGACGGAAATGGTGTCCTCACGGGCGCTGGTGTACAAGGACAAAAAAAGCGCCGCACTGCTCAAAAAGAATGATGGAAGTCTCTGCGGCGCGCAGATCTTTGGTAACGATCCGGATGTGATGGCTGAGGGCGCGCGGCTGGCGCTGGAGATCTCCGGTTGTGATTTTCTGGACATCAACATGGGCTGCCCTATGCCAAAAATTGCCAATTCCGGGGACGGATGCGGCCTGATGCGCACGCCGGAGCTTGCCGGAGAGATCCTTTCCGCTGTGGTCAAGGCGGTGGACGTGCCGGTGACGGTGAAGTGCCGCTTGGGTTGGGATAAAGGCTCCATCAATGTGCTGGATTTCACAAAACGGATGGAGGACAACGGCGCAGCTATGGTCACCGTCCACGGGCGTACCCGGAGTATGCTCTATTCCGGCGTGGCGGATTGGGATATGATCACAAAGGTGAAGCAGCAGCTCAGTATCCCGGTGATCGCCAATGGCGATATCGTCAGCGGCGAAACGGCGATAAAATGTCTGAAACGCACCGGCGCGGACGGCATTATGATCGGACGGGCCACATTTGGCGACCCCTGGATCTTTGCAGAAGTCCGGGCGGCGATGGATGGTAACATGGACTATCAAAGACCCATTCTGAAAGATCGCATTGCCCTTGCGGTGCGCCAATTCCAGCTATCGGAGCAGGATCACGGAGAGCATATCGCCTGTCTGGAAGCCAGAAAACACTTTGCGTGGTATCTCCGGGGCGTTGCCCACAGCAGCTTTTATAAAAATCAGATTTCTTCGTTGAATACAATGGAAGATATTTACCGCATAGCCAAGGAAATTGTCCGGGATCTGCGATAATTTGTCGAAAATTCGTATAGTTTACACGCCGTTTCATATCCTACCCAAGAGGTGAGGGAATGAAACGGCGGTTTTTTCTGTGTGTTTTATTGATTGTGTCCATGGTCTTGCCGGTGAGGGCGGAGCCCATCAAATGGGTGGATTTCGGCGTGCCCTACGCATCGCTGAAATACGCATTGGATCAGGATGTTGCAACCTTTGACCAGGAACAGCATTTGGGATGGATCGAAATTCTTGCGTTGGCAGCGGCAAATACCGGAGGGAAATGCCCTCTGACATCGGTGAAAAAGGCCACAGAAAGCTGGAAAAAAGGCTTTGATCCCACGGATCTGTCCGACGGCATGAAAAAAGCATACAACTACTACCATGAGGCCTATACTGCCGCCCTGGGCGGACTGGTAGGCAGCTATGCCATCGAAAAAGATGGTCAAATGGAAGCCCATTATGGCCTAAAAGCCTTTTCACCCGTAGCGGCAGGGTACGGATACAGTCATTGCGACGATTTTGGGGTGAGCCGGTCTTTCGGATTTCACCGCAAGCATCTGGGCAATGACCTGATGGGTGGTTTGGGGACGCCCATTGTTGCAGTTGAGGGCGGCGTGGTGGAAGCCATGGGCTGGAACCGCTACGGCGGATGGCGGATCGGTATCCGTTCCTTTGACAACAAACGCTATTACTACTATGCCCACCTGCAAAAAGACCATCCCTTTGCAGATGGTCTTAATGAGGGCGATCTGGTGCAGGCCGGACAGCTCATTGGCTTCATGGGCCGCACCGGCTATTCGGACAAGGAGAATGTGAATAACATCGAGACGGTGCATCTGCATTTCGGTATGGAGCTGGTGTTTGATGAAAGTCAAAAGGAGTGCAATTCGGAGATTTGGATCGATGTGTATAACATCGTCCGTCTGCTCAGTTCCCACCGGGCAAGTTATAAAAAGGTGGATGGTAAATGGGAACGGATGTATCCTTATGTGGATTTGGATTTGCAGGAATTAGGAGCATAAAAGCCTTCCCTCGGGGGGAAAGGGGGCGAGCAAAGCGAGGTCACATTTTGACACGCCATTGTAGGGCGGGGGCATGCCCCCGCCGACGCACTGTCGTTGTGGTATTTGTATAGTACTATACTCAGGTAGCGATGGTCAAAAAATACTACACGTGTTTGTTTTTGTGACCTGATCGGCGGGGGCATGCCCCCGCCCTACGATGTTGATGTAGGGGACGATGTCCACATCGTCCCACGGGCGGATGTAGGCCCTACAATACCTCAATTACAGTAAGAATATCCCCCTCCACCGCAAACCGAATATCAAACCCGGCAAAGGTCAATCCGTAGACACGGCCGGGCTTTCGCTGATAACTGGGCCGGGGGTCGTGGGACAGCACGCCTATGGCGGCATCACGCTTGTCCTGTGGCAGTTTTTTCAGCAGCTCGTCCGGGAAGTTCACCTCCAACAAAAAGTCCCCGGCGGTATCTGTAAAACCGCCCAGAGCATCCGGATGGGAGTCGGAGTAGGGGATGTAGGGCTTTATGTCGAATATGGGCGTTCCGTCCATGAGATCAGCACCGCCCACATGAAGTACCGTACCGTGTTCGGCGGTATGCTCTACGCCCAGCAGCTTCACGCAGGACAGCCCCAAATTGTTGGGGCGGAAAGGGGAACGGGTGGCAAACACGCCCATGCGGGTGTTGCCTCCCAGCCGGGGCGGACGGACAGTGGGTGACCAACCGTCACGGACGGCCTCGGAAAACTGCCAAATGATCCACAGATGGGAAAAATCCTCAATGCCACGCAGGGCATCGTCGTTGCGGTATTCCGGCTCAAAGACGATGGTGGAGCGCAGCTCCTGCACAAGGCCACTCTGCCGGGGAATACCGAATTTTGTAGAAAAATCGCTCTGCATCCGGGCGATGGGTTTGATGGTCACATCCATATTACGCCCTCACTTTCCGGAAGCAGAAGCTGACCGCAAAGCACATTGCCAACATCAGACTGATGGCCGCACCGGCGGAAACTTCCAGATAATAAGAGCAGATCAGTCCGCCAATGCCGGAAACAAGGGCGAAAAGTACGGAAAACAGGTGATACTGCTTCAAATTCCGGGAGATATTCCGTGCGGAAGCCGCAGGAAGTACCAGCAGGGAATTGAGGATCAAAAGACCCACGCTGGAAATGGTGAGCGTAACCACCACAGCAATGGCTGTGGTGAAAACGCCCTGGGAAAAATGCACCGGGATACCCCGGGATGAGGCAAGCTGAGGATGAACGGATGTAAGGGTCAGCCGATTGGAACACAGCACCCAAAATGCGGCAACGCAAACAAGGGTAGCGGCCAATGCGCCGATCTCTGCCGGGGTGATGGAGAGAATGTCACCAATGAGATACTTGTTGTACTTGGTGAAGCTGCCGCCGCCCAAGGTGGCGATAAAAATGCCCAAAGCCACAGCGGTGCTGGAGAATACGCCGATGAGGGTATCCGCCGCCTGATTGCTACGGCTTCGTACATAGGAAAACAACAGGGCAAACACCACGCTGAACGCCACAGCACCCCAAATGGGGAACGCAATGCCGAAAATACTGCCGATGGCGATGCCGGTAAACGCGGAGTGCCCCAAAGCATCGGAGAAGAAGCTCATCCGTCCCGTGACGATCATGGTGGACATAAGACCGAACAGGGGTGCCATGAGCAAAATCGCCAGAAGGGCGTTTTTCATAAAGTCCCAGCGGAGCATTTCTATGGGAAGAAGCTCGCAAAGCCAATACCAGATACTCATGAGCGCACCCCTCCCGTCATGTGAAAGATCTCCTTGAATTCCGGGGAATTCAGAAGCTCTGTGGGCGCATCCATACGCACGATTCGATGATTGATCAGCGCCACCTGATCTGCATAACGGGGAAGTGTGGCAAAATCGTGGGTGGTCATCAAAATGGACAGGTCATAGGTCTTGCGGATCTCGTCCAGCATGTCCATCAGTTCTGTTTGACCTTCCACATCCACACCGGACAGAGGTTCGTCCAGGATCAGAATATTGGGGATGGGCTCCAGGGCCAGAGCCAGCAGCACTCGCTGCAGCTCACCGCCGGAGAGGGTGCCCACCCGCTTGTCGATCAAATCACAGCCATGGACCCGGTCAAGGCAGTCCAAGATCCGCTGGCGCATAGACTTGCCGATGCCGAGAAAGGCAGGCTTGCGGCTCATACAGCACACAAACAGATCCGCCACACTGACGGGATCGCTGGGGTCAAAGGTGGGACTTTGGGGAACATAGCCGATCTTCATGCTCCGGCCACGACTGCCGGGCATGGAGAAAGCGATCACACCATCATATTCCTGCTGACCCAAAATAGCCTTCAAAAAAGTGCTTTTTCCTGCACCGTTGGGGCCGATCAAAGCGATAAGCTGGCCGCAATGGACGTGCATATTCACATCATGCAGAATTTGGCTGCCCCCAATTTTTACGGACAGATCCTGAACACGAAGGCAGCAGGAATCGCCGCATTTTCCGCCGTGCACAGTTGGTCTCATCCCAACGCCTCCTTTACTGTGTCGATGTTTTTGCGCATGATCTCAAAATAGTCACCGGTCATTCCCATGTCCAGAGTATGGATGGAAACACCAATTTCAGAGGAAATAATGGTGGCTGCGGACGCGCTTCCGTTTACCTCGGTAAACACCGCCGGAATGGTTCGTTCCTGCATCAGTTCGATCAAGTGGATCAGTTCCTTTGCGGAAGCTTCGCTGCCGGATTCTTCTTCCACCGCCGCGGCAATGGTCAAATCAAAGGCCTGGGCGAAATAACCGAAGCCGTCGTGAAAGGTCACCAATTCCCGGCAGGAGAGGAAAGAAAGTGTTTCCTCTCCGTAGGCCTGCAATGCATCCAATTCCGTTTCCAGTTGGGCTAGATTCGCCTGAAAGCGCTCGGTGTGCTCCGGATAGATCTCGCACAGCCCGGCGCAGATATTTCGCGCCATCTGTTTGGCGTTTTCCGGGGCAAGCCAGATGTGGGAATCCTGCTCATGGTGATGGTCGTGATCGTGGTGTTCGTCGGTACATTCCAGCATGGGAATACCCGCGGAGCTGTCGATCACCCGATCTCGCCCCGTAAACAGATATTCCATAAATTCTTCCAGTCCGGCACCGGAGGTGACGATCACATACGCTCCTTCGGTATTGCGTACTTGCTCCACACTGAGGGAATAGTCGTGCAGACAGGACACGCTTTCATTTATCAACAGGCTCACGGAAAGGTCTGTGCCTGCGCATATACGGTTGGTGAGATCGCAAACCGGCTTGGTGGTTGCAAGGATCTGGGGAGGGGGGGCGGAGCAACCCAATAATCCGGTAAGAAGTGCCAGTATTAAAATCAAGGATAGCTTTCGCATAAAGTATCCACCTTGTTTCGCTTTTTATATGTTTATCATACCATATTTGTCAAGAAAAAACCTCCCCCAAGGGGGAGGGAAAATGGTATGTAGATACCTTAGTGAGTTTCGATCCACTCGTTGACCTTGGTTTTTGCCAGACGGGTGATATCCTCACAGGGGTAGGGGGAAGCTTCGCCACCACACACATACACAAAATACAGACCTTCGGGAGTCTGATAGAGCGTTTCTTCATAGCCGGCAGGATCGCCGTAGTAGCTGACCGTATGCTTCTTGATCAGGGTAGCGGTTTCGGTATCATATTCCTTTTTGCAGATGATCTTCTTCATGAACAGAACCTCCTTTCTGTGACACAATGTGGCTATTATATCGTATTTCTGTGAAAAATCAAGTCAAAAAATGTAACAAAACTTGCAATTTATTGAACTTTTGGAGAAGATGTGCTATGATATGGCAAGAGGTGAGTATTTTGAAGGACATTCCCCTGTTTACAACGGAATATGGTGTAGCCAGCCTGGTATTGCGGGAAATTCCGTACCGTCAGGAAGCCTATATCACCATGCAGGCAACCGCACAGCCGGAGGATCTATTGCAGGAATGCATCGGCTTTTGCAGAGCTTGCGGTGCAGAAAAGATCTACGCAAAAGGGCATGAATGTCTTGAAAAGTACCCAGTTCATACCGGCATCCTCAAAATGCGCGGTGTCGCCCAAGTGGACGAAAGCAAGGTGGAAAATCTGTGGCCGGTGACCGCGGAAACGATCTCCCAATGGCGACAATTTATGAATGAACGGCTGAAAGATGTGGACAATGCCGGAACTTTGGAAAAGCAGGGCGAGCAGGAGATATTGGAGACCGGCGGAGCCTATTTTGTCCACAAAAACGGGGAGCTTTTGGGTGGCGGCTGGCTGGTAAGCGGCGAACTGAAGCTGATCGCATCCGCTGTGCCGGGAGCAGGGGAATGGATTATGCACACCTTGATGTCCTTACAGCCGGAGCAGAGCATAGAACTGGATGTGGCATCCACCAATACCCGGGCAATTCGGCTCTATGAACGGCTGGGCTTTGTGAAGACAGAAGAGCTGCGGCGATGGTACAAAGTTTTTTAAAGTGACAAGGAAAAATACTTGACAAGTGGTATAATGCGTGGTATACTACCTCAGGTGTCAAGGAAAATGCCTTGTCACAGGGAGGTCGCGACATGGAATCGGTTGAAATGATACTGCTTTTTGACTACTATGGCGACCTGCTGACTGACCGTCAGCGTCTGTGCCTGGATATGCACTACAATCAGGATCTTTCCCTTGGGGAGATCGCCCAGGAACTTTCCATCAGCCGCCAGGCGGTGTACGATAACCTCAGCCGAGCAGAGGCTCTGCTGAAAAACATGGAAGAAAAGACCGGTTGTGTCAGCCGGGACAGGGCTTTGCGGAAAGCAATGCAATCCATTGCCCAAAAGGCTGAAACTTTGATTTCTCACCCGGATCCCCGGGTTTCCCAAGTGGCCGGGGAAATTTTGACCCAGGCCAATGCTTTCGAGGAGTAAACTATGGCATTTGAAGGCTTAACCGAAAAGATCTCTGCAACCTTTAAAAAGTTGCGGGGTAAAGGCCGCCTGAAAGAGGCTGATGTCAAGGAGGCTATGCGTGAGATCCGCATGGCACTTCTGGAAGCGGACGTCAGCTACAAGGTGGTCAAGGATTTCACAAAATCCGTTACTGAGCGCTGTGTCGGTGCGGATGTACTGGAATCCCTTACTCCTGCTCAGATGATTGTCAAGATCGTCAACGAAGAGCTGACAAAGCTCATGGGCAGCGACCTGAAACATATCACCATCAACCCCAACGGCCCGACCGTTGTGATGCTTGTGGGTCTGCAAGGCGCAGGTAAGACCACCAACGGCTCGAAATTGGCCGGACGGATGAAACAGCAGGGCAAAAATCCCTTGCTGGTAGCCTGCGACATTTACCGGCCTGCCGCCATCACCCAGTTGAAGGTCTGCGGCGAAAAGCTGGGTATTCCGGTGTTTGAAAAAGGCACGCAGAACCCGGTGACCACCGCCAAGGAAGCGGTGCTTTACGCCCGTCAGCACGGTCACGACATGGTGTTTTTGGACACCGCCGGCCGTCTCCATGTGGACGAGCCCCTCATGGAAGAGCTGAAAAATATCAAAGCCGCCGTCAAACCGGATGAGATCATGCTGGTTGTGGATGCCATGACCGGTCAGGATGCCGTGAATGCGGCGCAGAGCTTCAACGAGTGGCTGGATATCGATTCCGTGATGCTTTCCAAGCTGGATGGCGACGCCAGAGGCGGTGCGGCCTTATCCGTTCGCGCGGTTACCGGCAAGCCCATCAAGTTCGCCGGTATGGGCGAAAAGCTGGAAGACATCGAGCCCTTCCATCCGGATCGTATGGCGAACCGGATCCTGGGCATGGGCGATGTGCTTTCCCTGATCGAAAAGGCTGAAAAGGCATTTGATGCTAAGAAGGCCGCCCAACTGGAAGAACGGCTGCGTTCCAACAAATTCACCTTGCAGGATTATTACGACCAACTGGTGCAGCTGAAAGGCATGGGTTCTATGGAAGATATCCTGGCTCAGATGCCCGGCGGTACGAACCTAAAAGGTGTAAAAGTGGACGATAAGGCTATGGTCAGAACCGAGGCCATCATCCTGTCCATGACCCCCAAGGAACGGGAAAATCCCAACATCATTGCCGCATCCCGGAAAAAGCGGATCGCCGCCGGTGCCGGTGTGAAGGTGGAGGATGTAAACCGGATGCTCAAATCCTTTGAGCAGATGCAAAAACTCATCAAGCAGTTCTCCGGCCCCGGCGCAGGCAAGAAGATGAAGCGCATGAAGGGTCTTGGCGGCTTCGGTGGCTTCCCCGGCTTCTAAAAAGGCTTCCCCTTGAGGGGAAGCTGGCAAAAATCTTTGATTTTTGTCTGATGAGGTGTAGGCTGCAAAGCAGCCGTAGATTCTAAATTGTCGCCAAAGGCGACACCACCACATCCGTCACCGCCTTGCGGCGGCGACACCTTCTCCTCAAGGAGAAGGCTTTTGGGTGGACATTTGAGCAGTTCGTTGAAAGCAATTTGCTTTGCGATATATAAACTTTTAAATTTTTATGGAGGTGAAACCCATGGTTAAAATCAGACTGAGAAGAATGGGCGCAAAGAAGGCTCCTTTCTACCGGATCGTTGTTGCTGACTCCCGCAGCCCCCGCGATGGCCGCTGCATCGAGGAGATCGGTACCTACAACCCCCTGGTCGAGTCCAACAACATCACCATCGATGCTGAAAAGGCTCAGGCTTGGATCAAGAACGGCGCTCAGCCCACCGACACTGTTCGTGGTCTGCTGAAAAAGGCCGGCGTTCTGTAATTGCCCCCGAAGGAGTTAGACCAATGAAAGAACTTTTGCTGTATATGGCAAAGAATCTGGTGGATGATCCCGAAGCCGTTACCGTTACCGAAGTGGAAAACGAGGACGGTAAGGTGCTGGAGCTGCGTGTTGCCGAAGGCGACATGGGCAAAGTGATCGGCCGCCAGGGTCGGATCGCCAAGGAGATCCGTACCATCATCAAGACTGTTGCCCTTCGCACCGGCGAAAAGGTCACCGTCGAAATTATGGATTAACGGGTTATGCGTGGCGGTATAGTCACGCATTTCTCGTTCTTTGGAGGAAGACAATGAAACTGCAATTTGTGGAAGCCGGCGAGATCGTCACCACCCACGGTGTCCGTGGGGAAGTGAAGGTGCTGCCCTGGCTGGATTGTCCGGATATGCTCTGCGAGTTTGACCGCTGCCGTATGGACGGCAAGGAATATGTAATTGAGCAATGCCGGGTGCAGAAAACCTGCAATCTGGTGAAACTGCAAGGTATTGACACCATGGAAGATGCCCAAAAGCTCCGGGGAAAGATCATCGAGCTCTACCGGGAAGATATTGACGACGAAGTGATCTTTGCCGCGGAATTGGTTGGCGTGGAAGTGTACGCCGACGGAAACTGCATCGGTAAGATCACCGAAGTGCTGGATTATCCCGGAAATAGTGTGTATGTGGTGGATAACGGCAAGTATATGCTCCCGGCAGTAAAGGAATTTATCCTCTCCACCGACATGGAGAACAACAAGATGCAGGTCAAGCTGATTGAGGGTATGCGCAGCGATGAGAATTGATATTTTGACCCTGTTCCCGGAGACTCTGGGAGATGTGCTGTCCGAAAGCATTTTGGGTCGGGCTCAGGAGCGTGGATTTATCCGCATCGAGACCCACCAGATCCGGGATTACACCGCCAACAAGCAGAATCAGGTGGACGATTACCCGTACGGCGGAGGCCGGGGCGCGGTGATGACCGCGGATCCCTTGTACCGCTGTTGGGAAGCTGTGTGCGACGAGGCCGGTGGCCCGGTGCATACGGTGTATCTGTCCCCCTGCGGCCATACCTTCAAGCAGGAGGATGCCATCCGGCTGAGCAAGCTGGACAATATCATCCTGGTCTGTGGCCATTATGAGGGCATTGATCAGCGGTTCATCGACGAATGTGTGGACGAGGAGATCTCTCTCGGCGATTTTGTCCTCACCGGCGGCGAAATTGCTGCTATGGCGGTGACGGATGCGGTGTGCCGCATGGTGCCCGGTGTGCTGGCAGATCCGGAATGTTTTGAGGATGAGAGCCACTTCAACGGCCTGCTGGAATACCCCCAGTACACCCGCCCGGCGGTGTGGCATGGCCGGGAAATTCCGGAAATTCTGACTTCCGGAAACCATGAAAAAGTGCGCCAGTGGCGGCGCAAGCAGTCCCTGCGGCGGACAAGAGAACGCCGCCCGGATATGTATGCAAAACTGGACCTCAGTTCCAAGCAGGACAAGAAGCTGCTGAAAGAGATGGACGAGGAAGACAATAAGTAAAATGCACCTCCGAGGAGGTGCATTTTTACGTCATTTCTTATGGACCTGCCGTGTGCTCCAAAGGCGGAAAACCGTGGAGATCAGCAGAATTCCCACAGCCATCGCGCCGGCGATTGCGGCGGTGTGCATACCCTTGCTGGCAAACAGATCCATCTGCCCCTGCACAGCATATTGCATGGTGTAGTACACACCGGAGCCGGGGATCAGTGGAAAGACGGCAATTACCAAATAACCGATCGCAGGGCATTTGCGGATCCGGGCAAAGACCTCGGAATATGCAGAGGCAAAAACGGCGCCGTAGAAGTAGGCTCCGATCTCACCGATACCCAGTTGCAGACTAATGTCGTATACGGCCCAGGTCAGGATGCCACCCAGGATGCACAGTAAGGCACCGGGCCCGTGAATATTGAAAACGATGACAAAACCCAGACAGCCAATGGCGCAGCCGAGACACTCCATAAGCAAAATGTGGGATATAGGAGCCGGGCTGATGGGGGAGTGCCAAACAAAAGCTACGGCATTCCACGCAACTGCCGCGCCCAAGGCAATGGCAACCGCGATCAGCAGCACCTGCACGATCCGGTTGCTGCCCGAATTGGTATCGCCGAAGATAATGTCCCGCATGGCGTTGGTGAACAGAAGACCGGGCACCAGGATCATCAACGCGCCGATGATGACGCAGTCCGAGCGTACGGACGGGAAGAAAGCATTGAAGGTGTAAGCCAGCAATGCCATGGGAAAAGCCGCAGCTATGGTACGGAAAAATTGGTTTGCGCCCAGCTTGTCCATCCAATAGGTAATCAGGCCAACGAGAATGCCGCAGACACCGGACAGCAACGCGTCCACAAGACCGCCACCGAATAGAATGGTAAAGCCCAGAGCACCCAGGGCGTTGCCCAGCAGATATACGGGAAAGGAATACTGCCGTTCCTGTTTTTTCGTTTCAGCCAGCCATTGCATGGCGATCTCCGAGGTGGGCCGTTCCCGGCAAATGCGGCGGCTGAGATCAGAATAGCGTTCCACCGCATCAATATCATTGCCGTGGGCGCCAATACGGCGCATACGGGTCAGGGGCTGACCGATCACCGGCTCAATGCTGACATGCATACAGTTTGGAATGACAAATACCTCGGCGTCTATCTCATAAGCGGCGAAAATTCGGGAGATGCTTTCTTCCACCCGGAATGTTTCCGCACCGCTCATGGCCAGATGGTAGCCAAGGTCTGTCGCCAAATCTAAAAGCTTTGAATATTCCATGTGTTTCCTCCGGAAACCGAATTTATCCCGCTGAGTGATTCAGCGGGATAAATTTTATTTTACAACATACAGAACACCCAGGGTACCGGGGCCACAGTGGCAGGAAACAGTACAGCCGGCAGTGGTTTCGTAAACTGTTTCGAAGGACTCGCATTCTGCGATGGCATCCTTGACGGCGGTCAGGCACTTATCGTCCACCTTGGTGTAGGTGAGGAACAGCTCACCCCGGTCAATGTCGTCCCGGCCGGAAAGCTGGTCCTTCACATAGTTAGCCAGGCACTTGGCATAGGGGCCGCGGTATTTCTTGGCTACGCCCATTTTGCCGTCCTTGACTTCAATGCAGGGCTTCAGATTCAGCAGATTTGCGCCCAGCGCAGCGGCAGAGGAACAGCGGCCGCCCTTGACCATATAATCCAGCCGATCCAGCAGGAAGCTGGCCCGGACACGGGGCACGAAAGCGTTGAGCTTTTCCACGATCTCGTCCAGACTATCACAGGTTTCGGCAAGGCGGCAGGCCTCCAATACCACGTGACCCTGGCCCGTGGAGAGGTTCTTGGAGTCGATGAGCCGCACATTGGGGAAATCCGCGGCGGCGATGGTGGCGTTCTGATGGCAGGCGGAGAAGCCAGAGCCGATATTGATGTGAATAATGCCGTCGTAGTCATTGGCATATTTGGCAAAAAGCTCCTCATACTGGCCGATGCTGAATGCCGCGGTGCTGCACAGATTGCCGCCGCCGGCAACGTGGGCAAAAATGTCAGCAGGAGTAATGGTGAGGCCGTCCACAAACTGCTCCTCGCCCTTTACAACGGTCAGCCGGGCAATGTCAATGTTATGCTCAGCCAGCTGCGCAGGGGTAAGGTCGCAGGTGCTGTCAGCCAAAATTTTGATTTTCATAGTCTTTTTCCTTTCTGGTGGGATATGTAAACAGTTGAAAAATTCAAAATATTTGATAGAATAGTAGCATAGAAACGCAAATTCGTCAAGTGGGCTTGCCATTTACTGGAATGGAGTAGTAGGTTATGAAAATGAAATTTGAGGTCACCGGGATGACCTGTGCGGCCTGTTCCGCCCGGGTGGAGAAGGTGACCAGGGCAGTCAGCGGTGTTGCTGATGCACAAGTAAATCTTATGGGCGGCACCATGACGGTGGAAGCTGTGGATGGTGCGCAGGCCGCGATCGTCAAAGCGGTCACGGCTGCCGGCTACGGTGCCCGCCTGGCAGGAGAAAAAGCCCCTGCGCCCAATAATAACGATACAAAGGGCAAGCTGATTTCTCTCATCGCTTCCGGAGCTTTTTTGCTGGTTCTGATGTATTTTACCATGGGTCACATGGTGGGTCTGCCTGCGCCCGGATGGTATCACGGAACGGAAAATGCTCTGGTGGCGGCGCTCCTGCAACTGTGCCTGACTCTGCCGGTGATCGTCTTGAATATGGGTTATTTTACCCGGGGGATAAAGGCATTATGTCACCGCAGTCCCAATATGGATACTTTGATTGCCGTTGGGTCTGGTGCGGCATTGATCTACGGTCTGTTCGCCCTGTTTCGCATGGCCTATGCCATGGGTCACGGCGATTGGCAGACTGTGCAGTTTTACAGCGAAAATCTGTATTTTGAGTCGTCTGCTATGATATTGACCCTGATTTCTTTGGGAAAATTCCTGGAATCCCGGGCAAAGGGCAAGACCGGTGATGCCATTCGTGCTTTGATGGATCTGCGCCCGGAAACCGCAACGGTCCTCCGCGACGGAGAAGAAGTGACCGTTCCTGCCGAGGAAGTCCGGGTGGGGGATGTGGTCATCGTCCGTTCCGGCAGTCGGATTCCCGTGGACGGCGTGGTTTTGGAAGGTCGGGGCGCGGTGGATCAAAGCGCACTGACCGGGGAAAGCATCCCGGTGGATGTGGAAGCCGGAAGCCATGTGGCGGCAGCAACCATTTTGTCGGAAGGATATCTGAAATTCCGAGCGGAGAAGGTGGGAAAGGATACCACCTTGCAGCAGGTGATCCACATGGTGGAGGAAGCCGGCGGCTCCAAAGCCCCCATTGCCCGTCTTGCGGACAAGATCGCCGGTGTGTTTGTGCCGGTGGTCATGGGCATCGCCCTGGCGACTTTTATCATTTGGATGATCGCCGATTATGGCTTGGAGTTTTCCCTTACCTGCGCCATTTCGGTATTGGTGATCTCCTGCCCCTGCGCTTTGGGACTGGCTACGCCGGTGGCCATTATGGTTGGCACGGGCAAGGGCGCAACCATGGGCGTTCTGTTCAAAAACGGCGCGGCTTTGGAGCAATTACACAGTGTGGATACGGTGGTGCTGGACAAGACCGGAACACTTACCACAGGCAAGCCCCAGGTGACCGACATTTTGCCGGGACAGATGGGGGCGGATGAACTGCTGGCTCTGGCGGCATCCCTGGAAGCGCTTTCGGAGCATCCCTTTGCCAAGGCTATTTGCGAAAAATCCAGCGGCGCATTGCACTCGGTTGAAAATTTTGAAACCTTGCCCGGTCGGGGAATTGCCGGCACCGTGGACGGTATCCGCTATCTTGGCGGCAATCGCCGACTGATGCAGGAGCAGGGCATAGATGTTCCGGAATATCCCCAATTGGCATCCCAGGGCAAGACACCCCTCTATTTTGCCACCGCAGATGGCAAATATCTGGGTGCTATCGCGGCGGCGGATGTGCTGAAACCGGATTCCGTCGCTGCTGTGGAGGGTATGAAGAAGCAGAAGCTCCATGTAGTAATGCTCACCGGCGATAATGAAAAAACTGCGGCAGCCATCGGAAAGAGCGCAGGAATTGCTGAGATCATCTCCGATGTTTTACCGGCGGACAAGGCAAATGCCGTCAAAAACTTGCAAGATGAGGGCCGCAAAGTGCTGATGGTGGGCGACGGCATCAATGATGCCCCGGCATTGGCGACTGCTCATGTGGGTATGGCCATCGGTGCAGGCACGGATATTGCCATGGAGTCCGCGGATGTGGTGCTGATGTCCGGATCTCTGTCCGGCGTGACCAACGCTATCCGGCTGAGTAAGGCCACCATCCGCAATATTCGGCAAAATCTTTTCTGGGCGTTTTTCTACAATTGCCTTGGTATTCCGGTGGCGGCAGGTGCGCTGTTCATTCCTTTCGGAATTCAGCTCAGCCCCATGATCGGCGCCGCAGCTATGAGCATGAGCTCTGTATTTGTTGTCACCAACGCTTTGCGACTGCGCCGTTTCCGCACGTCGCAGGAAATCAAAAAGGAGGAAATAAAGATGGAAACTGTTTTGAAGGTAGAGGGTATGATGTGTACCCATTGTAAGGCTATGGTGGAGAAGGTGTGCAAAGCCGTTCCCGGCACACAGGATGCCGTTGTGGATCTGCAGGCAAAAACCGTCACTGTTACCGGCAGCGCAGACCGTGAGGCCCTGACAAAGGCCATCACCGATGCAGGATACGAAGTTGTAAAATGAGCCGCAATATTCGACTGATTATTTGTTACGACGGCACCCGGTACAAGGGCTGGCAGCGACTGCCTGGGACGGAAAATACCATCCAGGGCAAGCTGGAGCAGATACTTTCCCGTTTGCTGGACGAGCCTATCGAGATTTCCGGAAGCGGCCGTACCGATGCCGGTACCCATGCCGAGGCGCAGGTGGCAAATTTTCATTGCGAAAGCAAAATGCCCTGCGGCGAGATTTTGTCCGGCCTGCGTCGGTATTTACCGGAGGATATCGGCATAGACTCCTGTGAGGAGACAAGCGAGCGTTTTCACGCCCGGCTGAACTGCAAGAGCAAAACCTACCGCTATCGCATTTGGAATTCGGAGAAGCCTTGCGTTTTTCAGCGGCGGTTCGTGTATGTCATGCCGGAAAAATTGGACGTGGCGCAAATGCAGTCTGCCGCGCAGCGTCTTTTGGGCGAGCATGATTTTTCCGCATTCTGTGCCAACAGAAATATGAAAAAATCCACAATCCGCCGCATTGACAGCATCCAAATCACCCGGGATGGGGAAGAGCTGGTGCTGACCTTTACGGGCAACGGATTTCTCTACAACATGGTGCGTATTATGGTGGGCACCTTGCTGGAAGTGGGTCGTGGTGAACGCAAGGCGGACAGTATTCCGGCATTGTTCGGCGCAAAACGGGAAGAAGCAGGCTATCTGGTCCCTGCCCAGGGACTGTGCCTGATGGAGGTAACCTATTGAACATTCAGATATTTGGAAAAAGTAAATGCTTTGATACGAAAAAGGCGGAGCGTTACTTCAAGGAACGCAGGGTAAAATTCCAGTCTGTGGATCTCATTCGTTTTGGACTTTCCGGGAAGGAATTTGACAGCGTTCTGCGCGCCGTGGGTGGAATCGACAACCTCATTGACTGGGAAAGCAAGCACCCGGATATCACTCTGATGAAGTATATGGATGATAAGATCGCCAAAGAGGACAAGGTGTATGATAATCCGGAGCTGATGAAGACACCCATTGTCCGCAACGGAAAACAGGCCACGGTTGGCTATTGCCCGGAAATCTGGGCAACATGGGAATAATACGAAAGCAGTTTCCTGAAAGGGAAACTGCTTTTTCATATAGGAGGGCAAGATGGAGAACATTTTGGAGACGGTCAACAGTGTGGTGTGGGGCGTGCCGGCCTTGCTGGGTATTTTAGGCGTGGGACTGTATCTGAGTATCCGCACCGGATGCATCCAACTGCGCGTATTCCCAAAAGCGCTCAGCTCTTTTCTAAGAACCTTTCGAAAAAAGGAGCAAAACGATGATGGAGTGTCGCCCTTTCAGGCTCTGTGTACCGCTCTGGCGGCCACAGTTGGAACAGGAAATCTGGCCGGGGTGGCAGGTGCTATTGCAATCGGCGGCCCGGGAGCGATCTTCTGGATGTGGATCAGCGCGATTTTGGGCATGGTGACGAAATTTGCCGAGGCCACCCTGTCCGTCCGTTTTCGGAAGAAAAATGAGGCAGGGGAGTGGGTTGGCGGTCCCATGTATATGATCCGCAATGCCATGGGCAGACGGTGGCAATGGCTTGCCGGGGTGTACTGCTTTTTCGGCGTTGTGGCGGCCTTCGGTGTGGGCAATGCAACCCAGATCAATACGGTCATCGGAGGTGTAAACCAAGCTATAACCGCATTTGGTGGCACAGAAAGCTTATGGGGCAATCTGCTTATGGGCGCAGTCCTTGCGATCCTCATTTGCGGGATCCTTCTGGGTGGCTTGAAGAAGATCGGCACCATGGCGGAAATGCTGGTGCCATTTGCGTCGGTATGCTATTTGCTCCTTGGTTTGGGCGTACTGATCGCCCGGGCGCAGGCGATCCCTGAGGCCCTGGCATCCATCGTAACCGGCGCGTTTTCACCAAGGGCGGTTACCGGCGGTGTGATCGGTTCCTTCTTTGTGGGACTGCGTACCGGGGTCTCCCGGGGCGTGTTTACCAACGAAGCAGGGATGGGCACTGCCGGGATCGCCCACGCCGCCGCCCAGGTCAAGCATCCCGTGGATCAGGGACTGATGGGCATCATGGAGGTGTTTTTGGACACTATTGTGATCTGCACCATGACAGCTTTGGTGATTTTGGTCAGCGGAACGCCGATCCCTTATGGACAGGACACCGGGGTTGCTTTGACCACCCAGGCATTCACAGAGGTATACGGCGGCTGGGTGAGCATCCTGATTGCCGCGGCACTATGCTGCTTTGCCATCGCTACGGTGTTAGGCTGGGGTCTGTACGGCGCCCGGTGCGCTCAGTTCCTGTTCGGTGACGGCGTGTGGAAAAAGTTTGTGTTCATCCAGGGTGGGGCGGTCATATTGGGAGCGGTGTTGAAAACCGGTACGGTCTGGCTGCTCGCTGAGATCGTCAATGGCTTGATGGCGATCCCCAATCTAATCGTTCTGGCGCACCTGACACCGGAATTGTGCCGCCTGGTCAGACAGTTTCGAAAAAGTGAATGAAAAATGGGCGTGCTGCAAAATTTTGCAACACGCCCGAATATTCCCTTTATGTGAATTTGGTTTAGTCTTCCCAGGCTACAGTACGGTTCTCTCTGGCAGATTTATAGATCTTCAGCATCAGGCGAACGGAGGAGTCAACATTGGGCAGTTCCAGAGCGAAGGGGCGGTTTTCCAGAATACTGGAATAATAGTCACCGATGCAGGAAGTATGTCCCGGACCCCAGTAGCTTTTTCCCACGGAAACCTTCTCTTCTACCGGAATTTGCTCCCAGGGGCCTTTTCCCTGGCGTGTCATGAGAGTACTGCCCTCAATACGCAAGGTCAGGTTCTCACACATGATCTCCATCAAGGGTGCAGGATTTGCGGCATACGCGTTGGTTGCGTAGAAAGAAAAACGCAGATCGGGATAGGTGATCAGGGCAGACATGGTATCTTCCACTTCAATCTCCGTTTTCAGCCGGTGGTTGGCCATAACAGCGTCCACGCTGACGGGAGTCTGATTGATCAGCATATGCACAAGGTCAAGGGAATGGATGGACTGGTTGATGAGAACGCCGCCGCCTTCCTGTTCCAAAGTGCCGTGCCAGCCGTCGTTGTAATATTTGGCACCACGATCCCATGTAACGTAGCTTCGGGCAGCCGCGATTTTCCCGGCGGCGCCGGAACGGAGAATCTCCAGAGCCTTGATGGCCGGGGGATTATAGCGGTTCTGGAAGCAGAAGCCCAACTTTGCCTTGTGGGCGTTGTAGGCCTCCCACAGCTGATCAAGCTGCCCTTCGTTGATAACCGGGGGTTTTTCCATGAATACATTTACGCCCTTATCAAGAGCCTGCAATGCCATGGGCACATGCAGGTTGTGGGGCGTGCAGATGTGCAGGACATCAAATTGCTCGCCCTCCAGCATGGCTTCCAGAGAGGGGTATGTATTACCACCGTAGGTTTCAGAAAATGTGGCTAAACGCTGGGAATCAATGTCTGCCAGGGCAACCAATTCATGGCCCAGTGACAGAATGCTTTTTGCGTGGTTGTGGGCAATGGCACCGCAACCGACAATAGCTGCTTTCATTAAGAGTCCTCCTTAAGTCTCGTTTTTGATAAAAATTAAAGTGTTTTCTACAAAGTGGAGTATACCCCAATTGCTAGTATTTGTCAATGAATTCCGGTATTAATTTTTGTACAAAAATTAACTTTCTTACACAAAAATACAAACGCAGTGCAATATTTTCCTATGCCAGATTTACACTCTTTACGAGTCTTTTACGCTTTTTTGGATGCAAATCCACCCTTTGTTGACAGAAAACGACAAAAATGGTATAATTACTAAAAAATATGAAGGAGGGATCACTATACGCAGGACATTTCTTTGCGGCACGCTTGCTGTTTTGCTGCTGTTTTCCGTTGCTCTGACCGGCTGTAAAAAAGAGAAACCGGTGGAATATGAGCCTGAGAGCGCCATCGCCCTTTGGGAGAAAATCGAGAAAAATATGGACGGCGTGCGCTCCATGAAGACGGACATCATCATGGATATGGTGTATTACACCATGGGCTATGAGGTGCGTATGAACAGCTCCGGAAGCGTGCTGGTGACACCGGAATCCTATTATGCAGACAACCGAACAACTGCCAAGTGCGAGGAGCTTTCTCAGATGCAGGAAGTCAGCACGGTCGAAGCATACTATGACGGCAAAATGTACACAGCCACAAATGACGGTTACTACGATCAGAAGTTCTGTTCGCCCATGGCCTGGGAGGATTTCCGGCGGTCAAAAAGCGGCTTGTTTGTGGATGAAATCGATTTCGCTGCCTGTACCGCCAGCAAGTTCTCCAAAGAGGAGGACGGCACCTGGACACTTCAATTTTCCGGATACGCCAAAAAGACCATCGATGAAGTTCTGGGAAGCATGATGATCTCCGATACGGAGCTGGGTGTGTCGATTACCGATATGCATGTTAAGGTAACCGCAGATGCTGATTTCTACATCCAGAAGGTGGATATTTCTCTTGTGTTTGCCGAGAGCGAATCCCGGCCCCGGCTTACCGTTGTTGCCCGATATTCCGGGTTTGATACCACACGGGTCGATCCGGCAATGCTGTCACTGTCTGAGTACGCAGAGGTGGCAGATGTGCGTGTTTTGAATTATGTATCCCAGGTTTTGAAAGAGAAACAGGATGCTTCCGAAGGTGCATTTACCCTGGATATCACCACCGCCTATGACATGAAGAAGGAAAACGTCCGGTACGAGGAGCATGATCAGGTCTCCTACGGCAGAAAAAACGGCGGGTATTATTATGCCATTGATGCCCAGGTGGATGACCAAAGTCTGACCATGACCTATCAAAACGGCGAGCAGACGGTAATCTCCGGAGACCAGTCCCAAACCGTTACGCAGCCCGAAGCGGAGGCAAAGGCATTTATCGACAGCCTGATCGATTATGCCAGATACAGCGGCATCAGCGTAACAGATATCCAAAAACCGGAAACCGGTGTGTTTGTGCTCACGGTTGAGCGGTTGGATCTTTCTCTGTATCAGGCCTCTGTGGCCGGGACAGGCATTACACTGGAGTCTGGTACGCAGACGATCACCGTATTCTTTACGGATAAAATATTCACAGGAATGGAAAGTACGGCTGTAATTACAGCCAGGTACGAGGACGAAGCGGTACAAATAACGATTACATCTTCCATGCAGCTTGCCTGATAAAAAGGACATCCTCCGGGATGTCCTTTTTTAGAATTTAAGATTTCTTTAAGTGCCTTGACATTTCCTTTCTAAAATTTTACAGTAAGCATACCAAAGATCGACAAGAAAGTTGGTATGTGTATGTTTATTGCGATGTTCAACGGTTGGTATTTCTTCTGGCTGATCCTTGCAGCCGGCGGAATTGTGGGTCTGTATTTTGGCTTGCGTAATGCAAGCGTCAAAGTGCAGAAAGGGGTATTGTTCGGTCTGCTGATTTTCGGTCTGCTCCTGCACTTTCTGAAGGTGTATATCCCGCCTTATTCCGTGGACGAGGCCCGTATGCTCCGTGACAGCTGGTTTGTCAACATCTGCGGCGCGAATATTGCCCTGTTCCCGTTCTTCTTCTGGTCAAAAAATGACAAGATCAAGGATTATATGTTCTACATCGGCGTGCTCAGCGGCCTGATCGCCCTGTTCTATCCCCAGGAGCCTATTGCCAAAACGGATCAGTTGGGTGAACAGTTGGATATTGTGCGTTTCTACTACCACCATTGGATGGTCATGGCGGTTCCGCTGCTGATGGTGCTGTTCGGCCATCACAAACTGTCCTACAAGCGGATCCTTACCGCACCTACGGGACTGTTGCTTTTGATGCTGTTTATCATCCTCAATCAGATATTCCAGTCGGAGCTGGGCTATATCCCTCTGCGTAATCAGGAAGATTTCTTCGACATCGGCTACAAAAATACATCCTACATTTGGGGCCCGGGTACCAATGATGCCATTGGTGATTTTCTCGCCCTGTTTACGCCGGACTTCTTTAAGACCGTTCCGGTTGGGGAGTTTGCCGGACAGACAAAATACTGGCCCTGGTTTTGGATGATCGTTCCGGTCTATGTGCTGGTCACACCGCTGTCCTTCGGCCTGTCCATGATCTTTGACCACAAGGGCCTTTCTTCCGATTTGAAGAAACTGAATAAAAGCAAGGTTACAAAATAATCCAAAGCACGCCGAAAGGCGTGCTTTGTCCTTTGTTGACACTTTTCCATAAGGATGCTACAATATCCTTATTAGAGAATGCTGTTAGGAGAATTGCTATGCGTCAAATTGGAGCGGAGAAAATAACCGAAGCGGTGGCAAGGCTTTGCATTGAGGCAAACTGCCATTTGAGCCAGGATATCAAATCCAGACTGGATGCCATGTATGCCCAGGAAACCTGGCCCCAGGCCAGAGAGATATTGGAAAGAATCATTGATAATTTCCAGATCGCAGACCGGGAAAATGTTCCCGTCTGCCAGGATACCGGTATGGCCTGCGTTTTCTTGAAAATCGGTCAGGATGTCCATGTGGACGGTGACATTACCGACGCGGTCAATGCGGGTGTGCGCCGCGGCTATGGCGAGGGCTACCTGCGCAAGAGCGTGGTGCGGGATCCCCTGGACCGGGTGAATACCGGGGATAATACGCCGGCTATGCTGTATGTGGAATTGGTATCCGGAGACCAAATCGAGATCACCGTGGCGCCCAAGGGCTTCGGAAGCGAGAATATGAGCCAGATCAAAATGCTCCGTCCCTCTGATGGAGTGCAGGGTGTCAAGGATTTTGTGCTGAAAGTTGTGGAAGATGCCGGCCCCAACCCCTGTCCGCCCATCGTGGTTGGTGTGGGTATCGGCGGCACATTTGACAAGGCGGCCTATATGGCCAAGAAAGCCCTGCTTCGCAGTGTGGACGAACCGAACGAACAGCCTTTTTATGCAGGGTTGGAAAAAGAACTGCTGGAAAGCATCAATGCATTGGGCATCGGCCCACAGGGCCTTGGCGGCAAAACCACCGCTTTGGCAGTGAATATTGAAACCTGTCCCACCCACATTGCAGGGCTTCCCGTGGCGGTGAATATCAACTGCCATGTGACCCGGCACAAAACGGAGGTGCTGTGATATGGCAACAGTAAAGATTACAACGCCCCTGACCCAGGATAAGGTAAAACAGCTGCGCTCAGGGGATAGCTGCCTGATCTCCGGTGTGATCTACACCGCCCGGGACGCGGCCCACAAACGGCTGTGCGAGCTGGTGGCGGCAGGAAAAGAACTGCCCCTGGATGTAAAGGACAGCATCATTTACTTTGTTGGCCCGACCCCGGCCAAGCCCGGGCAAACCATCGGTTCAGCTGGACCTACCACGTCTTATCGTATGGATGCATACAGTCCAACTCTCATCAAACTGGGTCTGACCGGCATGATCGGCAAGGGCAAGCGGGGAGCAGAGGTTGTGGATGCCATGAAAGAGCATGGCGCGGTGTATTTCGGTGCCATCGGCGGCTGCGGCGCGCTTTTGAGCAAGTGTATCAAAAAATCGGAGCTCGTAGCCTACGAGGATCTGGGCGCGGAGGCGATCCGCCGCCTGGAAGTGGAGGATTTTCCGGTCATCGTCATTATCGACAGCCAGGGGAACAATCTGTACCAGTCTGGAAGAGCAAATTATTTGGCAGAAAAAGAAAAGATTTCCGAAAATAATGCTTGATTTTTGGAAAATGCTGTGCTATAATGGCTCAGTCTGAAATCAAGGTGAGTCCTCTGCGGGCTAAAATGCGCCGTAAGAACGCCTAATATTTAAGGAGGACAAGTTTATGGATTTGGTAAAGGCTCTGGCCAGCCAGTACATGAAGGAAGAACTGCCCGAAGTTCAGGTCGGTGACACCGTTCGTGTGCATGTGCGTATCAAGGAAGGTTCCCGCGAGCGTATCCAGGTGTTTGAAGGCACCGTTATCGCCCGCAAGCACGGTGGAATCGGTGAGACCATCACCGTTCGTCGTATCAGCTACGGCGTCGGCTGCGAGAAGGTCTTCCCCCTGCATTCCCCCAATGTTGCAATGATCGAAACCGTCCGTCACGGTAAGGTTCGTCGTGCAAAGCTGTACTATCTCCGCGATCGTATGGGCAAGGCTGCCAAGATCAAAGAGAAGGTCTAACAAAAAACGAAAAAAAAGAGGGCTTGCCCTCTTTTTTTTTGTACGCTTTTGGTTTATAATGGTAGACAAGTGTAAAAGGGGAGCTTTGCCCATTTGCCCATACAGAATTGGAAGTGATCATTTTGGATGAAAAAGAACTGAAGGAAAATGTTCCGGAAAAGGATATTGAGGAGCTTTTGCAGTGGTGGCATCAGGAAGAAAATGCACAGGACGGTGCCACAGTTGAAGAGGAAGCCACACCTGCTGAGAACGCCACACCTGATGAGGAAGCCGTACCAGAGAAAAGACCTTCCCGCCGCCATACAAAGACCGGCTGGCAGGGAACGCTGCTTATGTACCTGCACGACCTTGTATATCTGCTGTCCGGTTTGATTTTGGTGTTTTTGCTGCTGTTCCGGGTGGTGATCGTATCCGGTACATCTATGAATAATACCTTGTTGGATGGGGACTATCTGCTCCTTTTGAGCACGACCTTCTATCAGGATCCCCAGCCGGGCGATGTGATCGTGGCCAGCAAGCAAAGCTATGACAACGGCGCGCCCATCGTCAAGCGCGTCATCGCCACAGAGGGCCAGTGGGTCTCCATTGATTTTACCGAAGGCGTTGTGTATGTAGGCGATTCACTGGATACCATGAAGCCCCTGGATGAGCCCTACACCCTGACTCCTACAAATACCAGCGAGGGAATTGCGTTTCCTTTGCAGGTGTCCGAGGGCTGTCTGTTTGTCATGGGTGACAATCGGAATGGCTCCAAGGACAGCCGCCATCCCGAGATCGGCCTTGTGGACAAGCGGGAAGTGTTGGGAAAGGTTGTTTTCCTGTTTGTCCCCGGAACCAATGAGGGCGAGGAAGAGCAGGATTTTGGCAGAATTGGAGTGGTGGACTGATGCAGGAGCAAATGAACATCCAATGGTATCCCGGTCACATGACCAAGACCCGCCGTCAGATCGAAGCGGATCTGAAGCAGGTGGATGCGGTGTGCGAGATCGTGGATGCCCGGATTCCCTTTGCCAGCCGCAATCCGGATATTGATGCCATTTGCGGCGACAAACCCCGGATCGTCATTCTCAACCGTATGGATCTGGCTGACCCGGAGGCTACAAAGCGCTGGGTGGCTTATTTCAAGGGCAAGGGAATGGCCGCCATCCCTACTGACTGCAAAAGCCGGAAGGGAATCAGCGATTTCCAGCCGGCGGTGCGGTCTGTTCTGAAAGAGAAAATTGCCCGTAATGCGGCAAAAGGCATGAACCGCCCTCTGCGGGTCATGATCGTGGGAATCCCCAATGTGGGCAAATCCACGCTGATCAATCAGATTTCCGGTCGCAAGGGCGCAAAGGCTGAAAATAGGCCCGGTGTGACCCGGGGCAAGCAGTGGGTAACGGTGGACAACAGTCTGCTTTTGCTGGATACCCCCGGCATCCTGTGGCCCAGATTTGAGGACCCGGAAGTTGGCATGATGCTGGCATATACCGGTGCTGTCAAGGATGGTATTCTGGATGTGGAAGAACTGGCGTGCCACCTGATCAGTGTGCTCCACAAGCGGTATCCGGAATCTTTGAAAGAACGGTACAAATTGGAAGCAGAGCAGGGGACACCCGGCTATGAACTGCTGGAAATGGCAGGCCGCAAACGCGGATTCCTGATCTCCGGCGGTGAGATCGACACGGAGCGTATGGCCAAGGTGCTTTTGGACGAATATCGCAGCGGCAAGCTGGGCCGCATTACCTTTGAAGAACCAGCGGAGGAACAAGATGTCTGAGAAAAATTTGTGGGAAATTGAAGATACCCTGAAAGAAAAGGGTGTTGGTATCATCTGCGGTGTGGATGAAGCAGGCCGCGGTCCGCTGGCCGGCCCTGTGTATGCCGCGGCGGTGATCCTGCCGGAGCATTTGGAGATCCCGGGCCTGGACGACAGCAAAAAGCTGACGGACAAGCGCCGCCGGGAGCTGATGCCCATTATTAAAGAACAGGCAATTGCCTACGGTATCGGCTTTGCCACGGAGCAGGAGATCGACGAGATCAACATCCTGCAGGCAACCTTTTTGGCTATGGAGCGTGCCATCGCCCAGTTGGAGGGCAAGGCGGATTTTGCCCTGATCGACGGCAACCGGGAAAAGGATTTCGGTCTTCCCGTGATGACAGTGGTCAAGGGCGACAGCCGCAGCGCAAATATTGCCGCCGCATCTGTTTTGGCAAAGGTCAGCCGTGACGAATATATGGAAGAAATGGCAAAGCAGTACCCGGAGTATGGTTTTGAGATCCACAAGGGCTACGGCACAAAGGCCCATTATGAGGCTCTGCGTACATATGGACATTGTCCGCTGCACCGCGTGACCTTCCTGAAGAAATTCTATGGCGACAAGTAAGCTCAGCGGCGCATGGGGTGAGGCGCTGGCGGCGGAGTATCTGCGAAAAAAGCGGTATAAACTGGTGGCCGCAGGCTACCGCTCCCGTTTTGGCGAGATAGATCTGATCGTAGAAAACAAGAAGTCTTTGGTTTTCGTAGAAGTCAAACTACGCAAAAGCGGGGATTTTGCCGCTGCCCGGGAGTATGTAAACCGGGCAAAGCAGGACAGGATCCGGGTTACCGCGTCCATGTACCTGTCCCAAAATCCCACCAATTTGCAGCCCCGTTTTGATGTGGTGGAGATCTACGCACCCCAGGGTGAGCGCACGCAAGCACCCCAAATTACCCATATGGAGGATGCCTTTCGATGAATTTTCCGGTTTTTGATTTACATTGCGATACGGCCTGCGCCCTGCTGGGAGAGGATCTGCGGCAGGCAGGCTCGTTGCGGAAAAACGAGTACCACATCGATCTGGAACGGGCATCTGCGTTGCCCGGTTATGCCCAGTGCTTTGCCTGTTTTACAACCCCCAGAACCAACCGTCCCGGTGGAACCACGGATACCCAACTTCTGGAACGGGAGATGGTATCGGTTTTGCGGGAAGTGGAGAAGAACAAGAATCTGATTTCCCTTGCTTACACTGCAAAGGAAATCGAGGAAAACCGTAAGAACGGAAAAATGTCCGCCATCCTGACCCTGGAAGGGGCGGCTGGCTTCGGCTTTGACCCGGCACTTTTGGAAGACCTGTATAAAGTCGGTTTTCGGATCACCTCCTTGGGCTGGAACGAAAAAAATGTGCTCTGCGGCAGCCACAAGACCGGCGGCGGTCTGACGGACAAAGGCAGAGAATATGTGTTCGAGGCCCAAAGATTGGGAATGTTGATCGATGTAAGCCACATCAGCGACGAGGCTTTTTGGGACATCATGGACATTACCCAGGCGCCGGTGATCGCCACCCATTCCAATTCCCGGGCCGTGTGCAATGTCAGCCGGAATCTGACGGATGATATGTTCAAGGCGATCTGCCAAACCGGTGGCGTGGCAGGACTGAATCTGTATGCGGAATTCCTGGGTGAAAATGCAACCCTGGATACCGTCTGTGACCATGTGGAGCATTGGCTGGCGCTTGGGGGCGAAAAGCATATCGCCCTGGGCGGCGATCTGGATGGCTGTGATGATCTGCCTGCCGGTTTTGCCGGCGTGCAGGATTATCCCAAGTTGGCCGAGGCTTTGCTGAAGCGTGGAATCTGCGAGCAGATCGTACAAGATATTTTCTGGAACAACGCGATGGGAGTGTTTGAAAAATGCTGTATGTAACTACCCGTAATAAATATGATACTTATACCGCATTCAAGGCCAATCAGTCCGACAGAGGCCCGGATGGCGGTCTGTACCTGCCTTTCCGCTTTCCGGAACTGACCAGGGAAGAGATACAGGAGCTGCCGCAGCTGAGCTTTTGCCAGCGTGTCGCCAATATTCTGAATCTGTTTTTTGGTACACAACTGACCGCTTGGGATGTGGAACTGTACGCAGGAAAAAATCCCGTAAAAATGGTTCCTATGGGGCGTCGGGTCCTTGTGGCGGAAATGTGGCGTAATTACGATCAGGACTTTGCCCGTTTTATGGGTCGGCTGTCTGCCAGAATTTGCGAGGACGCCAGTCCTGACCATAAGATTACATCCTGGGTCGGGATCGCCATTCGTATTGCCATGCTGTTTGGTATTTTTGCGGATCTGCCTGCGGCGCAGATGCCCATGGACATTGTATTGGCAACGGATGATTTTTCTGCCCCTATGGCGGTTTGGTATGCCCGGGATATGGGGCTGCCCATCGGAAACATCATTTGCAGCCACGACAACCCCTGCGTGTGGAATTTGATCCATCAGGGCGAGGTGCGCGTAGATGACATTGTTCCGGAAAATCTGGAACGGCTGATTGCCGCGACCCTGGGCGTGGAGGAAAATGTGCGTTTCTGTGAAACCCGGGAGCAAGGACGCATTTACGCCACCAGAACCGGTATGCTGGAGCCCCTGCGCAAGGGAATGTACGCGACGGTGTGCAGCCAGGATCGGATCAACGCCACCATTCCCAGCGTTTACCGCATGGCAAGCTATGTCATGGGTCCCCAGACAGCACTGGCATACAGCGGTTTGCAGGATTACCGCGCCAGAACCGGCGAGACCCGCCAGGCGTTGCTGCTGGCGGACAAGAGCCCTGTGGCGGATGTTAAAATGGTAGCTGACTGCATGGAAATGTCAGAGTACCGTCTTCGTGAAATTATAGGAGAGTGAAAAAATGGCACTGTATGCCATTGGCGATTTGCACCTGTGCCTTGGTGCGCCCAAGCCTATGGATGTTTTCGGCGGCGCATGGGTGGGGTACATGGACAAACTGAAAGAGGGCTTTTCTGTGATCCGGCCCGAGGATACCACCGTCTTGATGGGGGATCTGAGCTGGGCGCTGGATCTGCAGGACGCGAAAGCGGATTTTGCCTGGATCAACGAGATCCCCGGGCGGAAGATCATCCTCAAAGGCAACCATGACTATTGGTGGAGCACAGTGCGGAAATTCGACAGGTTCTGCAAGGAAAACGGGTTTGAGAATTTCCACATTCTTCACAATAATCATTTCGAATATGAAGGCATGGCTATTTGCGGCACCCGGGGATGGTTTTTTGAAGAGGAGCGCAGCGGTCAGCACGACGAAAAGGTCTTCAAACGGGAACTGCTGCGGCTGGAAGCATCGCTCCAGTCGGCAGGGGAGCTGCCCAAGACGGTGTTTCTCCATTATCCTCCCAGATACAAGGGGTACGAATGTCAGGAAATATTGGACCTGCTGGAAAAATACGAAGTCCGCAGCTGCTATTACGGACACCTCCACGGCGCAAGCCACGGTCTTGCCCAGGAGGGAATGTGGGACGGTGTGATGTTCAGATTACTGTCAGCAGACCGTCTGAACTTCCAACCTTATTGCGTAATACCCTAAAGAACCGGGAATTCCCGGTTCTTTTCTTTATAAAATGAGAAAAAAGCGAAAAATTTTCAAGAAAAGGGTTGCCATTTCTCGCTTTCTTTGATAAAATACTACGGCTGAAATTATAAATACAATGGTGACACTATGCCACCAAATAATTGGAGGACAGGAAACATGACTGTTAAGAACATTGAAAAGAACGGCAATCAGGCCACTATCGTGGTGGAAATCGACAAGGAACTGATGGAATCCGGCGTACAGAAGGCTTACCTGAAAGCTCGCAAGAACATCCAGATCCCCGGCTTCCGTAAGGGCAAGGCACCCCGTGTGCTCATCGAGAAGATGTACGGCGCACATGTCTTCTATGAAGACGGCCTGGAAGAGATATTCCCCGAAGTTTATCAGAAGGCAGTTGTCGAGCAGGACTTGAAGGCCATCGGCCGTCCCAGCTTGACCGATATGGACATCTCCGACGAGGGCATCGTGACCCTGACGCTGACCACCGATACTTATCCCGAGGTCACTCTGGGCGAGTACAAGGGCCTGGAAGTGGAGAAGGCTGAGGCTGCTGTTACCGATGAGCAGGTTCAGGCTGAGCTGGACCGCATGGCTCAGAATGTTGCTTCCACCGAAACTGTGGACGGCGCTGCAAAGATGGGCGATACCGCCAACATCGACTTCGAGGGCTTCGACAACGGCGTTCCCTTCGACGGCGGCAAGGGTGAGAATTTCGACCTGAAGCTGGGCTCCAACTCCTTCGTTCCCGGTTTTGAGGAGCAGGTGGTTGGCATGTCCGCCGGTGAGGAGAAGGACATCGACATCACTTTCCCCGAGGATTACCACAAGGAACTGGCCGGCAAGGCTGTTGTGTTCCATGTTAAGTGCAACAAGGTTACCACCACCATCCTGCCCGAGCAGGACGACGAGTTCGCCAAGGATGTTTCCGAGTTTGACACTCTGGATGCCCTGAAGGCTGACATCCGCGCTAAGGCTCTGGAAAATGCCCAGAAGCAGATCGACAGCGCTTTCGAGCAGGCTGCCGTGGACAAGGCTGCCGAGAACACCACCGTGGATATGCCCAATGCTCTGATCGAAGCTGAGCTGGACACCCAGATGGAGCGTTTTGCTTACCAGCTGCAGATGAGCGGCTACTCCGTGGAGCAGTACGCCAAGATGATGGGCGGCGACCTGAACACCATGCGCAATGCCTTCCGTCCCGCTGCTGAGAAGCAGGCCAAGGTCAATGTTACCCTGGAAAAGATCATCGAGGTTGAGAACATCACTGTTACCGACGAGGATGTGGAAGCAGAGTACGCTGCTGTTGCGGCTCAGTACTCTCTGGAGCTGGACAAGGTCAAGACCATGGTTCCCGTTGAGGAGATCCAGACCAGCCTGAAGACCCGTAAGGCCGTTAAGGTCATTGTGGACAACGCTAAGGCAAAGAAGCCTTCCAAGGCTAAGAAGAGCACCAAGTCCACAAAGGCAGCTGCCAAGGAAGAGGCTTCTGATAAGGAATAAGCAGCCTGTTTCGTGGTTAGAATGTTTCAGACCCATGAAAGGAGACGTTAGCCATGAGTTTAGTACCTTATGTTGTTGAGCAGACCAGTCGGGGAGAGCGCAGCTACGATATTTTCTCCCGTCTGCTGAACGACCGCATCATTTTCCTGTCCGAGGAGGTCAATGACACTACTGCATCGCTGGTGGTCGCCCAGCTTCTGTACCTGGAAGCCCAGGATCCGGACAAGGATATTCAGTTTTATATCAACAGCCCCGGCGGCAGCGTGACCGCAGGTATGGCCATTTACGACACCATGCAATACATCAAGTGCGATGTTGCCACCATCTGTGTGGGCATGGCGGCGTCCATGGGTGCGTTCCTGCTCAGCGCAGGCACCAAGGGCAAGCGGATGGCTCTGCCCAATTCCGAGATCATGATCCACCAGCCCAGCGCCGGTACCCAGGGCCAGATCACGGATATGGCCATCCATATGAAGCGTTTGCAGACCATCAAGGAGCGGATGAACCGCATTCTGGCGGAGAATACCGGCAAGAGCGTGGAAGAAGTGACTGCTGCCTGCGAGCGTGACAACTTTATGACTGCCCAGGAGGCACTGGAATTCGGCCTGATCGACCGTGTTCTGGATCGTCATTGATTCTTTAGAAAGGCGGTAGCGCTTTCATGGCAAGAAATGAAGACCAGTCCATCCGCTGCAGCTTCTGCGGCAAGCGGGAAACCCAGGTGGAGCGACTGATTGCCGGCCCCGGCGTGTATATTTGCAGTGAATGCGTTCACGCCTGTGGAGAATTGCTGCAAGATGACCTGCGGGTAGACAACCGCGGCAAGTTGCGCAAGCCCGAAAAACTGCCCACCCCCATGGAAATGAAGACCTTTATGGACAGCTATATCGTGGGGCAGGAGGATGCGAAAATCGCATTGTCCGTGGCGGTTTACAACCACTACAAGCGTATTTATAACGATTTTGATTCCGATGTGGAGCTGCAAAAGAGCAACATCCTGCTCATCGGCCCGACGGGAAGCGGCAAGACCCTCTTTGCCCAGACTTTGGCCAAGATTTTGGATGTTCCCTTTGCCATTGCCGATGCCACCACGCTGACGGAAGCTGGCTATGTGGGCGACGATGTGGAGAACATCCTGGTTCGTCTGCTCCAGGCGGCGGATTTCGACGTGGATCTGGCAGAACGGGGCATCATCTACATCGACGAGATGGATAAGATCGCGCGTAAGAGCGAAAACACCTCCATCACCCGGGATGTTTCCGGTGAAGGCGTGCAGCAGGCACTGCTGAAAATCCTGGAGGGCACGGTTGCCAATGTTCCGCCCCAGGGTGGCAGAAAGCATCCCCAGCAGGAGATGATCCAGCTGGATACCTCCAACATCCTGTTTATCTGCGGCGGCGCGTTCGATGGTCTGGACAAGATCATCGAGACCCGTACCGACAAGTCTGCCATCGGTTTTGATTCCCCGGTGCAGAGCAAGAAAAAGCGGGATGTGGGTAAGCTGCTTGCCCAAGTCGAGCCCCATGATCTGCTGAAATTCGGCATCATTCCTGAGTTGGTGGGCCGTATGCCGGTGATCACCAGTCTGCAAAGCCTGTCCCAGGAGGATCTGGTGCGCATTCTGGATGAGCCCAAGAATGCTCTGACACGGCAGTATGAGGCCCTGCTTGCCATGGATAACGTGGAATTGCAGATCGAAAAGGAAGCATTGCAGGAAGTGGCGAAGAAAGCGTTGGATCGGCAGATCGGCGCAAGAGGCCTGCGTGCCATTATGGAATCCATCATGATGAAGATCATGTATCAGATCCCCTCGGATCTGACTATCAAAAAGGTTGTCATCACCAAAGAATGTGTTTTGGGTGGTGAGCCCGTGATCCTACGGGATGCGGCCAATCCCCGCGTCGCCGCAGGCGCAAAATAATTATGGGAAGGGGGTAGGGATGCCCCCTTCTTTCCACTATCCTTTGCGAAAGGAGCGATCCCAATGAATGAGAATGTAAAACGCGGCATGATGCCGGTTTTAGCCCTGCGGGGCTTGGTGGTTTTTCCCGACCAGACGGTGCATTTTGAAGTCGGCCGGGTGAAATCCGTGCTTGCTTTGGAAGAAGCAATGAAAAAAGATCAGACACTGTTTTTGCTCCCTCAGCGGGATATTTCCAAAGACGACCCAGAGCTGAAAGATCTGTACAACATGGGCACCGTTGCCAAGGTCAAGCAGATCCTGCGGGGTCAGGGGGAGACCATTCGTGTTCTGGTTTCCGGTTTGTACCGGGCGAGAATCGAAGAACTGACCCAGTTTGATCCCTATTTGTTCGGCGTAGTTGCGTCCGTGCCCACCACGGAGCTGATGGACAACCTGAATGCCCGTGCTCTGCGCAGAGAGGCCAATACGCTGTACGGCAGCTATGTGGAGCTGACAGACCATCAGGCACAGCCGGTTCAGCTGAAAATGATGGCCTCCAACGACTGCGGTTTTGTGGCCGACTCCATTGCCCAAAACTCCGGCATTGATTTCGCCGACAAAATGAAAATTTTGCTGCAAATGAATCCCGTTCGTCGGTTGGAGATGGCGATCCGGCTGCTCCGTCAGGAGTTGGAGATGGTCCGGCTGGAATCTTCCATCCACGAAAAGACGAAATTCAACATTGACCAGCAACAGCGTGACTACTATCTGCGGGAGCAGATGCGCGCCATCCGGGATGAGCTGGGTGAAGTGGAGGACGACGAGTTTTCTCTGCTGGAAAAGAAGATTCTGCTGCTCAATCTGAACCCGGATGTGGAAGAAAAGCTGCTGAAAGACCTGTCCCGGCTGAAAAAGCAGCCCTTTGGTTCTTCCGAGGCGTCTGTACTGCGCAATTATCTGGATGTGGTGCTGGAGCTGCCCTGGAACACCAAGACAAAGGAACGCATCGATGTTGCCGCCGCACGGAAGGTGCTGGAGAAAGACCACTTCGGCCTGCAAAAGGTGAAAGAACGCATTTTGGAGACCATTGCCGTACGGCAGATGGCACCGGAAAATCCTGCCCAGATCATTTGTCTGGTAGGCCCTCCCGGTGTGGGTAAAACCTCCATCGCTTACTCTATCGCCCGGGCGTTGAACCGGAAAATGGCGCGCCTTTCTTTGGGCGGTGTCCATGACGAGGCGGATATCCGCGGCCACCGCAAGACCTATGTGGGCGCTATGCCTGGCCGCATTATGACTGCATTGACCCAGGCCGGAAGCAGCAATCCGTTGCTCCTGCTGGACGAGGTGGACAAGATGGGCTCCGATTACCGTGGCGACCCCAGCGCGGCCCTGCTGGAAGTACTGGACAGCGAGCAAAACGGTGCATACCGGGACAATTATCTGGAAATTCCCTATGATCTGTCCGATGTGATGTTCATTGCCACGGCAAACACCCTGGATACCATCCCCAGACCCTTGCTGGACCGTATGGAGGTCATCGAACTGAGCTCCTATACCGATGAGGAAAAGCTGATGATCGCCAAGGATCATCTGATCCCCAAGCAGCTGAAAAAGCACGGACTGAAAAAGTCCCAGCTGCGGATCAGTGACGACTGCATCCGGGAGATCATCTCCTGCTACACCCGGGAATCCGGCGTGCGAAATCTGGAACGGCAATTTGCCAACATCTGCCGCAAGGCGGATATGGAACTGCTGCAAAATGAGCAGTTAAAGCGCATCAGTATCAACGGCAGCAATGTGGAGCAGTATTTGGGAACCCGGAAGTTCCTGCCCGACCGCCTGCCCGTGGGCGACCAAATCGGTTTGGTCACCGGCCTGGCGTGGACGAGTGTGGGCGGAGAGGTTCTGGAAGTGGAAGTGAATGTGATGGACGGCACCGGAAAGCTGGAGCTGACCGGCAACCTGGGTGACGTGATGAAGGAATCCGCCTATGCGGCGCTGAGCTACATCCGTGCCAATGCCGAACGGTTGGGTGTCCCCGCAGATTTCTACAAAACCAAGGACATCCATGTGCATTTCCCGGAGGGTGCAGTTCCCAAGGACGGCCCTTCTGCCGGTGTAACGGTGTGTACCGCCATGGTATCGGCTCTGACGGGCACTTCTGTGCGCAGTGATGTTGCCATGACCGGCGAAATTTCCATCCGCGGTCGTGTCCTTCCCATCGGCGGACTGAAAGAAAAAACCATGGCCGCCTTGCGCCATGGTATCCGTACTGTGATTATCCCCAAGGATAATGAAAAGGATCTGGAAGAGATCGATCAGACTGTGCGAAAGGCGTTGAATTTCGTCTCCGCACAGACTGTGGACGCGGTGCTGGATACCGCGCTGAACCGCAGAATCGAGGGCGTTGCCCCAACGCTTCTGAATACCCTTCCGGAAGATGTAAAGGGCAAGTCCCGGAAGCCGGGCATCCGGCAGTGAGGTGGCTATGAACTTTCAGAAAGTAGAATTTTTAATCTCCGCGGCATCTCTCAAGGACTTTCCCAAAAATCGCCTGCCGGAAATTGCTTTTGCTGGAAAATCCAATGTGGGTAAGTCTTCCGTCATCAACCGGCTGTTGCAGAGAAAGAACTTTGCAAGAGTGGGGGAGAAGCCGGGTAAGACCATTCATGTCAATTACTTTACCCTGGACAGCAAATGCTACCTGGTTGACCTGCCCGGCTATGGCTTTGCCAAGGTCGCCCAGTCGGAAAAGGAACGCTGGGGACGGCTGATGGAGGATTATTTTGCGGCAAACCGCATCGATCTGGGCGTTTTGATCGTGGATTACCGCCATCCGCCCACGAATAACGACATTACCATGGCCCGCTGGTTTATGGACAGCGGCTGTGATATTGTGGTGGTCGCCAACAAAATGGACAAGCTGAAAAAGAGCGAGCTGGAGCCCAATCTGAAAACCATCCGTGAGGATCTGGAGCTGCCTGAAAATTGCCCCATTATTCCGTTTTCTGCGGAGAAGGGCAACGGTCGGGACGAACTGGTGAAGTACATTTTGTCCGCAGTCAAAGAATAAAGAACACCCGCATCCGAGGATGCGGGTGTATTTCATTAACCCAGTGCCTTTTTCAGCGCTTTTGCCAGCTGGTCGGGGCAGGAAGTATTCTTGGGGCCGCAGGTGATGCCCTCCAAGCGTGCGATGGCGTCCTGCACATCCATGCCTTCGATCAAAGCACCGATGCCCTTCAGATTACCGTTGCAGCCGCCGATGTACTGCACATTCTTTACCTTGCCGTCCTCGATCTCAAAGAGGATCTCACGGGAGCAGGTCCCGCTGGTCTGATAAGTGTACTGCATAAGTTTCTCCTTTCTTCGTCAATAAGCATTAACATTATTATACTATACTTGTCAATCCTTTTGTTTGTTTTTCGCCAATGCGGTTATCCTATTAGAAAACCGAAGGAGGAGTTTTTATGGATCATAACAATCATGAGCATAACGACCAGGCGCAGGAACGGATCGTGGAGCAGGGTGCGGATATTACCCAGGGCAAGGATGGGAAGATCTACACGCTGACCATCATCGGACAGGTGGAGGGACATCAGGTCTTGCCGGAAAATTGCAAAACCACGAAATACGAGCATGTTCTTCCGTTGCTGGCAGGCATTGAGGAAAGCGACGACATTGACGGCCTTTTGCTGCTGTTGAATACGGTTGGCGGTGATATTGAGGCAGGCCTTGCCATTGCGGAAATGATCGCCGGCATGAAAAAACCCACAGTTTCCCTGGTTTTGGGTGGCGGTCATTCTATCGGCATACCCCTTGCGGTATGTACAAAAAAGTCCTTTATTACCCCCACAGCCAGCATGACGGTGCATCCCGTTCGTATGACCGGCATTGTGGTCGGCGCGCCGCAGACCTTCCGATATTTTCACCGGATACAGGAACAGATCGCGGATTTTGTCACCGCAAACTCCAAAATTTCCAAAGAGGAGTTTGAGCATTATATGATGGCGACAGGGGAGATGGCCACGGATGTTGGTACCATTCTCTACGGGAAGGAAGCGGTGGCATCCGGATTGATCGACAAGCTGGGCGGCCTGAGCGATGCGCTCTGCGCGCTGCACCGCATGATCGCAAAATACAAAAAAGAACAGAATAAGCCAAAGGAATCCCCAAAACAGTAACTTTTTTGAAACTAAGGGTGGAAATTTGATGGGAACTATGTTACAATAAGATGTAAACTTGTATAAAGGGGGAGTGCAGGCATGGAATGGAATGGGCTGTTTGGCCTGATTTATGGATTACTCAGCGGCTTTTTTGAATTCCTGCCTGTTTCACCTCAGATACATCAACAGGTCTTTGGGAAAATCGCGGGATTGGAAGATCCGGGATACGGAATGTCGCTGGCAGTCCACTTGGGCGCGCTTGCGGCAGTGATCCTGGCGTATTATCCAAAGCTCAGCAAGTTTTCCAGAGAGCGGAAAATCGCCGCCCAGCCCATGCGCCGGAGAAAGCGACAGCCGGATGTGGTAAGCCTTATGGAGTTTCGTCTTTTGCGGATCGCTTCCGTTCCGGTGATCCTTGCCTGTCTGCTGGCATCGTGGCTGGGCAGATACATGGAAAGGCTGTGGCTGATAGCGATCTTTGCGGCGTTGAACGGCATGCTGATCCTGCTGCCCCAATACTTATCCCGGGCAAATAAGGATGCCAGATCCCTGTCACCTCTGGATGCGACGCTCACAGGCTTGGGAAGCTTTTTGAGCATTCTGCCTGGCGTTTCCAAGGTGGGCATGGTGACCTCGGTGGCTTCCATGCGGGGCGCGGACCGTCAATTCGGTCTGAATTTTGCATACTTACTGATGATCCCGGCGCTGGCGGCCCTGTCTGTTGGCGATATCGGCATGATGATCTTTGCGGAGTCGGCATCTGGCGTACCGTTTTTTACCGGAGTGCTGGCCTGTATTGCATCCTTTGCAGCTGCCTTTGGCGGCATACAGCTGATGCGCTTTTTAGTGCAGAAAGATACATTGGAAGGCTTCGCCTGCTACAACTGGGGCATTGCAATGTTTGCGTTTATTATCTATCTCATCGGATGATTCCATAGGAGGTACTTTATGGCGGAAAAGAAACAATCACAAGCGGAGAAGGCAGCCGCGGCCAAGAAGTCCAAAACTACAAACACAACCACAAATAAGACTGCACCCAAGAAATATACCATTCAGAAGAATACACATAAGCCTACTACAGAGACACTGCAAATTCCGGTACGGCTTATCACATCGGCGGTTTGCCTGTTGTGCTTCTTCCTGTTGCTGTTTGCTTTCTTAAATCCCGAAGCGATCTTTTTCGGCATGATCCGCAGTCTTATGATGTCCCTGATCGGTCAGGTGGCGTTTTATGTTGCCATCCCGGCACTTTTGTACTTATTTGTCATTCAGGCATTCAGCGGCAAGCGTCCGGTGATCCTGCGCAGTGTGTGCCTTCTGTGCTTTGTGGCCATTTGTGGCTGTATTGCCCAGATTGTGCTGCTGATGGAAGGCGGCTATACGCTGCCTACTGGCATGGCATTGCTTTCAGAGCTGGTTTCCGGCGGCGTTGACGGCAACACAGCCGGCCTGATCTGTGGCGGCATTGGCTTGCTTTTGAATTTGCTGTTCGGTAAGGCATTTAGTCTGATCATCTTGATCGTGGCGGCCTTGCTGACATTGCTGGCATCCTTCCAGATCACCATTCCCAGCATCATTCGGGCGGTGCAAAACCGTCCCCGTGCCGACTGGGAGGACGAAGAGCCTGAGGTGGCTGAGCCTGCGGCAGTTGTTGTCAACCATATTGCAAACAAGCGCATTGCATACATGGAAAATAAGCGCAAGGAGCAGGAAGAGCGGCAGCTGGAGATCGACATACCTGTGGACGATAAGCCGCTGAAGCCCAAGAGAGCAAAACGGGAGATCTCCCCGGAAGCCAATGATTTCATGAACCAGGTAGATCTGGATGTGGAAAGTCCCGTAGCCGCTTCCAAGGAGGGAATGACCGGAGATGCCGATGTGGAGCTGATCCTGGAGGATAAGACCGCAGAGGCGCAAAAGGTTCCGGATAATACCTCTGCCATGGAGCCCGTCCCTGAGGAAATGCCTGCCTTCCAGAAGGCAGAGGAGGACATTGCCGCCGAGGTGGCGCAGACTGTGGCTGAGGTTGCCGAGGCACAGGCCAAGGTGACGGCCAAGGATGCTCAGGAATCCGCCGCACAGGTGGCGGAGGAGATCGCCAAGGCACAGCAGGAGGTCAAGCCGGAGTACCGTTTCCCGCCCATTGATCTGCTCCGTCCCAGCCAGCGCGGAAATATGGATGCCACAGCAGAAATGCGGGAAAATACCCGCCGCCTGAACGAAACCCTGGCAAGCTTTAAAATCGAAGCGCATATCATCAATGTGACCCGTGGCCCCAGCGTGACCCGATACGAGGTGGAGCTGGACAAGGGTGTCCGTCTGAATAAACTGACCACCTGTGCCGATGACATCGCCCTGAGTTTGGGCGCGTCCGGTGTGCGTATTGCTGCCGTTCCCGGAAAGATCTCCATTGTGGGTATCGAAGTTCCCAACCGGGCAGTGACCAATGTTTCTCTCCGTGAGGTCATTGATTCTCCGGAATTTGCCCGGGCGAAGTCCAAGTCCTCCTTTGCGGTGGGTAAGGACATCGGCGGTACTTGCATCGTTGGCAATATCGCAAAGCTGCCCCATATGCTCATTGCCGGTACTACCGGTTCCGGTAAATCCGTTTGCATGAACTCCGTCATCATCAGTCTGCTGTATAAGGCAAGTCCTGAGGATGTGAAGCTCATCATGGTTGACCCCAAGATGGTGGAATTGGGCATTTACAATGGAATTCCCCATCTGCTGATTCCGGTGGTTACCGACCCTAAGAAGGCCGCGGGCTCTCTGCAATGGGCGGTGACGGAGATGATGCGCCGCTATAAGGCCATGTCCGATGCCGGTGTCCGTGATCTGGAGTCCTACAACGGCATCGTGGAAGCTGAGGGCGAGGGCCAGAAGCTGCCCCAGGTCGTGGTCATCATTGATGAGCTGGCAGACCTGATGCTGGTTGCTGCCAAGGAAGTGGAAGAATCCATTTGCCGTATCGCCCAGATGGGCCGTGCGGCGGGCATCCACCTGATCATCGCCACCCAGCGTCCCTCTGCGGATGTCATCACGGGTCTTATGAAGGCCAATATCCCGTCCCGTATCGCATTTGCGGTTGCATCCGCCATGGAATCCCGAATCATTCTGGATACCCAGGGCGCGGAAAAACTGGTGGGCAAGGGCGATATGCTCTACGCACCCATCGGAGCAGGCAAGCCCATGCGTGTCCAGGGCTGCTTCGTCAGCGACCCGGAGGTGGAAGCAGTAACATCCTTTGTTAAGGAGAATTTCAACACCGATTACGACCAGGAGGTTTTGGAGGAGATCGAGCGGAAGGCCGCCCAGACCGGCAACGGCAAGGCTACAGCATCCGACCCGGAACCCAACCAAAGCGAAATGGACGGCGACGAAATGCTCCCCGCGGCGGTGGATGTGATCCTGGAGACCGGTCAGGCCTCTGTCTCCATGCTGCAGCGGCGGCTGAAACTGGGCTACGCCCGGGCGGCACGCATCGTTGACGAGATGGAAGAAAAGGGCATCGTTGGCCCGTTCCAGGGCAGTAAGCCCCGTTCCATTTTGGTGACCAAGGAGCAATGGCAGGCCATGAAGAGTGGCCAAGGTGGCCAGATGGCGCTGGCGGATTTTGAGGACACCGCCGTGCCGGAGGAAATCGACTGATTCTGACACGCTTTTGCGTGTGGAATAAATATTACATCCCATCCGGGCAAGCCGGAGGGACAGTAGGAGGAAATTTAATATGAGAAACGCAAACATTAAGAAAATGGCAGCGGTCGCGCTGCTGATGGCACTGGTCGTTGTGATGCAGTTCGTCGGCGGCATGATCCCGCCGGTGGGTGGATTTTCCATATCCCTGGTTCTGATTCCCATCGTGCTGGGCAGCGCGCTTTACGGACCCGGTGTGGGCGCTCTGCTGGGTGGAACCTTTGGTGCCATCGTGTTCATTAACTGTGTCACCGGCGCAGACCCCGGCGGTGCAATGGTGTTCCAGGCAGGACCCGTGCTTTGCTTCCTGGTTGTGATGGCAAAGGGTATCCTGGCCGGACTGACATCCGGTTTGGTTTATAAGCTGCTGGCAAAACACAATGCCTATGCAGCTATGCTCTGCGCGGCAATCGTTTGCCCCGTGGTGAATACCGGTGTATTTGTGGTTTGTATGCTGACATTTTTCAAGGATGTTTTGTCTGTTTGGGCAGGTGGCGGCGACCTGATGGCCTATATTCTGACTGGCCTGGTGGTTGCGAACTTCCTGCCGGAAATGGTGATCAATGTGGTGTTCGGTACAGCCGGACAGACGGTGATCCATGTGGTGAATAAGAACAAGTAATTAAGGAGAATTTCTATGCAAGAGACCGATCTGCAATATCATATCCATTGCAAGGAGGGCGATGTAGGCCGGTACTGCTTCCTGCCCGGTGATCCGGGTCGGTGCGAGGCCATTGCCGCCTATTTTGACAACCCCGTACATATCGGCATGAACCGGGAGTACAACATCTACACCGGCACGCTGTTGGGAGAAAAGGTCTCCGTCTGCTCCACCGGTATCGGCGGCCCGTCCGCTTCCATCGCCATGGAGGAGCTGGCGGCCATCGGCACGGATACCTTTATCCGCATCGGCACCTGCGGCGGTATCGACCTGGATGTGCTGCCCGGAGATGTGGTGGTTGCCACCGGCGCTATCCGCTATGAGCACACCTCTTTGGAGTATGCCCCCATTGAGTTCCCGGCGGTTGCGGACTTTGATGTTACTGCGGCTCTGAAGGCCGCCAGTGAGGACTTGGGCTACAATACCCATGTGGGTGTCGTGCAGTGTAAGGATGCCTTCTACGGCCAGCACAGCCCCGAGAAGTCCCCGGTGTACTATGATCTGTTGCAGAAGTGGGAAAGTTGGAAGCGTCTGGGCGTAAAGGCCAGCGAAATGGAGTCTTCGGCTCTGTTTGTGGTGGCGGCGGCGCTGAAAGTCCGCTGCGGCAGCTGCTTCCACGCCGTGTGGAATCAGGAACGGGAAAAACTGGGTATGTTCATGCCCATGACCGAGGATACCTCCGGCGCGATCAAGGTTGGCATCGAGGCCATGAAGCGGATCATTGCCGCGGATCTTGCGAAGAAATGATATGAAAAAGAAAATTGTATGGATCGTGCTTGCCGGCATATTTGCCGCGTTGCTGATTTGGAATTTGCTGGCCCCTGCGCAGTTTCACGATCAGGAATTCTCTTTTGCGGACAGCTGGCGCATTCGCACCTTGCTGATGGTAAAGAGTACGGATTTCATTGAATACGGCTGTGGCTTTTCGGAAGATTACGCCATTCAGATCGGAGGCTTGACCTATTGCCTCGGACAGGACGATTGTGGTACAGTTTACATCCCGGAATTGAATTTCTACTATGAAATGATGGGAAGTCGGGAAGAGCTGCACGAACTTTTACAGAAGTACAATTAGACAGTAAAAACCTGCACAGAGTGATCTGTGCAGGTCTTTTGTTATTTCTTATCTTTAACAGGAATCTGTGTCAGCATGATTGCTGCGAAAACCAGCACACAACCGATGCCTTCCGTCAAGGTAAAGGATTCACTTAGCAGCAGCCAGCCGGATATGGCGGCGAATACGGACTCAAAGCTCATGAGCAGGGAAGCGGTGGTGGGTTCGATGGCCTTTTGTCCAACTATCTGCAAGGTATACGCAATGCCCATGGACATAATGCCGGCCCAGCAAAGGGGAAACCAACAGTCCAGAATGCCCTGCCAGGTGGTGCTGTCAAAAATCAATGCGCAGATGCCGGAAATCACCGCGCACACCAGCGCCTGTGACATATTCAGCGCCATGCTGTTCAGTTCCCCAGCCACACGGTCCATAATGAGGATCTGTACCGCAAAAGCCACAGCGCACAGAAGCATCAGCACATCGCCAATGTTGATGGCAGTAAAACCGGCTCCGCTGATGAGATACAGTCCCACAGCGGCGATGACCACGCTGAGTCCCACCATTTTCGGTGGTTTTCGTTTCAAAAACAGACCCAAAATGGGAACCATAATGATGTACATGGTGGTAATAAAGCCGCCCTTACCGGCTGTGGTATAGATCAGACCGATCTGCTGCAATGCAGTTGCCGCAAACAGGGCAACACCGCAGGGAATACCGGCTTTCCACAGCCGTGGATCTGCGATAATTTTTACAAATTCTTTTCGATTGCGCAAAAACAGCACCGCAAGCAGCATGGCAACTGCCAGAAAACAGCGCAGGGACAGGAATGTGAAGGGCCCCATATAATCCACACCCACGCTTTGGGCAACGAAGGTAGAGCCCCAAATGACGGTAGCCAGGATGATACTCAGGCTGCCTTTTAACTGTTTCGACATTTTTATCACCGATGGAAACTTTACCACAAAAACGGTGTGAATGCAAGATTGCATTTTGGAAACGGTGTGCTATAATAAAGAAAAAACTTAGGAGGTTATGTAATGGCTGAAATCAAAAAAATCCCCGCCCGATCCGAGATCGCGGTGGAGGATACCTGGGCAACGGAGGACTTATATCCGTCCGATGAAGCATGGCAGGCGGAGCTTGCCACTATGGCGGGCGTTAAGGATGTTTTTGCGTCCTATGCAGGCCGTTTGGGCGAAAGCGGCCAGACTCTTTATGAATATCTGCGCTACGAAGAGGATATGGGGGAAACCTTCTCCCGTTTGGCAAACTACTGCATGCGCAAGGCTGACGAGGACACCCGTAATGCCACCTATCAGGCTATGCGCGGTCAGTTTATGAGCCTTGCAGTTGCTATGGGCGCGGCCCGGAGCTTTGAAACTCCGGAGATCATGGCGATTCCCGACGAAACCTTGGAGCAGTTCTACAAGGATTGCCCCCAGCTGGAGCGCTATCGCCGTGCGCTGACCAATGAGCGCCGCATGAAGGAACATACCCTTTCTCCTGCGGAAGAAAAACTGTTGGCTGCATCCGGTGAGATGGGCAGCGCACCCCAGGATATCTACGGAAGCTTTGCAAATGCAGACATTACCTTTGACGATGCTGTGGATTCCCAGGGCAACAAGTATCCTCTGCGTCAGGGCAACTTCGTTTCCTACGAGGAAAATCCGGACAGAGAGCTGCGTAAGAGCGCCTATGAAAGCCTGTACGACAGCTTCACGAACTACAAGAATACTGCCGCTGGTCTGCTGAATGCGCAGAATAAGCAGCTGAAATTCTACGCCGAGGCCCGGAAATACCCCAATGCCTTTGAAAAGTCCCTGGACAGAACCAATGTGCCCACTTCCGTGTATCTGAACCTCATCGAGGCTGTCCACAAGAATATGGACAAAATGCACCGGTATGTGCGCCTGCGCAAGAAGCTGCTGGGCGTGGATGAACTGCATTTTTACGATGTTTACACACCTCTCATTGCGGATGTGGACAAGCACATTCCCTTCGCAGAGGCCAAGCAGACGGTTTACGACGCCCTTGCGCCCTTGGGTGAGGACTACCGCGCCATTTTGAAGGAAGGCTTTGAAAACCGCTGGATCGATGTTTACACCAACGAGGGCAAGCGCAGCGGAGCATACTCTGCCGGTGCCCGGGTGCATCCCTATGTCCTGCTGAACTACACCGGCACATTGGACAGCCAGTTTACTCTGGCACACGAAATGGGTCACGCCCTCCATTCCTATCTGTCCAACAAGCACCAGAATCCTGTAGATGCCGGCTATGTGATCTTCGTGGCAGAAGTGGCTTCCACCTGCAACGAAGCCCTGCTCATGGAGCATCTGTTGGCAAAGACCACGGATAAGAAGGAACGGGCATATCTCATCAATCACTTCCTTGATCAGTTCAAGGGTACACTGTACCGCCAGACCATGTTTGCGGAATTTGAACTGATCATCGGCCGCATGGTTGCCGAGGGCAAGACCCTGACCGCTGACGTGCTTTGCGCGGAGTACAAGCGGCTGAACGAGCTGTACTTCGGCGAGGATATGATCGTTGACGACCGGATCGCCATGGAATGGGCAAGAATTCCCCATTTCTACTACAATTACTATGTGTTCCAGTACGCCACCGGCTACTCCGCCGCCATCGCTCTGTCCCGCAGGATCCTCAAAGAGGGTGAAAGTGCGGTTAAGGATTATCTGGGCTTCCTGTCCGGCGGATGCTCCAAGAGCCCTATCGATCTGCTGAAGGGCGCAGGTGTGGATATGACCACCTCCGAGCCCGTGGAGCAGGCATTGCAGCTGTTTGACGAACTGCTGGACGAAATGGAAGAACTGACAAAGGATCTGTGAGCATGAACGAATTATTTATCCCCACACTCCACACCTTTGCCATGAATAATATTTTCACAGGTTCCTGCGGCGCGTTCCGCTTTCGGGCAGAGCCGAAGGTTGTGAAGATAGAGGGCTCCAAAGAGGTGGACTTTTCCAAAAGCACCATCGTGGCGGAATATTGGCATGGCCCGTTCTGCTATGAAAAGAGCGAAATGGAGGGACACGAAGTGTTCCCCATGTCCGAAGAGGGCAGAGCAGCCATGCAAAAGTGGCTGGAAGAGAATATCTAGAACTTGTAGGGGCGATTTACGAATCGCCCCTACAAATATATTTTCAACATGTATAGGGGTGAGCATCGCTCGTCCGCGTGTGCAACACCGAACTGCAGTACGGACGGCTAATGGCCGCCCCTACATGGTGTGAGTTTTTCGTGTCTAAATCGTCTAATTGGTGAATGGCCATTACTGAAACAGAAAGGAGGACACTATGGACAACGGAGCAGAAAACTACCGCCGCTTTCTAAACGGTGATAACGGTGGTCTTGTGGAGATCGTCCGCGAGTATAAAGACGGACTGATTTTCTATCTTCGGGGATTTACGGACGATATTCTGCAAGCGGAAGAACTGGCAGAGGATACCTTTGTGCGGCTGGTAACCAAGCGGCCTCGGTTTAACCAAAGGAGCAAGTTTAAGACCTGGCTGTATACCATCGGACGTAATATCGCCTTAGATCACGCAAGACGCAAAACAAGATATGTGGAGATATCTTACGGCGAATGTCCGGAGATTGCCAATGAAGAGGCTAGCCTGGAACAAGTCTACATACAAGAAGAGCGTTCCATTCTTCTTCACAGGGCAATGCGGGAATTAAAACCTGAGTACAGACAGATCCTGTGGCTGGTCTACTTTGAGGGGTTCACCAACCGGGAAGCGGCGGCGATCATGAAACGATCCGTACATAGTGTGGAGACCCTGGTGTACCGTGCAAAACGGGCATTAAGAGCACGACTGGACGAGGAGGACTTTATTTATGAAGAATTATGAGCAAATGGCCGAAGATGTACTGCACCGCGCGGAAGAATACGCCATTGAACGGAAGAAAACCAGAAAGGTTGTCACAAGTATTGCAGCATTTGGATGCCTGGCGCTGTTGATCGTGGTAAATTCGATTGTTTTGGCAGCTAAAACGATGGATGAAAGTCCATCCTTGATACCGCCGTCCATTCAAATGGATCATCATGCTACGGAAGGAACGAAAGAAACAGAAACGACACAGCCGCAAGGGGAGACACCGATCATAGTGCCGGGAGGAGATGCGTTCGGAGATTCCGGTATCGTCCTGCTGGTTGCGCGCACGACAACAGCGTATGGAACACCATTGGAGAATGACCTGGAGCTGCCGCTGAATTACTCCTTGCGCGTTCGGGACTTTCGTGGCTTGTCAGCCAAGGAAAGATTGCAGGCAGAACTGGAGGAGCGAGCACTTCATGCGGCTAAGATGAAAGAAGGTCTTGGCGGAGCCAGTATGAAACTCGGCAATTGTACGAATAGAGAGAACTATATGATTTCCTTTATAAGAACGGGTTGTTTCCGCCTTCTGTGGACCAAGGATCATGCTTCTGTGGAGAGTATCAGCATTAAAAGCACAACAGTTTATGGTAAAGTTGATGTATGTCTGTCGAATTCTACTTATCCAAACGGGCAGGAAGTGACTTTACTGCCGGAGGAGATCCCGGAAGCGGATTGGGAGAATGGCCTGCGCATCAACTGGAAATACAGCAATGCAGTGTTGAATATATTGGAGGAGGATCCGGCAACACCACTGAGCACATTTTCTGACACGGTGGTGTTTACAGTGAACTTCGTTGACGGCACCACACAGGAATGTGCTGTGCGGATTCTGGTTCAGGATGACGGAGAAGTGATTGCCTGCCTGCAGGATGGTATCTCAGATGTTTGATTTTTCAGAGTTTTTGCGCGATTTCTATTGACATTTTCGCATTTTGTGGTAAAATATCGAAGAAATGCAAAGACTATACGAAAACAAAGCAGGTTCGACTGACCAAAGCGAGAGGGGAGTGGTGGAAGCCCCTTGGAGGTTACCCTGTATGCCACTTTCGTGTCGCCCGGGATGACCGGGACGGGCACGCCCGTTACAGCGTAAAGAGGCAAATTTGTTGTTATTTGAGGCAGAAAAGCCTTCTCCTTGAGGAGAAGGTGGCACGCCGACAGGCGTGACGGATGTGGTGGTGTCGCCATTGGCGATAGTAAACATGCACGGCTACTTCGTAGCCTACACCTCATCAGTCAAAAATCAGAGATTTTTGACAGCTATTTGCGTAGGTATGCTTGCCCCTGGCAAGCATTAGGATATTTATCCGCTGCGCGGAGCACCGCCCTCAAGGGGAAGCCTTCTGGAAGGCTTTACAATGACGAGTTTGCAAAACAAGGTGGTACCGCGTCGAAATTTCGCCGCCCTTGATTTTCAAGGGCGGCGTTTACTATTTTGAATACTATTTGGAGGTAATACCAATGAGCAATAAACCTTATGGCGTAAACGAACTCCGGGAAATGTTCCTGAGCTACTTTGAAAGCAAGGGACACCTGCGTCTTCCCAGCTTTTCTCTGATTCCCCAGAACGATGCATCATTGCTGCTGATCAACTCCGGCATGGCACCCATGAAGCCCTACTTCACCGGTGAAGTGGAGCCCCCTCGCCGCCGTGTCTGTACCTGCCAGAAGTGCATCCGTACCGGTGATATCGAGAACATCGGAAAGACTGCCCGTCACGGCACTTATTTTGAAATGCTGGGCAACTTTTCCTTCGGAGACTATTTCAAGAAGGAAGCCATTGCCTGGACCTGGGAATTTTTGACCAAGGTGGTTGGTCTGGAAGAGAGCAGACTCTATCCTTCCATCTACGAGAACGATGAAGAAGCCTTTGAGATCTGGAACAAGGAGATCGGAGTGCCTGCGGATCATATCTTCCGTTTTGGCAAGAAGGACAACTTCTGGGAGCATGGCTCCGGTCCCTGCGGCCCTTGCAGCGAGGTCTACTATGACCGTGGCGAGAAGTACGGCTGCGGCGAGCCCGGCTGTACCGTTGGCTGCGAGTGCGACCGCTACATGGAAGTGTGGAACAATGTGTTCTCCCAGTTCGACAACGACGGCCAGGGTAACTACACCGAATTGGCTCAGAAGAATATCGACACCGGTATGGGTCTAGAGCGTCTGGCAGTTGTCTGCCAGGATGTGAACAGCCTGTTCGATGTGGACACCGTTATGAACATCACCAACAAGGTGACTTCCATCACCGGTGCGTCCTACGGACAGAGCGCCAAGACCGATGTGAGTCTGCGTGTCATCACGGACCACATCCGTGCCTCCACCTTTATGATCGCTGATGGCGTTCTGCCCTCCAATGAGGGCCGTGGCTATGTTCTGCGCCGTCTGCTGCGCCGTGCTGCCCGTCACGGTAAGCTGCTGGGCGTGAACCGTCCCTTCCTGTACGAGGTTGTGGAGACGGTGGTGCAGGAGAACGAGACTCACTACACTTACCTGCGGGAGCGTGCGGACTATATCATCAAGATCGTCAAGATCGAGGAGGAGAACTTTGCCAAGACCATCGACACCGGTATGCAGATCTTCAATGCCAAGATGGCGGAGCACAAGGCTGCCGGCAAGACCGTATTCTCCGGCGCGGATGCATTCCTGCTGGCCGCAACCTACGGCTTCCCCATTGACCTGACTTCGGAAATGGTGGAAGACGAGGGTATGACCATTGACATGGACGAATACAACCGCCAGCGTGAGGAGGATAAGATCCGCGCCCGGGAAGCCCGTAAGGCTTTGGGCGATCTGGCCTGGGCCGGTATCGATCTGGGTCTGGACAACACCCCCACCACATTCCTGGGCTATACGGAAAGCAGCTGCAACGCCAAGGTTTTGGCAGTTTGCGTGGGCGAAGAGGTTTCCGGCTCCATTACCGGCGGCGAAAGCGGCATTTTGGTACTGGATCAGACACCTTTCTATGCAGAAATGGGCGGCCAGGTGGCTGACCATGGCGTGATCCTGGTTGGTGACAGCCGCTTTGAGGTCACCAATGTGCAAAAGGACAAGTCCGGCAAGTATCTGCATCACGGCAAGATGCGCTGCGGTACCATCAAGGTTGATGATGTGGTCTGCGCCAGCATTGATGTGGAGCGCCGCAAGGCCATCATGCGTGCTCACTCCGCTACCCACCTGCTGCAAAAGGCTCTGACCTCTGTTCTGGGTGACCATGTGCATCAGGCCGGTTCTTTGGTGGAGCCCGACCATCTGCGTTTTGACTTTACCCACTATTCCGCTTTGACTGCCGAAGAGCTGACAAAGGTGGATGCCATGGTGCAGTCCGCTGTGCTGGACGGCTATTGCATTGATATTCGTGAGATGTCCATTGACGACGCCAAGGCCATGGGCGCAACCGCCCTGTTCAGCGAGAAATACGGTGATACTGTCCGTGTGGTCAATATGGGCGGCTATTCCATCGAGCTTTGCGGCGGTACCCATTTGGACAACACCGCAAAGGTTGGCCCGTTCTTCATTCAGGGTGAGGGCAGCGTTGCTTCCGGTGTCCGCCGGATCGAGGCTATCACCGGCAAGGCCTGCATGGAAGATATGCAGAAGACCCGTGAGCAGCTGTATGCTGCCGCATCTGCATTGAAGACCAAGCCTGCGGAACTGCTGGACAAGATTCAGACTCAGACCGAGGAGATCCGCAATCTGAAGCGGGCCATTGAAAGCTTCCAGGCCAAGGAAACCGCCGGTGAGGTGGATCGTTTCCTGTTCGGCGCCCGGGAAGTGGGCGGACTGAAAGTGCTGACCGCTATGGTAAGCAATGCGGACGCAAACAGACTGCGCCAGATGGGCGACAGCCTCCGTGATAAGTCTGAAAATGTTGTTGGTGTTCTGGCTTCTGTCAACGAAGGCAAGATCACCTTCCTGGCTGTGTGCGGCAAGGAGGCCATTGCCAGGGGTGTCAAGGCCGGCGACCTGGTTCGCCTGGTTTGTACCGCCTGCGGCGGCAGCGGCGGCGGTAAGCCGGATTCCGCTATGGGCGGCGGAAAGGATGCAAGTCAGGTGGATAATGCCCTTGCTCTTGTAGACGACTTTGTACTGTCCAAGATCAACTAATGATTTGAGCGCCGCCCACGGGCGGCGCTCTTTTCCGAAAGAGAGGTGAGACGTATGCGCCGATTGATGTGGTTCAGCATCGGATTTGCGGCTGCCTGTATGGCAGGCGCGTTTCTTTATCAGCAATGGCTGGTGCTGGGAGCAGTCATTATTCTGACGGCCGCAGGTATTTTGGCGTTAGTCCATAAAAAGTACGGAAATTGTCTGTTGCCCCTGCTGATCCTGTTGGGATTGGGGATCGGTCTAGGTTGGTTCTGTGCATACGATTACCTGTTTGTCACACTTCCCCGTGCCGCTGACGGCAAGCAACTGAATGTGAGCATTGAAGCGACGGAGTACAGCTACGAAACGGACTACGGCAGTGCCGTGGAGGGGACGGTTATCCTCAATGATAAATCCTACCGGGTGAAAGCTTATCTACATACCAGCGAACAAATTTCGCCCGGCGACACGGTGACCGGCAGAATTCGCTTTCGGCTGACCACAAGCGGCGGTTTGGAGGATCCCACCTCTCACCGAACCGAGGGTATCTTTCTGTTGGCGTATCCCATCGGATCTTCTCAAATTCAGCACACCGATGATATATCCTGGCGGCACTACCCGGCTGTTTGGCGGAAGGGACTGCTTACGCGCATCCAAGAACTGCTGCCGGGTGAGGCCGGTGCATTTGCGTCGGCACTTCTCCTTGGTGAGCGAAGCGGTATTACCTATGAGATGGATACTTCCTTCAAAGTGAGTGGTATCAGCCATATCATTGCCGTTTCGGGGTTGCATGTATCCATAGTGTTTGGCTTGATTTATACCCTTTTGGCGAAAAAGCGGTTACTTTCCTGCTTGATCGGTATCCCGGCGTTGCTTCTGTTTGCTGCGATTGCCGGATTCACACCCTCCATAACCCGGGCGTGCATCATGCAGTCACTGATGCTCCTGGCTCTGACCCTGGACCGGGAGTACGACGGGCCAACGGCCCTGGCTTTTGCGGTACTTGTGATGCTTGCAGCCAATCCGTTGACCATCCTTTCGGTGAGTTTCCAACTTTCCGTGTGCTGTATGATAGGAATTTTCCTGTTTTCGGAGAAGATCCGGGAGTATTTGCTCAGAATTGGCAAGGGGTTTATCTATAAGGAGCAAAAGCTGATGAACCGGCTGTGGCAGGGGATCGCGGCATCCGTGTCCGCATCACTCAGCGCGACGGTTATGACCATGCCCCTGGTTGCCTACTATTTTGGCTGCGTCAGTACAGTGAGTGTGCTGACCAATCTGCTTACCCTGTGGGTCATCAGCTTCATTTTCTATGGTCTGATCGCCTGTCTTGTTGTCAGCGCGGTGAGCCTGGCTCTTGGAAAGCTCCTTGCGGTGATCGTGTATGTGCCCATCGTGTTTATTCTGAAAACTGCTGAATTGCTATCCAAACTACCTATGTCGGCAATGTACACTTCCAATCCCTACGCGGTGGCTTGGCTGGTGGGAATATACATCATGCTGGCGATTTTTCTGCTGCAGAAGAAGAAACAGCCGAAGCTTCTGGTGGTTAGTGTGATCTTCACCTTTTTGCTGGCGCAGACCTTTTCCTGGTTTGAGCCGCTGAATGACGACTTCCGGGTCACCATGCTGGATGTGGGGCAGGGACAGAGTATTCTGCTCCAAAGCGAGGGAAAGACATTCTTGGTGGACTGCGGCGGCGATGACAGCGAGGATGCCGCGGATACCACTGCCGAGGCATTGCTGAGCCAGGGCGTTTGCCGTTTGGACGGCATTGTCGTCACCCATTTTGACAAAGACCATGTGGGCGGTGTAGTGCATTTGCTGTCCCGGATCCAGACAGACCGGCTGATTTTGCCGGATGTGGAGGATGAGGAACAAATCGGCAGAACACTCTCGTCGGCAACAGATGCAACCGTGGAATATATCCGAGAGGATACCTTGTACACCTTCGGAAAGGCAGAAATGACGATTTTTGCCCCAATTTCTTCGGATTCTGACAACGAAAGATGTATCTGCATCTTGTTCCAGCGGGAAAATTGTGGTATACTGATAACCGGTGACAGAGGTATATCTGGTGAAATGGCGTTGTTACAGACCCATGCGATCCCTGAGGTGGATGTTTTGGTTGCAGGACATCACGGTTCCTCCGGGTCTACAAGCGAAGCATTGCTGGAAGCAACTTCACCCCAGATCGCACTCATTTCTGTGGGAGAGGATAACCAATACGGTCACCCGTCCGCTGCCGTTTTGCAGCGGCTGACGGATGCAGGGTGCAAGATCTATCGCACCGATATATACGGAACGATTATTTTCAGGAGGTGACATCATGGCATATCAGCAGAGCCAAGGCAGCGCATTACAGGAACTGAAAACCGCAATCAAAGATAAAATGCCCGGGCGGCTGTATGTGTTCCATGGTGAAGAAGTTTTCCTTCTGAATCACTACTTACAGCAGCTGAAAAAGCTGCTGATCGATGACTTGACTGAGTCTTTTAATTTCCACAGGCTCAACAACGAATCCTTTGATATCCAGTCCTTTGCCGATGCGGTGGAAAACCTGCCCATGATGGCGGAAAGCACCATGGTGCAGGTGGATGACATCGACCTGTTCAAGCTGGGGGAAGGAGACCGGGATAAGATCGCGGAGATCCTCTCGGATATTCCGGAATATTGCACGGTTGTGTTTACCTATGAGACCGTGACCTGGAAGCCGGACAAGCGGCTGAAAAAGCTTTGGAGCTCGGTGGAAGAAAACGCAGACGTGGTGGAATTTGCAAGGCAGGAACAGCGGGATCTGATCCCGTGGGTCACCCGGCATTTTCTGGCAAATAAGAAGCAGATCAGCGGCGATTTGTGCGCCTACCTCATTGAGATCACCGGCGGCACTATGACGGCGCTTTCCGGAGAGATCAAGAAGATATGCGCCTATTCCGGGGCAGAGCAGATCCATCGCTCGGACATTGATGCAGTGGTGGAGCCGGTGATGGATGCGGTGGTCTATCAGATGACCAATCTGCTTGGCGAAAAGAAATACGACCAGGCGCTGCTGAAATTGCAGCAGCTGCTGAAAATGCAGGAAGAGCCCATTGCGATTTTGGGCGCCATCGGCGGCCATTTCCGCCGCATCAGCACGGCAAGAACCCTGATCGACAATGGCCGTCCTGCATCGGAGCTGGCAAGCATCTGCAAGATCGGTGACTACCCGGCCAGGAAGACCATGGAGTCCGCCCGGCGTTTTTCACCGGAATTCTGCAAAAAAGCCTCAGAATTGATACTGGAAACCGATTACCGGATGAAAACATCCTTTGATGACCAGGAGCGGCTTTTGGAAATGCTGTTGCTCCAACTGGCCCGGGAGGCGTGATATGGTACGGATTCAGGAGGCCATTGTGGTAGAGGGGCGGTATGACAAAAATACCCTTAGCCAGATCGTGGACGCCCCCATTTTTGAAACGGCCGGTTTTGGCATTTTCAATAACAAGGAACAAATGGCGCTGCTGCGCCGGGTGGCGCAAAACCGCGGTTTGATCGTATTTACCGATTCCGACGGGGCGGGATTTGTCATCCGCAACCGGATCAAAAGCGCCATCGATCCGGAATTTCTCAAGCATGCCTACATTCCCGACATTCCAGGCAAGGAACGGAGAAAATCCGCCCCCGGCAAAGAGGGCAAGCTGGGCGTGGAAGGGATGACTCCGGAGATCATTTTGGAGTCCCTGCGCCGGGCAGGCGCGACATTTGAAGAAAACCCAGATCGGATGACCGGCGGCATCACAAAACAGGATATGGCGGTGCTGGGACTGTCCGGCGGCGCAAACAGCAGCGCATTGCGTGCGCAATTGATCAAAAAACTGGATTTTCCGGCGCACATGAGTGCCAATGCCTTGTTGCAGGCGCTGAATCTTTTATACACATTGGAAGAATTGACCGGGATGGTAAAATCATTGGAGCAGAAGAATGGTTGATATAGCAGTTCACAATTTAACAAAGTTCTTCGTGATCGGTGAAAACCTTCTGGAAGGTCTTAGCTTTGAGATCCAGGAAGGGGAGTGCGTGGCGATTTTGGGCCGCAACGGCTGCGGAAAAACCACGCTGTTCAACATCCTCACCGGGCAGATGGATTACGATGAGGGAGAGGTCTATGTCAACCCTAACAAGCGGCTGGGACTGATCTCCCAGATCCCCCGTTTTCCTCAGGGATTTACGGTGGAGGATGTGCTGCGCTCCGCATTTCAGCAGATTCTGAATGTGCAAAGGAAAATGCAGGCGTTGGAGCAGCAGATGCTCTCCGGTGCGACACAGGAGCAGCTGCGGCAATACGATGACCTGACCAACCGTTTCCAGTCCGGCGGCGGATACGAAATGGATGTGGAAGTAGACAAGATCTGCAACGGTCTGGGGATTTCCCCGGAGCAGCGCGCTCAGGAGTTTGACAGCCTTTCCGGCGGTGAAAAGACCCGGGTGAATTTGGGTCGACTGCTCCTGGAAAAGACGGATATTTTACTGCTGGACGAGCCGACCAACCATTTGGATCTGCGCAGCGTGGAGTGGTTGGAGAATTATATCAACAACTTCAAGGGCACCGTCCTTGCCATCTCCCATGACCGGTATTTCATAGACCGCATCGCCAACCGGGTCATCGAGATCACGGACGGCCACGCGGAGTTCTATTCCGGCAACTATTCTTTCTACATGGACGAAAAGCAGGCTCGTTTTGACCTGCAAATGAAGCAGTATGAGCAGGAGCAGGCCAAGCTGAAGCAACTGGGATATACGGTGGAGCGTATGAAGGGCTGGGGCATCAATAACCGCACACTGTACCGCCGGGCCATGTCCATCCAGCACCGGATGGAGCGCATTAAAAGGACGGAAAAACCCAAGACGGAAAAGACCATGAAGGCAACCTTCGGGGAAAAAGATTTTTCCGGTGATGTGGTATTTAAGATGAAAAATGTGGCGAAAGCCTTTGGCAATCGCGTGCTGTTTTCGGATGTAAATTTGAATGTGGAGGGCGGCGAGCGCATTGCTCTTCTGGGCGATAACGGCACCGGAAAGTCCACATTCATCAAATGCCTGCTGGGGGATGAGGATTGCCAGGGCAAGATCCAGTTTGGACCCACGGTCAAGTGGGGATATCTGCCCCAGATCATCCATTTTAATCACCCGGAGCGCAGCTTGTACGACACCATGCTGTACGAAAAGAACTGTACTCCTCAGGTTGCCCGTGACCGCCTGGGTGCGTTTCTGTTCCATGGAGAAGATGTGTTTAAAACCGTAGGGACCCTCTCCGGCGGCGAGCAGAGCCGCCTGCGGCTGTGTATGCTCATGGACGAGAAGATCAATCTGCTGATCTTGGACGAGCCTACAAACCATTTGGACATTGCGTCCAGAGAATGGGTGGAGGCGGCTATCGAAGAATTCGAGGGCGTGCTGCTGTTTGTCAGCCACGACCGGTACTTTATCGACAAATTTGCGGAACGTATCTGGCTTTTGGAAGACGGCACGATCCGGGACTTTAACTGCGGATATGCAAAATATCGCTCCATTATCGAGCATGAACAAGCATCGAGACAGGTCGTTCCGACTGCTGCAAAGCCCAAAAAGGAAAAGCCCAAGGGCGGCACAAAGGAACAGGAAAAACTGATCCGCCGTCTGGAACGGGAGATCGAAAAGCAGGAGCAGGAGATTGCTCATCTGGATGAAAAGATCGAAGCTGCTGCGGCAGATTATCAGGAGCTGACCCGTCTGCTTGCCGAAAAAGAGCAGGCAGAGGAAGTTCTGATGGATCTGATGGAGCAGTGGGAAAACGCCCAGGAATAATTTGAGGTGTGCAAAGATGGTAAAAAATGAAGTATTGACCCAATTGGGAATAAAAGTTCAGCATCTGAAACAAATATATCTCTATTGCCTGCGCAGCGACGGAATGTCCCGCGCCCAGCTGCGCCGCAGGATGGGACTGAGTTTTCCTGCGGTATCTGCGTTGGTTGATGAGCTTATCGCCGCCCATATCATTGAGGAGATCGGCACAGTGGAAAACACGAAGCGTGGTCGCCCCAGTATGCTGTTGCGCGTTTGCGCAGACCGGTTTGCCTTTCCGGTGGTAGCCATGACTGCGGACGGATACCATTGCAGGATCTTTAATTTCGGGGCAGAGGAAGTGGAGTCGTGCTACATTCCCTACGGCTTTGATGCGAAAACGGTGAAACAGGCAGACGGCCTGTGTTATCCGGATATGCAGACGCTGACCAAGCCTTTGATCGCATGGATCCTGGAAAAGGAAAAGGAATATAAACTGACCAGTCTTGTGATGTCCACGCCGGGTACTGTGAATCGTGAAGGTGTTCTTTCATCAACCTCAGCGCGCCTGGTAACGCCCAAGGGTTTTCCTGACTATCTGGAACAGGAAACGGGCCTGGAGCTGTTTATGGGAAATAACACGGATAATTATGCCTATGCGGAATATCACTACAACGGTCATCAAGAGGATTTTGCGCTGATTCTCATCCGGTACGGCGTTGGTGCGTCTGTGGTGCGCAATGGCAAAATTTTTGAAACCAAGACCATGCGTGCCAGTGAGTTCGGTCATGTGAGCATCGATTACCGGGGAAGACCCTGCTCCTGCGGTGGCAGGGGATGTATTGAAACCTATGTCAGTACCACAGTAATGGCGGAAGAGGCCGGAACGGATTTCGGCACACTGTGTCAGAAGTATTTGGATGGGGATCCTGCCATTACTGCGCTGGTTAAAGAAAAAGCAGACATTCTTTCCATGGGAATGAGCAATATGCTGGCTATGCAGCCTGTGGAGCACATTGTAATTGGCGGTGAAATTCGCCGATTGGGCCAGCCGTTTCTGGATGCATTACAGGAAAGCATCAAGCGTAACGGCTTCCGGGAATTGATGGACAACCTGGATGTGCGTTATTCACTGGATGCCAAGCATCCTGAAATTTTGGGAGCAATGTGGAATTTTATAGAAAATCAAATGCAGATATACACGCTGATGGAATAAAATGACGCATCCTGCCCTTGTGCTGCTTTCTTCCTGGAATATAAGTTGACTTTCCTAAATGGGGTAAGTATAATATTGAAAAACAAATAAAGGAGAGATCTCCATGAGTTCCTGTAACGGTAATTGCGCGTCCTGTAGCTCTGACTGCGGCGATCGCAAAAAGGAGAGCCTGCTGGCGGCTCTGAATCCCAAGGCCAGCGTTAAGAAAGTGATTGCAGTTGTTTCCGGCAAGGGTGGCGTGGGCAAATCCACCGTCACATCCATGCTGGCAGTTGCTATGGCCCGCAGGGGCAAGCGAGTAGGCATTTTGGATGCGGATATCACCGGGCCTTCCGTTCCCACGGCCTTCGGCGTGAACGAGTGCCAGGGCGCGTCAGAGGACGGCTTGTATCCTGCACTGACCAGAACCGGTATGCAGGTCATGTCCATCAATTTGCTGCTGGACAACCCTGCCGACCCGGTTGTATGGCGCGGCCCGGTCATCGCCGGGGCTGTTAAGCAGTTCTGGACGGATGTGATCTGGGAGGACGTGGACTATCTGTTTGTGGATATGCCCCCCGGAACCGGCGACGTTCCTCTGACTGTGTTCCAAAGCCTGCCCGTGGATGGTATCGTTATCGTTACCAGCCCTCAGGATCTGGTGAGCATGATCGTTTCCAAGGCTGTGAAGATGGCAAATATGATGCATGTCCCCGTTTTGGGCTTTGTGGAGAACTACTCTTATCTGAGCTGCCCGGACTGCGGCAAGAAGATCCGGGTATTTGGCGAGAGCCACTTGGAGGAAGTGGCGGCGGAACTTGCATTGCCCGTTTTGGCGCGGTTGCCCATTGATCCGGCGGTTGCCGAGGCTTTTGACAACGGCCAGATGGAGACGATTTTGACAGATGCCGTTGATCCGGTCATCGATGCAATTGAACAGCAGTAAAAAAATCCTGCCGATTTTTCGGCAGGATTTTTCTTATTTTACTTCTTCACCGTATTTAAAGATCTTATGAAGGACACCGGGTTCGGAAAGAACACCAATATCCTCAAGAGGACTTTTGTTCAGAATCAGCAGATCCGCATTTTTTCCGGCTTCTATGGAACCGGTTTTGTGATCAATGCCATATCCTGCGGCACTGTTCAATGTGGCTGCCTGGATCACTTCCAGAGGCGTATAGCCACACTTTTGCAGTTCCGTCATTTCATAAAGGGTGATTTCTCCGGGTACAAATACAGCGGAGGGGAATGAATAATTGGTACCAACCATGATTCGCGCACCCGTTTTTCTGGCGTGCATAACCGCGTTGCGATGTGTCTTGTTTAACTCGATAAGCTCTTTTTGTTTCCAAGAATTTTCCGGAAATGCATTAATCGTTTTTTCGGATGTCAAGCGCAACGCAGGCACATAAAAAGTCCCTTTTTCGGCCATTTTCTCACATGATTTTTCATCGATATAAACGCCGTTATGGATCTGGTCGATTCCGGCATCGATAGAATTTCCCAGGCCGGGATTGATATGACAGTGAACGGAGCAAGGCAAGTTCCACGCATGGGCTTCATCTGCAAGGGCGAAGAGTTCTTCTCTGGTGTAGTCTTTTTTCAGATATTCATTATCCTTTTTCCAGAAGCCACCGGAAGCGGTGGTTTTGATAAAATCAATGTGTTCCTGAGCGTAATCTCTTACCGTTCGTCTGACTTCCCACGGTCCGTCAGAATTAAGAGGGGAGTAGTCTTTTATGTGACAGTTGGTGCCCGAAACCACTCTGCCCAGAAGCATATCCGGATATTCGGAGCGTTTCTCGATGCTTATGGAATTTTTGAATTCCAGACATTTGCTTCCGCCCATCAGGCCTGCGACGGTTGTGACGCCGCACTTCAAAAAGCCTTTTAGGACATTGGGCAGATCATAGTCGTCTTTCAGCCGTCCATGGGATTCGATCAGTCCCGGGATAATATACTTGCCACTTGCGTCAATGACTTCGCAAGCTCCGTTTACGTGCTCATCCCGGTACTCGCCAACATAGGCAATCTTACCGTCCTCAATGATAATGGAAGAATCTTCGATTGGCTTATTTCCGCAGCCGTCGATAAGCATTCCGTGAATGATAAGCTTTTTCATCTCATTCTCCATTAAAATTCATAGGGAAGATGCTGTCTGTACTGAACATCTGCATATTCCACAATGCCGTCACGAAGTACGCAAGCAATGTTTTCCTTGTTGTGCAGAACGGAAATGTCTTCCAACGGGGTCGTGTTCAAAATCACGATGTCGGCGCACTTGCCCTTTTCAATGGTGCCAATCTCGTTTTCCTTGCCGTAGCCTTCGGCATTGGTCTTCGTTGCGGCAACGATCAGTTCCATGGGGGTGAAACCGCATTTCTGCATCTCCATCATCTCGTAGGAAGTGGATTCGCCACGCTCCCATTCTCTCATAGAGCCGGGATAATCCGTACCAACCATTATCTTGACACCAAGCTCCTTTGCCAGCTTGACACCCTCACGGTGAATGGGGTGGGCCTCCAGCATTTCGTCCTTTTGCCACGGTCTGTCCGGCCAGGCATCGGCATTGCGGATACTGGTTACCCGCAAGGTGGGCATGAAATACAGATCCTTGGCCTTGATATTCCGAACGCCTTCAGCATCAATAAATGCGCCGTGATGGATTTGGTCGATTCCGGCAGCGACGGAGTTGTTGATACCGGGCTGAGAGTGGGCGTGAACAACGCACTTCATGTTCCAGGCGTGTGCTTCGTCTGCCAGCGCTTCCAGCTCTTCCAGGGTATAGTTTCTCACAGAGCAGTCCTCGTTCTGATCCCAGAAACCGCCGGATGCTGCCGTTTTAATAAAATCGGCTTTTACCGCAGAAAATTCTCTGACCTGGCGTCTGACAGCCCAGGGGCCGTCTGCCGGGCCCATTTCTGCATCCTTCACATGGCCGTGGGTGGGGGTAACGATACAGCCTGCGATCAGCTTTGCGCAGCCTCTCAGCTTCAGCTCTTTGATGGTATCTCTTAACTCGATACCTCGTTTGCCCGCAGAAACGGTAGCGCAGGTAGTAATACCCCATCTTAAAGATTTCTGCAAGATTGGGATGTATCGGGGATGACCGCCAATGTGGGCGTGGCCTTCAATCAAGCCGGGGATGATGAATTTCCCGGTTGCATCGATGATCTCAACATCGGAGTAGTCAGCAGAAGGGTCAAATGCGCCTACTGCTTCAATGTAATCACCTGCGATCCAGATTGCGGAGTCCTTTATGGGTTCTCCGCCGTTTCCGTCGATGAGTGTTCCGTGTAAGATAACCTTTTTGCCCATGATCGTTCGCCTTCCTTTATATGTAACTTAGTAGACAGGATTGCTTCTGCGTGCTTTTGCTCTTGCGACTTCCTCTTTGCAAATTTCCGGGAAGAGGGTATCTTCCTTGATCAGCTTAAAGGCAGCAGCGGTATCTGCAATGGTCTTTTCCGCGATTGCCCGGGCAGTACGCTCGTTCATACCGGGATGCTCAACGGATGCATAGTTGTTGGGGAAATTGAGATTCCAGCGGTAGGCGGAGTAAATATTGTGCTTCTCGAATTCGTCGGAACGATGTTGGTTGTGGCCGTCTACCTCGCCGATCTTATCCAGTGCAACCAGTTCAGGGTGCAAATGATAGATGCAGCTGGTTTCCTTGAAACAGCCGTGTCCGCCGTACTTGCCCTCGTCCACATAGCTCTGGAATACGGCAATATCTTCTTCGGTCAGGTAAGGGTATTTATCCAACTCTGCAAGGATGGATGCAGGTGTACCCATCATCTGATAATAATGGAAAACAGCATAGGCGGGGTTCTTCCACCGGATCTGCCGCATGAAAGCATCCATCATGGGCTTGTTGCCGCCGTGGGAGGTGACAAAAACGATCTTTGTAAAGCCGTTGTTGTAGCACTCGTCGCACAGCGCCTCCAGAAGCTGCCAGATCAGGGGGATGGGAAGGCAAATGTTTCCCTTGTCCTGATAGTCGGCCATATCGCCGAAATAGGGTGCACCGGGGCAGGAGACGACCTCTGCGATGTCAGCAGCGGCGTTGGTAAATGCGATACCCTTCAGTGCATCGCAGCCCAGGGGCAGGTGTGTGCCGTGGCGCTCCATTGCGCCAATGGGGATGACGCAAACACCCTTTGCTTTCTTAACGGCATCCTCAAATTCGCCGGGTAACAGATATTCCCATCTCATAGTTTTTTACCTCACTTTTATAATTATTTAGAAACGGTAGCCACGGCCATAGCCCATGGGCTGACCGTTCAGAAAACGCTGTTTGCCGATTTTCTGCAGGGATGTGTTTTCGGGCAGGTCTTCAAAAGGTGCGTCGCTGTGATCGAACAGCCAGTTGCGCACGGTTGTTTCATCCTCCACAACGTCAGCCAACTGGAATTGGGACTGGAAGATGACGATCCGGGAAGTGGCGGGCAGAACCTCGGCCAGCCAGGGGTGGAGCAGCCAGGAGCCGCAGTAGAAAATGACGGGATCAAACCGGAAGTGCTCCTTGAAGAATTTTCTTGCGATGTCGTATGCGGCTTCACATTCCTCGTAATTCAGAGGCGTACCGCCGGGAATATGGACGTAGATGCAGGTGTCACCTTTGCTGATGTGGTGACCGTCCAGATCAAAATCGTAAATGCTGTTAAAAATTTCAAATTCCAATCGGCCAAGCCGGAAGATCGTTCCGTTGATCACGCGGCGGAACCAAGCACGATAGGTGACTTGCCGAATTCCGTAAAAACCGGTCTTTTCATAGCAGATATTACAGTCCCAGGCAAGGACTTTCATAGATGTGAAGAAAACGGAATCGTCAATACCCTTGCTTTTGTAGTATGCGTAGGTCCTCTTGCTGAAAAGCAGATACAGATACAAATTTGCTTCCGATACATCCACGTTTTGCTCAGCAGCAAAGGTATCCAAATAAGCGACAAACGCTTCGTCACCTTCCTGATATGCCGCATATGCAGCATTTTCGTCGATATTGCGGGAATGCAAACGATTGAACAGATCTCTGCCTTCCTGGCAAAGCTCGATTTGATCGAAAAGGTTGGTGTAGTACATACTGTTGGCTCCTTTTATTTTCAATCAATTATACATCCAAAATTTTGAAAAGGAAATACACAAAACTGGAAAAATTTGCAAAAAATATTGTAAAATAACAAGTGTTTTTTAGATTAAAGTAGTTTTCCTACAATGAACCACAGAACCAGCAAGAGCAGAAGCAGGGGAATGTACGCAACAAGAACGGCTGTGCCGATGGCAAGTCCTGCAACGCCCAGGTAATTGAGACCGTAAACCAGTGCTGTCAGCAAAACCGTTGTCAGCATGGCACGGGTGAGCATTTTGCCAACCACGTTGGCAAAAAAGAAGGTGTAGAGAAATCCGATCAGGGGATTGACAGTGGCCAGTACCGCGCCCATCAGTCCCTTCAATGCGCCAACCAGCAGCATGATCACCAGCAGGCCCAGCAGGATCACCGGCGCCCATGTGAGCAGACCCTCGGGGAGGAACATAGTCAGCAGGTAATTCGCACCGGCAAATGCTACCATGCCCAGTGCAACCGAGATCACCCGGAAGAAAAGCCAGGAAAACAGCTTTTTGCCCTGGGGCATCCAGCGATTGACCAAATTGACAAGAAACGCCAAAATGATCATATTCAGAAGCTCACCGCAGATGGCAACATAATCGGATTGGGCGATGGGGAAAATACTGAGCCACTCATCCGAAATGGTGACAAAGGGCAGGGGTGAGGTCAGAAATTTCAAGTTCAGACCGTAGCTGTGGATCACCACAGTAACGGCGTAAATAAACAAAATACCAATCGCGGACGAAACGCTCTGACTCAGCACGGATTTTTTGCCAAATGCAAACCGGCCGATAAAACCGAAGATCAGAGAACCCGCAGTCATCACCAGGGCCAAAATCAGGAAGGAGCGCATCTGCTCCTCGTTCTGCACCAGGGATTTGATTTGATTCAACAAGGCTTCCATATAAACCTCCTATTTCGCAATTAAAAAGAAACAGCCGCCAGAAACCTCTGGCGGCTGCATTGATAAACTGAAATTACTTCAGCTCTGCGGTAGCGCCAGCTTCCTTCAGCTCGGCAACCAGCTTCTCTGCATCTTCCTTGGAGATAGCTTCCTTCAGGGTCTTGGGGCAGTTGTCCACCAGATCCTTTGCGTCCTTCAGGCCCAGGCCGGTAGCGGCACGGACGACCTTGATGACGTTCAGCTTGGAAGCGCCGGCATCCTTCAGGATGACATCGAACTCGGTCTTCTCCTCAGCAGCCTCAGCAGCACCGCCAGCAGCGGGAGCAGCAACAGCAGCAGCAGCGGCAGAAACGCCGAAAACTTCCTCCAGAGTGTGAACCAGCTCGGACAGTTCCAGAACGGTCAGACCCTTAACTTCCTCAACGAGAGCAGTGACTTTTTCACTAGCCATGATAAATTTCCTCCTAAATGTTTGTGTTAAAATATGTGTGTGTTTACGAAATTAAGCTTCTGCTTCTGCAGCAGGAGCAGCGCCGCCTTCCTTCTGGATACGAACCTGATCCAGGACGAAAGCCAGGCTGGAGATAGGTGCCAGGAAGGTACCAAGGACGGATGCAACCAGAGCGTTCTTGCTGGGCAGTTCGCCAAAGCCGTTCAACTCGGCAGCGGACAGAACAGAACCTTCAACAACGCCACCCTTAATGGCCAGGTTGATACCCTTGTTCTTCTTAGCAAACTCGCAGACGATACGAGCAGGGGCGATGGGATCGCCGGTGGTGGAAGCCATAGCGGTGGTACCGTTCAGAACAGCACTGAAATCGTAACCAGCATTCTTGGTTGCGAAGTTGGTCAGCGTGTTCTTGACGACGGAGTACTCAACACCTGCTTCACGGAATTGCTTACGCAGCTCGGAATCCTGAGCGACCGTGATGCCCTTGTAGTCAACAAAAACAACGGAAGTAGCTTCCTTGATCTTGCTTTCCAGAGCTTCAACAACGGCCTTCTTGCTTTCAAGAGCTTTTGCGTTGGGCATGGATTTTCACCTCCGAAATAAAAAAGTGTCTTCCTGCCAGAAGACAGAAAGACACGCAAACAATCGTAGTGTTAACGCACCTCGGCAGGATTTATGCTTTGCAGCACCTGCTGTCTTTGGCAACAGACGCATTCTACCACATATCAAGCCTTGTGTCAAGTCTTTTTTGAAAAATTATTTCAAAAGCACATCGGAGATCAGCATCACACAAAATCCCACCAGCAGGGCATAGGTCGCGCCTCGTTCACTGCCATGGGCATGAGTCTCCGGGATCATCTCGTCGCTGATGACATAGAGCATGGTTCCGCCTGCAAAAGCCAGTGCAAAGGGAAGGATCGCGGATGCGACGGTCACGGCGAAGTAGCCAAGCAATGTGCCTACCACTTCCACAAGACCGGTGAGCATAGCGCAAAGGAATGTGCGCCTGGGCGTGATTCCGGCAGCCAGCATGGGCCCGATGATGACCATACCCTCGGGGATGTTTTGCAGGGCGATACCGCCTGCGATGATGAGGGCTTCACTGGTGTTGTCGGAGCCGAAGCTGACACCGGCAGCGATGCCCTCCGGCAGATTATGAATCGCGATCGCGGTGACAAACAGCAAAACCTTGCTGAGATTTGCGTTTCCGTTGTGGGATTCCTGCTCTGCACCTGCCAGCTTGTGCAGATGGGGAACAACCTTATCGATCAGGTTCAGGCATACTGCACCGGTGAAGATACCGACAACAGTGATGAGCAGTCCCCATTGGCCGCCGTATTCCACAGAGGGCAGGATCAGACCCAAAACCGCCGCAGCCAGCATCACACCGGCGGCAAAGGCCAGGACGATATCGCTGAACTTGTGGGAAATATTCTTAAAGAAGAAGCCAATCAGAGAACCGAAAACCGTGGCACCGCCCACGCCAAGGGCGGTCAGAAGTACCATTTCCATAGAAAACCTCCCGTTAATAGAATAGCAGATCCGAATAGGTGGGATAGGGCCAGTAGGTCTTATCCGTCAATTGTTCCAGAAGGTCTGCATCCTCCCGGAGTGTTTCCATAGCCGGTACGATGGTGTCGCTCATATAGTTCACAGCCGCTTCGGTCTGTTCCGGAATGGCAGCCAGCTTGTCGGACAGGGCCTGACACTTGTCATACACCCGGTCGCAGGCGGCAGACAGACGGTCCAGCAGGGATTGCTCCGCCTTGCATGTGACACCAACGGCTTTTTTGTCAATAACGGATTTCGCCAGATCCCGGCTGTAATGCACAGCGGCGGGGAGAATCTGGTGCAGCACCATATCCACACAGGTGCGCGCCTCAATGGCGATGACCTTTTTGTAGGACTGCATATGGATCTCATAACGGGCCCGGAACTCGGATTCCGTAAAAATGCCACGCTTGGTCACCAGGTCGATGTTCTTTTGAGAAACGTAGGTGGGCAATGCCTGGGCTGTATTGCAGTGGTTGCTCAAACCCCGGCGGGCGGCTTCTTCTTTCCACTCATCAGAATAACCATTGCCGTTGAAAATGATTCGCTGATGCTCGGTCAGTGTGTCGCAGACCAGCTTCTGCAATGCTGCATCGAAATTCTCCGCATTTTCCAAAATGTCCGCAAATTTGCCAAGCTCCTCCGCCATAATGGTGTTCAGGGCGATATTCGGGCCGGCAATGGACTGGGAAGAACCCAGCATACGGAACTCAAATTTGTTGCCGGTGAAGGCAACGGGGGAGGTGCGGTTGCGGTCGGTGGTATCCTTGGGAATGGAGGGCAAAACGTCAACACCGATGCGCATCAAACTCTTCTTGGGGTCAGTATAGTTGGTGCCGTTGATGATGGATTCCACAACAGCCGTCAGCTCGTCGCCCAGGAAGATGGAGATAATGGCAGGTGGCGCTTCCGTCACGCCAAGACGGTGGTCGTTGCCGGCATGGGCAACGGTGGAGCGCAAAAAGTCCTGATATTCGTCCACGCCTTTGATAAACGCCGCCAGAAATACTAAGAATTGGGCGTTCTGACGGGGCGTTTTGCCGGGCTTGAACAGATTTTTGCCCGTATCGGTGCACAGCGACCAGTTATTGTGTTTACCGGAGCCGGCCACACCGGCAAAGGGCTTTTCGTGAAGCAGGCACACCAGATCATGCTTGGCGGCGCACTTTTTCATGATCTCCATGACCAGCTGGTTGGAGTCACAGGCGTTACCGGCATCGGAGTAGATGGGAGCCAGCTCATGCTGACAGGGCGCGCCTTCGTTGTGCTTGGTCTTGGAGAGGATGCCCAACCGCCACAGCTGTTCGTCCAGATCCTTCATGAAGCTGGAAACCCGTGTGCGGATGGTGCCGAAATAATGATCGTCCAATTCCTGACCCTTGGGGGCAGGCGCGCCAAACAGAGTGCGTCCGGTCAGACGCAGATCCAGGCGCTGGGCATACAGGGACTTGGGGATGAGGAAATACTCCTGCTCCGGGCCCACAGAGACCTTGACACGCTGGGTTTCCGTATCGCCGAACAGCCGCAGGATCCGTACAGCTTCCCGGGAGATCTCATCCAGAGAGCGCAGGAGGGGTGTTTTCTTATCCAGAGCTTCTCCTGTGTAGGAGAAGAAGCAGGTAGGAATGTACAGACTGCCGTCCTTGACGAAGGCAAAGGCAGTGGGATCCCAGGCGGTATAGCCACGGGCTTCAAATGTGGCGCGCAGTCCGCCGGAGGGGAAGGAGCTGGCATCCGGTTCGCCGCGAACCAGCTCGCTGCCGGAGAATTCCATGATAACGCGTCCGTCACCGGTGGGCGCAATAAAGGAATCGTGCTTCTCGGCGGTGATGCCGGTCATAGGCTGGAACCAGTGGGTATAGTGGGTCGCGCCCTTTTCCGTCGCCCAGACCTTCATGGCCTCAGCAATTTCGTTGGCCACTTCCAGAGGCAGGGCAGAACCGGTACTGATACATTGCTTCCATGCGTGATAGGTTTCAGACTCCAATCGCTCACGCATAGTTGCTTCGTTAAATACATCGGTGCCGAAAATCTCGGGTACATTGATGATATGACTCATTGCAACGCATCCTTTCAAAAAACTATGCCCTAATTTTAGGGCAAATCCATCAAAAATGCAAGGGCAAATTTGTAGAATGTGGCAAAATGGACGAATGTTAAAAAGAATATGAAATTTTGAAAGTTTTATATTGCATTTTTTCGGCCAATAACATATAATAAGCCAAGTTAATGCGGAATTATCCGGGAAGGAATGATAGGAATGAGTGCGTATTCTTGCAGAAATCGGGATGAACTGCTTCAAGAGGCGCAGACAATGCGTGAGCGCTACGAAAAATTGAAGGACAAAAACCTGAAACTGGATATGTCCCGGGGCAAGCCCGAAAAGGGTCAGCTGGATGTGGTCAGCGGCCTGCTTACGGTGCTGTCAGATAAGGATATGTGCCTGCTTGACGGCATTGACTGCCGCAACTATGGCGATCTGGCCGGTCTGCAATGCGCCCGGGAATACTGGGCGGATGTTTTGGGCTGCAAGCCCTCCCAGACCTTTGTGGGCGGCAACGCCAGCCTGAATTTGATGCACGATTTGATCACCCGTGGTTATACCCACGGCCTTTTGGATTCTCCCCAGCCCTGGTGCAAGGAAGAAAAACTGAAATTCCTGTGTCCTGTGCCCGGTTATGACCGTCATTTCCGTATTACGGAAACCTATGGCTTTGAGATGATCTGTATTCCCATGACCCCCGATGGCCCGGACATGGATATGGTAGAGGAATATGTGAAGGATCCTGCGGTGAAGGGTATCTGGTGTGTTCCAAAGTATTCCAATCCCCAGGGATATGTGTATACGGATGAGACAGTTCAGCGTTTTGCACAGCTGAAACCGGCTGCACCGGATTTTGTGATCATGTGGGACAATGCCTACTGCGTCCATGAGTTTGAAGGAGATTTTGAGCCCTTTAAGGATATCATCTCCCTTTGCGCCCAGGCAGGTCGGCCCAATATGGTCTATGAATTTGCATCTACCTCCAAGCTCACATTCCCCGGCGCGGGCATTTCGGTGATCGCTTCCTCTGAGGAGAATATTGCCTATTGGAGCAAGCTGGCCGGTGTGCAGAATATTTCCTACGACAAGGTCAATCAGCTGCGCCATGTGCTGTTTTTGAAGAATAAGGCCCATACCCTGGAAATCATGAAAGAGCATGCCGCAATTTTGCAGCCCAAATTCCGCATGGTACTGAAAATGCTCCGCAAGGAGCTGACTAACAAGGGCATTGCTCACTGGCATCATCCGGTAGGCGGTTACTTTGTCTGCGTGGCGGCAATGCCAGGAACGGCAAAGCGGACGCTGGAGCTGTGCAAGCAACTGGGCGTTACCCTGACACCTGCCGGCGCGACCTATCCCTACGGTATCGATCCCGAGGATTCCATGATCCGTATTGCCCCCAGCTATCCGCCCATCGAGGAGCTGGAAGCGGCAATGGATGTCTTCTGCGTCTGCATCAAGCTGGCTGCTCTGGAAAAGCACCTGGGCGAAACACTGATTGGCTGATATGAAAAAATGGTTTGAAAAATACAAGGATATTCTGGCGTATTTGGTCTTTGGCGTTTTGACCACAATCGTGAATTATCTTGTCTATTTTCCCTGCTATAACTGGCTCGGATGGAGCGCCGGTCTCAGCAATGTGCTGGCGTGGGTGATCGCGGTTGCCTTTGCATTTTTGACCAACAAACCCTTTGTGTTCAAAAGCTATGATTGGTCCTGGAAAACGGTCTGGCCGGAGCTTTCCAAATTCCTGGGCTGTCGGATCGGCTCCGGCGTGTTGGAAACGCTGATTCTGTTCCTATGCGTGGATTATTTGGGTTGGAACGGAAATGTGTGGAAACTTATCACGGCAGTTCTCGTAATCGTTTTGAACTATATTGGCAGTAAATTCCTTGTTTTTAAGAAGTGAGAAAAGGCAGTTGCACGAATTTGTGCAACTGCCTTTTTAATCAGAAGGAAATGCGGATTGCTGCAACTGCTGCGGCGGGAAGCGTTATGGTATCACCTTCGACGGTCATTTCCTCAGAGTCAAACACATGGGGAGTAACGATCGTGACCTCTTCCATGGGATTCTTGGCAATGTACTCCATCTTGGCAGACTTGATGGGACAGCCAATGTCCAGCTTCAAGGTCTGCGCGCCATACATATCGGTGTTGGCGACGTGAATGAAGATCTCGTTACCGGTACGGGAAGCCACTGCGTCAATACTGCCGCTGTAAGAGATGTCCACAGCCTGCTTGCCCTGATGGCGGCCAAACAGCGCCATGATAGAGCCAACCGGCATGAGATAAGGCTCGCCGCTGCGGATGGGGGTGGGGATCATCAGTGCGTTGGACTGCCACGTGTTACCGCAGAAATCCGCCAGAGTAGCGATATCCAGAACATCGCTGTTACGCATGATCACATTGTGGCATCTTGCGTAGGCGACGCCTGCGGCCCAGGTAGTCAGGGCTGTGCCTCTGTTCTTGCCGGGGAAGGAGAAGTGTCCTTCCGTCATCGCCAGCCGCTTGCCGTTGAGATCGGAGCGCATTCTGCCGATTTCCGTTTCCATGGACTTATAAGCGTTCATGAAGTGCAGCCATGTATTTTCCGGGTCGATGCGGTAATCGTTGCCGGACAAGGGGCATCCGGGCAGGCCGGAGTCGAAGTGGTGGTGGAAAGCGATCATATCCACATCATCGATGCGGCTCATTTTGATGCGCCAGGTATCATCAGGAATTGCAGTCGGGTCTTTCCAAATACGGGTTTTATCGCCCCAGGCGATGAGCTTGATGTTGGGGTCAGCCTTGCGCATGGCCGCTGCAAAACGGCGGGAGGTTTCTGCACATTCGTCGGAGGTAAAACCGATTTGATTGAACACAGAGTAAGAGGTTTCGTTGCCGATCTGCCAGTATTTCACATTGAAAGGCTCTTCGGCACCGTTGGCAATACGCAGCGCATTGTTGGGATTGTTACAGTAATCAACCCACTCGGCGGCCTCTTCTGCGGTACCCATACGGCAGGTGTCATTCTTGGGATATTGCCAGAAATCCTGCCCTTCGGATTCCATATTGGCAACGATCAGAGGTTCTGCGCCAACCTTGCGGCAGAAATCCACCAGTTCGTGGGTGCCGACTTGGTTGGCATAGATGCCGTCCCAGATATGATTGCGCATGGGGATGCGGTCCTTTTGCGGGCCGATGCCCTCTTTCCAGTGGTAGTAGGATGCAAAGCAACCGCCAAAACGGATCATGGTAGGCGCTAATTCCCGTGTTTTGTCGATAACTTTGTCGTACCATTTTTCTTCAGCGAAATCCCAGGCGGCATCCACAGAGGAATCGCAGGTGCCCAGAGGCTCCATAAACTGCATGTACAGGTAAGGAGAAATGGTATGCTTCTCGTTTTTGTCGATTTTTAATGTAATCATAATTTTCACTCCCAATATAGGTTGTTACCATCTATTATAAAACTGTTTTGTTAAATTTCAAGTCACGACATGGACAATACGGCGTAAAACATGTCTGATTATTGCAGTTTTTTGCAGAAAAGGGATTGCGATCTGCGTAAAAGGATGGTATCATGTAACCATGAAAACGATTAAAAACGCACAGCCGTTGGATATTTCGGTGTTTGGAATGGCGCTGAAGGTATTTCGGATCGGGCAGACCCCGGGTATCAAGTATCTGGACACAACTGCTCAGAATCCGGCGGCTATGAAATCCATCCATTCCCATTTTACCTATGAGGTATTTTTCGTGACCGAGGGAGAGCTGGAACTGGTAACAGAAACCCAGTCCAGGATCTATGAAAGGAAGATCCTGATCATTCCCCCCAAGATCCGGCATTATTCTGTGCCCAGCGGCGTGGGCAGTTACTGCCTTCTGTTCTCCTTTGAGGATACCGGCCCATGGCAAACATTGGCGGAGGAGCAGTTGAAGCGCAATATCTGCCAGCTGCCGCTATCGGATGAAAGCGCATTTTATATCCGTAAGATCGCCGAGAAATGCAGCAACCCCAGCGAAACCACAGAAAAGGAAATCATGCATCTTGCATCCTTGTTGTTTTATGAGATCATGGGCGGACTGTTCCCACAGTGGCATCTGTTGCAGGATGCAAGCAGCGGCAGCACCAGACATATATACGAAATCGAGCACTATATCAATGGCCACATTAAGGAAAAGATCCTGCTGTCGGACATTGCGGCCCATATTTCCCTGAGTCCCCGTCAGGTTTCCCGTGTGATCAACAAGGAATACGGGTGCAGTTTGACGGAGCTGGTCACGGACAAGCGACTGGCATCTGCGGAGATCTTGATCAAAAATACTGCCATTCCCATCAGCGAAATTGCGAAGCAGACCAATTTGGGGTCGGAAAATTACTTTTATACCTTGTTCAAAAAGCGCTACGGCATATCCCCGTTGCAGTACAGAAAGACATATGGAAAATAAGAAAGCATCCCTTTGCGAAATGCAAAGGGATGTTTTTTAACAATATTTTTCCTGCAAGTAGAGAATCGCCTGGCGGTAGCCGTCAATTCCCTGACCCTTGATGGTCTTCTCGCAGTACATTCCGGGGTAGGAGATATGCCGAAAAGCCTCACGGGAATCCACATCGGAGATATGCACCTCCACAGCCGGGATGGATACCGCTTTCAGCGCGTCCAAAATGGCAACGGAGGTATGGGTGTAGCCTGCCGGGTTGATAACGATGCCGTCGTACTTGCCGTAGGCGTCCTGGATGGTGTCCACAATGGCACCTTCGTGATTGGACTGGAAATGGTCGATTGCAATGCCGGTATCCTTGCCGGTCTGTTCGATCAACGCCAGCAGATCGGCGTAGGTGTTTTTTCCGTAAACACCCGGTTCCCGGATGCCCAGCATATTGATGTTGGGGCCGTTGATAACCAGGATATTCATAAATCTCCCTCCCAAATCGATAGGATCTTTTCTGCGGCACACTGCGGCGCACCGTCGTTGCTTACTGTGTAGTCTGCGAATCTCTCGTACAAGGCCTTGCGGATGCGGTACATTTCTTCCATTTTTGTTGCCTGTGAAAGCGGACGGCCATCGGTTGCCAGCTTTGCAAGCTCTCTTTCCAGACAGAAAATGCGTCCGTTTTGATGAAGCAGGGGATAGTTTTCTTCCCTTGTGACACAGCCACCGCCGGTAGCGATGACCAGTCCGGAAGCCTTACCAACCTGCGCCAGAACTTGTGTTTCCAACGCCCGGAATCCGGCTTCGCCCTGGGCGGCAAAGATGTCCGGTATGGTGCAACCTGCAGTTTCCGCGATCAGAGCATCCGCATCCACAAACTCCTTGCCGGACTTTTCAGCCAGCAGTTTGCCAATGGTGGATTTTCCGGAGCCTGGCATGCCGATCAAAATGATGTTTTCCATTTGACGGGTCAGCAAAGCGTGGATTTCTTGAATTTTTCCATCCGGGATGGCATGTCCCATGAACCATTCCGCGGATTCCTTGGCCTGGGCCACCAGCATCAGCAAGCCGTTCATGGCGACGATGCCCCGGTTTTCCGCCATTTGCAGAAGTTCAGTACGGGCCGGATTGTAGATCACATCCAATACGCCTTCCAGATGGGGAAAATCATCCAGAGATACGGGGGCAATTCCCGTTTTTGGATACATTCCCACCGGCGTGGTGTTCACAATGAGGGCGGCATCTGCGTGCAAATGCAGGTTTTCATAATTATTCTGTCCGGTACGGGAAATTACGACCACATCCGCGCCCTTGTCCTGCAAAACCGCAACAGCGGTTTTAGACGTTCCGCCGGAGCCCAGCACAAGTGCTTTTTTACCGCAAATATCGATACCGCTTTGCAGCAGCATGCTCTCAAAACCAAAATAGTCCGTGTTGTGACCGATCAGCGTTCCGTCTTTCCGACGAACAATGGTATTGACAGCGCCCAAGCGTGTGGCAACGGGTGAAAGTTCGTGGCAGTAGGGGATGACGGTGCTTTTGTAGGGAATGGTCACGTTGAATCCGTCAAAGGTATCGCTGCGGAGCAACTGCTCTAATTCTTCCGGCTTCTTTTCGACCAGCACATAGGAATAGTCTCCCAGATGACTGTGGATCTGGGGAGAATAGCTGTGGGCCAATTTTCCGCCGATCAAACCAAAATTCATTACACGACCTCGCAGTAGCTGCCCAAATAGGTGAATTCTTCACATAGCTCATCCAGCTCGCAGATCAGCTGCACAAATTCCTCGGAGTAGATGGAAGTATCCAGATCAAAGTAGAACATGAACTCAAAATCCCGGTCGGGAATGGGTCTGGATTCCAGCTTGGTGACGTTGATGCCCAGAGCATAGAGGCGCGCCAGCACACGGTACAGCGCGCCGGGACGGTGATTCAGGATCATCATGATGCTGGTCTTATCAGAGCCGGGGTAGACCTCCAGGTTTTTGCTGATGCAAATAAACCGGGTACGGTTGTTGCCCTCGTCCTGAATGGAGGAAGCCAGTGTGATCAGGTTGTACAGCTCCATGCAACTGCGGCTGGAGATCGCCGCAACATCTGTCCTGCCGGAGGATGCCACCATTTCCGCAGCAATAGCTGTATTTTCCACAGGAATTACCTTCACACCGGGCAAATTTGCCAGAAATGCGGTGCATTGGCTGAGAGCCTGCTCATGGGAGTAGATCTCCTTGATGTCCGACAGCTTCGCGCCGGGATTGGCCAGCAAATGATGGTCGATCTTCAGTCGGAAGGTGCGGACAATGGAGAACTTGTGGTGGATCATCAGGTCGTAGACCTTCTTCACGGAACCGGCTGTCGAATTTTCGATGGGAAGGATGCCGTATTGGCACAAGCCCTTTTCAATGGCGGAAAATACGCCCTCAAAATTCTTGAAGTACATGATAAAGGGGTTTTGAAAGATCTTTTCGCAGGCGATCTGGGCATAAGCGCCCTCCACACCCTGGCAGGCCACCATGGGCGCGGTGGGGAACAGATTGGGCGTGTTCTCAATGGCATCATGGATCTGCTGATACAAGGGTGACAATGTATTGTTGCGCTTGCTCTGATAGCTTCTGCTCAGCTCAAAGAGCATGGAATACAGCACCCGGGTGTAGTTTGCCATTTCCGGGCCGGCCTTTTCCGCAACATCCTTCAGCTTTTTCCGTTCCCGTGCAGGAACGAAAACAGGTATATTATTTTCTTTCTTGTAGTCACCGATTGCGGCAGCCACATCCATACGCTTGGCGAACAGTTCTACAAGCTGGTCGTCGATCTCGTCGATCTGACCTCTTAAATCTTTCAAATCCATAATTATCCTCTTTTCTTAGCCTGGGTGTTTCCTAGGATCATGTCAAATATTGCGATGGCTGCCGCGGCTTCCACAACGGGCACAGCCCGGGGAACGATGCAGGGATCGTGCCGTCCCTTTACAGTCAGGGGCGTGTTTTCCATACGGGACAGGGAGACGGACTGCTGCTCCATTGCGATGGAGGGGGTGGGCTTCACGGCAACCCGGAAGATCAAGGGCATGCCGTTGGTGATGCCGCCCAAAATGCCGCCGCAGTTGTTGGTGGTGGTGCGGATTTCTCCGTCCTCCACAACAAAGGGATCGTTGTTCATACTTCCGGTCAATGCCGCCGCGGCAAAACCGGCACCGAATTCCACACCTTTTACGGCAGGGATTCCGAAAACAATTTGGGCGATGCGGTTTTCCACACCGCTGAACATGGGCTCACCGATACCGGCAGGCAGGCCGATTGCGGCACATTCGATGATGCCGCCAACGCTGTCACCCCGGGAACGGGCGTCGCTGATCACATTTTGGAAAGCTTCCGCGGAGTCAGCGGTCAGAGTGGGGAAGATTTGCCCGACCTGATCCAGTTGAGGACACATGGGATCAAACAAAACGCCCTTTTCCGCGCCGATCTGCACGATGTGCGCGCCGATTCGTATACCCATCTCTTCCAGCCATTGCTTGCACATACCGCCGGCGATGCAAAGGGGAGCGGTCAGCCGACCGGAGAAATGACCGCCGCCGGCAACATCCTGAAAGCCGCCGTATTTGATCTGTGCGGTGTAGTCCGCATGACCGGGCCGGGGACAATCCTTCAAATTGTCGTAATCACCGGAACGGGTGTTGGTGTTGCGGATCATCGCCGCAATGGGCGCGCCACAGGTGCAGCCATCCGCAATGCCGGCAAGAAATTCCGGTACGTCCGCCTCTTTGCGAGGGGTGGACCAGTTGTTTTGACCGGGGGCTCTGCGATTCAAAAAGGATTGCAGTTCCTCGAAATCCACGGACAGTCCGGCAGGAATGCCGTCCAAAGTCATACCGATGGCAGGGCCATGGGATTGGCCGAATATGGTCAGCTTTAAGTTTTCACCGAAGGTACTGCTCATAATTTCCTCCTAACCGGCGGTATTCCGCCCAGAATTGGGGATAAGATTTGCTCACTGCCTGAGCACCTAGAATGGTAACAGGCTCTTTGCAAACAGTTGCGGCAATGGCCGCGGACATGGCGATGCGGTGGTCGTTGCAGCTATCCACTGTGCCGCCGGTAAATCTGGCAGGGTATACAGTCAAGGTATCCTCCGTTGCGGTTGCTGTGCCGCCCAGATTTTCTAGCATGGCGATCACCGATGCCACCCGGTCCGATTCCTTCAGCCTCAGCCGCTTAATGTCCGTAAAGGTTGCGCCATGCTTGGCTGCTGCGGCAATGGATAGGATAGGTACCAGATCCGGAATGTCCGCGGCAGAAATTGTGGGTTTGCCGTTTCTTAGTTGTTCCAAAATTTCCAAAACCGCCCGATCACCCTGTAAGGTCTCCTGGGAAAGGCCGTGTACGGACAGCTCGCAGCCCAAAGCATTGGCTACCAGCCAGAACGCGCCGTTGCTCCAATCGCCCTCCACCGTCACGTTACCTGGGGAATGGCCCTCAGGGAAAAGGGAAAGGGCGGCGTTGGTCAGATCCACATAGGGCTTGGATTCCAGCTTTCCGGTGACGGTCAAAGTGCAATCCTGCATCAATGCGTGGGCAAACAGCAGTCCCGTGATGAACTGGCTGGAAACACCGCCGTCGATCACATACTCGCCCTTTTTCAGCTTGCCGGTGCAGCGAAGGGTGTTTGCTGTCGGCCGGGACAGGGAACAGCCCATACGCTCCATTTCTTCCCATAGGGGAGAAAGGGGACGGTCTGCAAGGCGGCCGGCCATTACAAATGTGCCGTCCACGCCCAATGCGCCCACGATGGGGAGCATAAACCGGAGTGTAGATCCGCTTTCGTGGCAATCCAGTACAGCGGTATCAGGCGTTTCCTGAATGGGAAATACGGTATAACCGGAGTCGGTGGCTGTGATCTGCGCACCCAAAGCGCGCAGGCAGTTTGCCGTGGCTTCAATGTCCTGATTTGTCTCGGCGCAGCGAAGCTCCGTGGGGCGATCCGCAAATGCGGCGCAGATCAACAGGCGGTGTGCCTGAGATTTTGAGGGAATCACGTCAATTTCGCCCCGAAGTTTCCGGGGATAAATGGTAATGTCCATATTAAAGTCCTGCTTCAATCCATGCTTTTACTTCATCCACCGGTGTGGGGCGGATGCTACAAGAACCGATTTTCTCGGGAACGATCAGATTGACGATGCCGCCGCTGCGCTTTTTGTCGGAAAGGGCGGTATCGAAAAGGGTCTGGGCATTGCAGTTCGTAGAAATCGGCAACTCAAACCGGGTCAAAATATCCAGAACTCTGTCGCAAGTCTGTTGTGCGCAGATGCCGTATTTCGCTGCAGCGCGGCTGATCATGGCGGTGCCGATGGCAACGGCCTTGCCGTGGGATACGGTAAAGTGACTGCTTGCCTCTACGCCGTGACCAATGGTATGACCTAAATTCAGCTTCATGCGGCTGCCGGTGTCAAATTCGTCTTCCGCTACAACATCCCGTTTCAATTCCACACACCGGGCAATGACCGCTTCTCGGTCAAATGCCAGACCGCTGGCTTCCAGTTGTGCAAAGAGGGCTTCATCATACAAAATGCCGTATTTGATGATTTCCGCACAGCCATCACGGAAAATATCCCGGGGCAGAGTGTTCAGGGTGTCCGTGTCGCACAGCACCAGCTTCGGCTGGTAAAACGCGCCCACCAGATTTTTGCCGCAGTCCAGATCGATGGCGGTTTTGCCGCCCACAGAGGAATCCACAGCCGCCAGAAGGGTAGTGGGGACTTGAATGTAGGAGATGCCGCGCAGATAGGTGGCGGCCACAAAACCGGTCAGGTCGCCAACCACGCCGCCGCCAAGGGCGATGAGACAATCGGCCCGATTGACATGGTTTTCGGCAAGAAAGTTCAAAACAGAAAGATAGGTTTCTGCATTTTTGCTGCTCTCACCGGCCGGGAAAACATAGGAGATTACGGAAAAACCGGCGTTTTTCAAACTTTTCTTTACTACTTCTCCGTACAGCGGCCAAACATTGGAATCGCTGATAATGGCGGCAGTACCGATCTTCGTTACCGCGGCAACCTCCGCGCCCAGGTCGTTCAGCAGGGAAGCGCCGATCTTTACTTCGTAAGCTTTTGATGCACAAACTTTGACAGTTTTCATCCGTCAACTTCCTCCTTGCAGCGTTTGCCTTCGTCCAGAAGGGCAATCAACGCCTGGGTGTCTTCATTTTGAAGCGCGGCGCGGTATTTTTCGAGATTTTGGATGTAAGCATCCAGTTCAAACAGCATATTTTCCCGGTTGTCCATGCACAGCTCGGCCCACATCTGAGGATTCAGCCATGCAACCCGGGTCAGATCCTTGTAGCTGCCTGCGGAAAAGCCTTTGTGCCCCAATGCGGTAGGGGACTTGATAAACGCATTGCTCAGTACGTGGGGCATTTGGGATGTAAAGGCGATGAGCCGGTCATGCTCCTGGGCGGTACAGACGGAAAAAGAACCGAAATTGCAGGGCTGCAGGGCATCCTTTACCCGTTGGAGCAGCTGCATTTCGTCAAATTTTGCCGGTACAAGCACCATGGGCGCCCCCTGAAACAGATTGGAGCGGCTGGCTTTGAATCCGGAGTTGTGGGAACCGGCCATGGGGTGTCCGCCCACAAAGGTGAATCCGTATTGATCCGCCAGGGGGAAGCAATGGGAGCAGACTTCCTCTTTTACGCCGCACAGATCCATCACCAGAGCGTCAGGACTGACAGATGCGCCGTTTGCTTCCAGCCAGCGGATGCATCCGCCGGGGTAGATAGCCAACAGGATCAGCTCGCAGGCAGGGATGGTATCCGCATCCAAAACACCGTGGACTGCTCCTGCCAGTTGGGCAAAGGCAGAGATACTCTCATCCTGCTCCACGGCATAGACGGTGTGACCGGCCTTGGAAAAGGCTCTCGCCATAGATCCGCCGATCAGGCCGAGGCCTAATATACCAACATTCATTTCAAAACCTCACGGATCTGCTGCACTTTCTGATTCAGCTCCGCAAACTGGGCCGGAGTGAGGGACTGTGCGCCGTCACACAGAGCGCAGGCAGGATTGTTGTGGACCTCCACCATCACACCATCCGCACCGGCTGCGGCAGCGGCGTAGGCCATGGGGGGCACCAGACGTGCCTTGCCGGTGGCGTGGCTGGGATCTACGATCACGGGCAGGTGGGTCAGCTCCTGCAACACGGTAATTGCAGACAGATCCAGAGTGTTTCTCGTATAAGTTTCAAAAGTGCGGATGCCGCGCTCGCAGAGCATCACATTTTCGTTGCCCTCGCTCATGATATATTCTGCGCTCATGAGCAGCTCCTGCAGGGTATTTGCAAGACCACGCTTCAGCAAAATGGGCTTATTGGTTTTGCCCAGCTCTTTCAAAAGATCGAAATTCTGCATATTCCGGGCACCCACCTGGATCACATCCACATCCGTAAACAGATCCAGAGTGCTGATATTCATGATCTCTGTCACGATGGGCAGACCGGTGGCGGCTTTTGCTTTCAGCAGCAGCTCAATGCCTTTACCGCCCATGCCCTGGAAAGCATAGGGAGAGGTACGGGGCTTAAAGGCTCCGCCGCGGAGCAGGTTGGCCCCTGCCTCCTTAACGGCTGTGGCGACCTTGATGATCTGCTCCTCAGATTCCACGCTGCACGGGCCGGCGATCATAGCAAAATTTCCGCCGCCGATCTTGGCATTTCCGGCTGTAATGACCGAATCCAAAGGATGGAATTTGCGGTTTACCTGCTTAAAGGGCTCGGACACCCGTTTTACGGTTTCCACGATGTCCAGAGAACCCAAAAGCTCCATATCCACCCGGCTGGTGTCACCGATCAAGCCGAGAATGGTGACCTCCTGACCTTGGGAGATATGCACATCCAAATTCATGTTTTTCAGCCATGCGATCAAATGCTGGGTCTGGGCTTCGGTGGTGCCATGCTTCAATACAGCGATCATAATAAACAACTCCTTAAAAAAATGCCGCACGAATGGCGATTCGTGCGGCACGTGGTAAATACGATTTTATCCTTGAAAAATCCTTGCAGCACAAAACGCTATTACTTTCTGTCACCAAAAAAGTAATAGTTAAAGTAAAACTGTGCAGCAAAATTGGTGATAACCATGAACAAATGGCCTCCCGCGGTGGAATTTTCCTTATTATAGCACCGTCAATTGCAGATTGCAAGTGCTTTTTTGACATTTTACACAATTTGATACTCAAAATTTTGGAAAATCAGCCGATCGCCCACATCAACGCCAAAGGGAAGCAGGGCAATGGCTACTTCCGACACCACGCCGGTGTCGTCGTACTTTACAAAGGCGTAATCGCCACGGATATCAATAACGGTACAATACATAGAATCCTCCAAACAAGGATGTCATTGCGAGGAGGGCATGGCCCGACGTGGCAATCTCCTGGTGAAATTTACCGAATTGCAGCATTGTACCGGGAGATCGCCACGGCCCTTTGGGCCTCGCGATGACATATGAAGTACGATACGTAGGTGGAAAATCCGCCCCTGGGTAGCCAGGGGCGGACAGTTGTTAAGACTTAGTCCTTGTACATTTCAACCAGCTTCTTCAGGTGCTCCCAACGCTCCTTGGCAGCCTCTTCGTTCTTCACGAACAGCTCCTTAGCGCGCTCGGGGAACTCACGGGTCAGACGGCTGTAACGAGCTTCATTCATCAGGAAGTCCTGATAGCCATCCTTGGGATCCTTGCTGTCCAGCTGGAACTTGCCGGTCTCCTTGGAGGGATCGAAGCGGAACAGGTTCCAGTAACCGCATTCCACAGCCTTCTTCATCTCAGCCTGGCAGTTCATCATGCCGCCCTTAATGGAGTGCATCTCACAGGGAGCGTAGCCGATGATCAGGGAAGGACCGTTGTAAGCTTCTGCCTCGCAGATAGCCTTGATGGTCTGAGCCTGGTTTGCGCCCATAGCAATCTGAGCAACGTAGACGTAGCCGTAGCTCATTGCGATCTCAGCCAGGGACTTCTTCTTGGTTTCCTTACCGGAGGCTGCGAACTGAGCAACCTGGCCGATGTTGGAAGCCTTGGAAGCCTGACCGCCGGTGTTGGAGTAAACCTCGGTGTCGAAGACAAAGATGTTGACATCCTTGTTGGAAGCCAGAACATGGTCAACACCGCCGAAGCCGATGTCGTATGCCCAGCCGTCGCCGCCGAAGATCCAAACGGACTTCTTGGACAGGTATTCCTTCTTGCTCAGGATCTCAGCTACGGTGTCGCAGCAGACATTGGCTTCCAGAGAAGCGATCAGAGCCTTGGTAGCA
>SVLT01000022.1 GCA_015067845.1 Oscillospiraceae bacterium
GTCTAGCAAATTTTACTCAAGAATTTTCGTTGGCTGTTTTTCGTTCTTTAAACGCTTTAAACAATCCATTATAATTGTCCAAGGTGTTAATAGTTTGTCTTTACGTTATTCAATTTACAAGGTACAGGCATTCGCTTTTGCGGGGTCATTCGACCTCACCGCGAACTTTTATATGTTAGCACATCTTAATCAACTTGTCAAGAACTTTTTTCAAATTCTGTCATTTTTTAAGATGTGGAAGTTGTGCTCCAGGCGGTGAAGCCGTTCATCACACAACTGTATTAATATACCACAGAGATTTCGACCTGTCAAGAACTTTTTCGAGTTTTACGCAGGATTTTTTCTCATGGGCATTATTTAAGCCGCCCTTGCGGACAGCTTGGGTATATTACCACAGCCGCCCCAGTTTGTCAAGCACTTTCTACAAAATTCTTTATGCTTTTTTGTATTCTTTTACCATGACACATTTGTCCCTTTCCCGCGGTCACCGGGCGGATAAATTGCTGCTGATCATGCTTAAAGCGTCCGCCGCGTCATAGCCGGTCTCCTCACGGTTCGCCAGATCTCCAAGGCTGACCATGCCGCACAGCTTGCCATTTTCCACCACCGGAAGCCGCCTTATCTGCAGCCTGCCCATCAGCCCCGCCGCGGCGGAGGTTTCCATATCCGGCCGGGCGGATACAACATTGCCGGTCATCACATTGCGTACCGGTGTTGTCTTGGGATCGGCCCCCGAGGCAACGCACCGGACGATCAGGTCCCGGTCCGTCACCAGACCGCACAGCCGCCCATCCCCGCCGCACACCGGCAGGATCCCGATGTTATAATGTGCCAGGGTTCGGGCCGCCACCGACACCGGCTCTTCCGGGCTGATCCGGATCACAGATTTGGTCATTACTTCACGTAGTTTCATAGTATCCCCTCCTGTGGCAGATTATGGTCAGGGAGTGGGAGAATTATACTATAATTTTCCTCTATACAGAAACAACCCCGGAGGGGATTCCTCCGGGGTTGGCTCTATACAATATTAATCAAGTAACGATTCCGAGCGGCGCAGGGCAGTCACGAATTGCTTTGCACCGGGCACGCATTGTCAGCGGCGACTCGCCGCATTAGAAATCGCACTTCTTGGCGATGTAGTCCTTCAGCTCGGAGATGGGGATACGGACCTGCTCCATGGTATCACGGTCGCGGACGGTGACGCAGTTGTCAGCTTCGGTATTCTCGTCGCCCACGGTCTGGAAGTCCACGGTGATGCACAGGGGTGTGCCGATCTCGTCCTCACGGCGGTAGCGCTTGCCGATGGAACCGGCATCGTCGAAGTCCACCATGAAGTCCTTCTTCAGCATCTTGTAGATTTCCTCAGCCTTGGGGCTCAGCTTCTTGGAAAGCGGCAGCACAGCGGCCTTGAAGGGAGCGAGGGCGGGGTGCAGATGCAGCACGGTGCGGATGTCGGGGTTGCCCTTCTTGTCCACGCCAACCTGTTCCTCGTCATAAGCCTCGCACAGGAAAGCCAGCGCCACACGGTCGCAGCCCAGAGAAGGCTCAATGACATAGGGGATATAATGCTCGTTGCGCTCCTGATCGTAGTACTCCAGGCTCTTGCCGGAGGCCTCCTGATGGCGGCCCAGGTCGTAGTTGGTACGGTCGGCAATGCCCCACAGCTCACCCCAGCCGCTGCCGAAGGGGAACTGGTACTCGATATCGGTGGTAGCGCGGGAATAGAAGGCCAGCTCCGCGGGATCGTGGTCGCGCAGACGCAGAGAATCTTCCTTGATGCCAAGGCTCAGCAGCCAGTTCTTGCAGAAGTCCTTCCAGTAGGCGAACCACTCCAGATCAGTGCCGGGCTGGCAGAAGAACTCGCACTCCATCTGCTCGAACTCACGGGTACGGAAGGTGAAGTTGCCGGGGGTGATCTCGTTACGGAAGGCCTTACCCACCTGGCAGACTCCGAAGGGCAGCTTCTTGCGGGTGGTACGCTGGATGTTGGCGAAGTTGACGAAGATACCCTGAGCGGTCTCGGGGCGCAGGTAAGCCACGGAGGAGGAGTCCTCGGTGACACCGATCTTGGTCTGGAACATCAGGTTGAAGTTGCGGATGGAGGTGAAGTGATGCTTGCCGCAGTTGGGGCAGACCACATCCTCGTGATCGGCAATAAAGTCATTCATCTGGTCGGTGTTCATGGCATCGACATTGACGCTCTTGCCGGACTCGGAAGCGGCGATCAACTGGTCAGCGCGCTGACGGGAGCCGCAGCCCTTGCAGTCCACCAGAGGATCGGAGAAGCTGCCCACGTGACCGGTGGTGACCCAGGTGGTGGGGTTCATGATGATGGCGGCATCCAGTCCCACGTTGTAGTCGGATTCCTGCACAAACTTCTTCAGCCATGCCTTCTTGACGTTGTTCTTGAATTCCACACCCAGAGGGCCGTAGTCCCAGGAGTTGGCCAGACCGCCGTAGATCTCAGAACCGGCATACACATAACCGCGGTTCTTGCAGAGGTTTACGATCATGTCCAGAGTCTTTTCACTGTTTTTCATTGTATTTCCTCCAAAATTATTGGGATATTTTCCTATGACACCCTATTATACATATCTTTTCAGCGTAAATCAAGTATTTTGTACAGTTATTCCATCGCCACAAGCTCAGGGCCCAGATCCGCTGCCATCATCTTGTAGATCCGGTCTGCCAGTTCTACCGTGGTGATTTCGGCAAATTCCTCCGGCTGGATCACATCCAGCACATTCAGCTCCACCGTGCTCCCCCGGAGCCGTTTGATATTGGGGATCACCACGGTGGTGTTTTTTAATGTGCAGACCACGATGGGCACCTTGGCTTTCTGGGCGATCTTGAACACACCCGGGCGGAAATGGTGGAACTTGTAGTCATCGTGGATACCGCCCTCCGGGAACACGGCAACAGATGCCTTGTCCTCCTTCAGGATCTGGATGCATTTGAGGATGGTCTTCAGGGCCTCCCGGTCGTTTTCCCGGTTAATGAGCTGGCACTGGAGCTTGTGCATCATAGGTCCGATGACGAACATACTGCTGTTCTCCCGCTTGGAGATAAAGGCAAGCTGATACTTGGCGAAGCTGTGCAGCAGAATGATAGGATCGGAATCGTCGGTGTGGTTGCACACCAGCAGGAAGCGTCCGCTCCCGGGCACTTTCTCCATACCCTTTTCAATGGTTCTGATCCGCAGTACAGGCAGGATAGTGGCCAGATACAGGTCGGTCACCTTGCGGTAGAGAGGATCGTCATCCTCCTGGGGCACGCTCTGGTCCACCCGCTTACACAGAATCAGCAAAAAGGCAAATCCCGCCAGCGCCAGCAGCACCACGCTGCCCAGAAAGCTCACCGGCAGCACCCACAGCCATGCAAGACCGGAAAACGCGCCGCTGGCCACACAGATCAGCGCCGCCGCAACAGCGGAAATTCCCAAAATCACACCAAGAAGCATATCTTTCTTTCCCCCGGAGTTACATAATACAAACAATTATACTCTAATTCTTAAGATGAGACAAGGTTCAAAATGTAAATTTACTATTTTTTTCAAAAAGGGTGGAAATTAATCGGGGTTACTGTTATAATAATACATTATTGCCAATTGGGGATTTGCTTTACCGCAAGCCCCGTAAACAGAAAGGAAATAAAGAAAATGGGTCTGTCCGCATCCGCTCCCTGGCTTGCCTACTACGGCAACACTCCCGCATCTCTGGATTACCCTCACAAAACCATGTACCAGCTCCTCGCCGCCACGGCGAAGCAGTATCCCAATAATACCGCATACATTTTCCAGGGCAAGGAAACCACCTTCGCTTCCTTTATGAAGCGGATCGAAGCCGCTGCCAAGGGTCTTTACCACATGGGCATCCGCAAGGGCGACAAGGTCACCATCTGTATGGCAAACACCCCTCAGGCTCTGGACTGCTTCTACGCTCTGAACCGCATCGGTGCTATTCCCAACATGATCCACCCTCTGTCCGCCGCAAAGGAGATCGCCTTCTACCTGAATTTCTCCAAAAGTAAGGCGATTTTGACACTGGACCAGTTTTATAATAAGGTAGCCAGCATTTCCGGCGAGCTGGAGAATCCCACCCAGATCCTCATTGCCAAGATCGCCGATGAGCTGCCCTTCCCCCTGAATCTGCTGTACCCCATGACCAAGGGCGGACATCACCCCCTGCCCAAGCAGGGCTATAAGCTGTGGTACACCATGGTAGCCGAGGGCAAAAACGCCGTTCTGCCCAAGCACGACGGCAAGGCCGATGACTGTGCCGCCATCCTCTACTCCGGCGGCACTACCGGCACCACCAAGGGCATCATGCTCTCCAACCTGAATTTCAACGCGCTGGGTCTGCAGACCATCGCCGCCTCCGGCTTCGGCAGCGTAGCTGGCATGAAAATGCTGTCCATCATGCCCGTGTTCCACGGGTTCGGTCTGGGCATCGGCATCCACACCGCCCTGATCGGCGGCGCCACCTGCATTCTGGTGCCTCAGTTCAGCGTGAAGGTCTACTCCGACACCTTGCTGAAGCACAAGCCGGAGCTGATCCCCGGCGTGCCCACCCTGTTTGAGGCGCTGCTTCGGGCGGAAGCGCTGGAAAAGGCTGACCTGAGCTTCCTGAAGGGAATCTTCTCCGGCGGCGACAGTCTGCCCCCGGAGCTGAAGAAGAAAGTGGACGCCTTCCTGAAGGAACACGGCTGCAAAGAACAGATCCGGGAGGGCTACGGCACTACTGAGTGCGTCACCGCCTCCTGCCTGACTCCCAAGGATTACGCCCGCAGCGGCTCCATCGGCGTTCCTTTCCCCGACACCTACTATAAAATCGTCACCCCCGGCACCACCGAGGAGGTTGCGCCCAACACCGAGGGCGAGATCTGCGTATCCGGCCCCACCGTCATGCTGGGCTATATGGATAACCCCGAGGAGACCGCCAACACCCTGCGCCGCCACTACGACGGACGCATCTGGCTGCACACCGGCGACTTGGGTCATATGGATCAGGACGGCTTCGTCTACTTCCGCCTGCGCATGAAGCGCATGATCATCACCAGCGGCTACAACGTCTACCCCTCTCAGCTGGAGAACATCATCGACGGATACGAGAAGGTGCTGCTTTCCTGTGTCATCGGTGTGAAGGACACCTACCGGGGTCAGAAGGTCAAGGCATTTGTGGTTCCCATGCCCGGCATCGAGCCTACGGAGGAGCTGAAGCAGGAGATTCTGGATTACTGCTCCAGCCACATCGCCAAGTACGCTATGCCCCGGGAACTGGAATTCCGTACCGAGCTTCCCAAGACGCTGGTGGGTAAAGTCGCCTATCGTGTGCTGGAGGAGGAAGCAAACGCTGCTCTGGAGGGCATTTAATGAAAAACCGCATCTGGGAGCTGGATGCCTTCCGGGGACTGTGCGTCCTCGGAATGGTGGCAGTTCACCTGATCTTTGACCTTGTGGTGCTCTACCGGCTGATCCCGGTGGAGCTGCCTGCGGCTTTCAATTTCATTCAGCTTTGGGGCGGGGTGCTGTTTCTGGTGATCTCCGGTATCAGCGCCACATTGGGCAGCCGGAGCATTCGCCGGGGACTGATCGTCCTTGGCTGCGGCGCGACCGTTTTTATTGTTACCCTTTCCATGTACCTGCTGGGTCTTGCTGATAAGGGCATGATCATCTGGTTCGGCGTGCTGCAATGTCTTGGCGTGTGCATGCTTCTCTGGGCCGGATTCAAAAAGCTCCCCACCTGGCTGCTGGCTGTGCTGGGCGTAGGGATGATCGCCGCGGGACTGTACCTGCGGAGCGTGATACTGGTTGACGTTCCGTGGCTTGTTTGGCTGGGCTTTCTCTATCCCGGCTTTGTCAGCGCTGACTATTTTCCTCTGCTGCCCCATCTGGGCTTTTTCCTGCTGGGTGCGGTACTGGGACGAACGGTATATGGGAAAAAGGTCAGTCTGCTGCCCGGGGTCAATGTGAAAAATCCCTTGATCCGCTTTCTCACCGGCTGCGGAAAGCTTTCGCTGCCCATCTATATGCTCCACCAGCCGGTGATCACCGGCATAGTTTGGCTGATCGCCATACTGGCGCGGTAAATTTGCGGGCAAGGCCCGCGGCTGATGCGCACCGGGATTACCTGTATCGTTACCCGATTATTTATGCCCGGTAACGTTCTGTTTTCCGTATTCCACCGCAAAAACGATACCGAGCGGTACCCAATGGTGTAACGATTACTGCCTGGCTCGCGCACGCATTGTCAGCGGCCACTGGCCGCAAACTACAATTTATCTTCCCATTCTTAAACCATCCCGGAGGGATCTCCATGAAAAAGCTTCTGAAAATCGAATATTTTCCTCTGATCTCTCTGGCGGCGGGAATTTTGGGTCTGATTTTTCAGAGCCTGCTGTTTCTGCTGACGCTGGACGAGAAGGGCCTGGTCGCCTCCGGGCATATTCTGCACATTCTGGCATGGCTTCCGGTTGCCGCCGCGCTGATCCTCTCCGGTGTGACGGTGTGGCAGCTCCGCGGTCATAACCGTTATGCGGACAACTTTCCCGCCTCTTTATCCGGCGCTGTGGGAAGCTTCGCGCTGGCGGGCGGTGTGCTTGTGACTGTGCCTTTCCATCTGGAGCTTCAGGGCAACGCCCTTGCTGTTCTGTGGCTGCTGCTGGCAGTCGTGAGCGTTCCCTGTCTGGTATTCACAGGGCTGTGCCGCAGGACCGGCAAGCGTCCCACCGCCCTGTTTCATGCGGTGGTATGTCTGTTCTTTGCCATCCATCTGGTACGCTGCTGCCAGAGCTGGAGCCGGGAGCCGCAGGTGGAGACCTATGTTTTTGCCCTGCTTAGCAGCATTTTTCTGATGCTTTCCGCCTATCACCGGGCGGCCTTTGACGCGGGAATCGGGCGGCGTAGAATGCAGATCCTTACCGGACTTGCTGCCGGCTGCCTGTGCCTTGCCGCCATTCCCGGCAGCGATTACAAGCTGCTCTACTTCACCGGCAGTCTTTGGGCGCTGACCAATCTGTGCGTACTGACCCCACCCAAGCGCCACCGCCGCACCGCCGAATCCGAAGAAAATACCCCGGATACACCGGAAGATAGCTGATAGTATGTATTTACCTGATTATGTGAGCCGCTGCATCCAAGCGCTGGAGGAAGCCGGCTTCGCCGCCTATGCGGTAGGCGGCTGCGTGCGGGATGCCTGCCTCGGGCTGACGCCCCACGATTATGACCTTTGCACCGCCGCTCTGCCGGAACAGACCGAGGCGGTGTTTGCCGGTGAAAAATTGGTGCTGGCGGGCAAAAAGCACGGCACGGTGGGTGTGGTCACCGACGGCGGCGTGGTGGAGATCACCACCTTCCGCACCGAAGGGGATTACCTCGACAACCGCCATCCGCAATGGGTGGAATTCGTTTCCGAAATTGAAAAAGATCTTGCCCGCCGGGATTTCACCGTCAATGCCATGGCATATTCACCCAGCCGGGGCTTTGCCGATCCCTTTGGCGGGCGGGAGGATCTGGCAAACAAGGTACTCCGGGCCGTGGGTGACCCCGCCGCCCGTTTTCAGGAGGATTCCCTGCGAATTTTGCGGGGTGTCCGCTTCGCGGTGAAGTACAGCCTGAAGCCGGAGGAAGCCACGGAAAGTGCCATGTTTTCCCTCGCCCCTTTGATGGACAACCTTGCCCGGGAGCGGGTATTTGATGAGCTGTGCAGGCTGCTTCCTCTGGTAACGGCTGACGATCTGCTGCGCTTTGCCCCGGTGCTGGGAGCAGTGATCCCGGAATTGCAGCCAACCTTCGGCTTTGACCAGAAGTGCCGCCACCATGCCTACGACCTGTTTACCCACATCGCCCGTGTTACAGAGAATGTACCTGCAGACCTTTCCCTGCGCTGGGCGGCGCTGCTCCACGACGTTGGGAAGCCCGGCTGCTTTACGCTGGACGAACAGGGACAGGGACACTTCTACGGACACGCGCAGGTCAGCGCGGAGCTGGCGGATTCCATTCTGCGCCGGCTGAAAGCCCCCACCGCCCTGCGGGAGCGGGTGGTTTTTCTGATCGACAAACACATGACTCCTCTGGAGGCTGACCGAAAGCTGCTGCGCCGCCGGCTTGCCCAGTACGGTGCGGAGGCCACGGAGCAGCTTCTTGCATTGCAAATCGCGGATACCGATGCCACCGGCGTTTCCAGCGGCGGGGAGCGATTTGCCGGAGTTGGGGAAATTCTCGCCCAGCTTCAGGCGGAGGACGCCTGCCTGACCATCCGGGATCTGGCCATTGACGGCCACGATCTGATGGCGTTGGGCATTACCGGCCGCCAGATCGGCATCACCCAAAAACGCCTGCTGGAGCTGGTGCTGGAGGAGCGCATCCCCAATGAAAAAGAAGCGCTGCTGAATTTTGCTATGGAGGAACTGATATGAACATTGCAATCGTTACCGGAGCAAGCTCCGGTATGGGACGGGAATTCGCCCTGCAGCTTTCCGATTACGTCAAGGTGGACGAGATCTGGGTCATCGCCCGCCGGGCAGAGGCCTTGGAAAGCCTGAAAGCCGAAATTTCTGTTCCTGTGCGTCCCCTCGCTCTGGATCTGCTGGATGACGACAGCTTCGAGAAGCTGGAGGAGCTTCTGGAAGAGGAAAAACCCAACATCCGTCTGCTGGTCAATGCCGCGGGCTTCGGCAAATTCGGCGCTTACCACCGGGTCAGCATCAAGGACGACTGCCGGATGCTGGACCTGAACTGCAAGGCGCTGATGGTCATGACCCGGCTGTGCCTGCCCTATATGGAGGCCGGCAGCCACATCCTGCAGCTTGACAGCCTGTCCGCCTTCCAGCCTGTGCCCTACATCACCACCTACGGCGCGACCAAGGCCTTTGTCCTCAGCTACAGCCGCGCCATGAACCGGGAGTTGAAGCCCAAGGGCATCCGCATGATGGCTATGAATCCCGGCTGGGTCAAGACGGAGTTCTTTAACCACGCCTTCCAGACCAATGAAGGCAGCGAGGTGCAGTATTTCGACCGGCTGTATGAAGCCAAGGACTGCGTCGCCACAGGCCTGAAGGATCTGTACAAAACCAAAAAGGACTACTCCGTCCACGGCCTGCCGGTGAAGCTGCAGGTGCTGGGTGTCAAGATCATGCCCCATCGGATCGTTATGAATATCTGGCAGAACCAGCAGAAAAAAGCAAAGAACAATACCGGCTTGACCACAAAATAATTCACCTTCTTCTGAGGGATGCTTATGAAGAAACTCATCTTATTGCTCCTGCTGCTATCCCTGACTCTCACCGGATGCGTGGTATACATTGGGGACAGCACCCTTTCCCTGCCCACCGCGCCCTCCGTGCCGGAAGGGGAGTATCTGCGTGTCCACTTCATCGATGTGGGGCAGGCGGACTGCGCCCTTGTGGAAAGCGGTGGGCAATACATGCTCATCGACGGTGGAAACGTGGAGGACGGTCAGCTTGTGGTATCTTACCTGATGGATCAGGGCGTTCAGGAGCTTGCCTACGTGGTCTGCTCTCATGCCCATGAGGATCATGTAGGGGGATTGCCCTCGGTGCTGGCGGTGTTCCCCACAGAAAATGTCCTCTCCCCCACCACTACCTATTCCTCCGGCTGCTTTGACGACTTCATGCACTATGCCGACCAGCAGGATCTCACCGTTCAGATCCCCAAACCGGGAGATTCCTTTCTCCTTGGCGGCGCGGTGGTGACGGTTTACGGCCCTGTCAAAAGCTATGCCGAGACCAACGACACCTCCATCGTCATGAAGGTGGTATTCGGCGAGACCTCCTTCCTGTTCACAGGCGATATGGAGACCGCCGCGGAAAACGACATGCTGGACTACTGGGAGGGCAAAGACAGCCTTCACGCCGATGTGCTGAAGGTGGGTCACCATGGCTCCGACACCTCCACCGGCTATCGCTTCCTGTACGAGGTTTCCCCTACCTACGGTGTGATCTCCGTAGGCACGGGCAATACCTACGGCCATCCCCACGACGAGCCCATGTCCCGGCTGAACGACGCCGGTGTGACCCTGTTCCGCACGGACATGCTGGGTACTGTCATTGCCCTGTCCGACGGAAGGGAAATTTCCTTCACGTGGGAAAACCAGTCCGCCGACCCTGACAACGCGGAACCCGCCAATCCCACAGGGCAGACCTACATCGGCAACAAAAACTCGAAGAAATTCCACACAGAAAGCTGCGGAAGTCTCCCCAAAGCGGAAAATCAGGTGATCTTTGATTCCTACGAAGCCGCCATCGAAGCAGGCTACACCCCCTGCGGAAGCTGTCTTGGATAATATACAAGGAGAGAGAAATATGAAGAAACTGCTTTGCCTGCTGATACTGGCCGCTATGCTCCTCACCGGCTGCGGTGCGCAGGTTCAGACCCCCACCACCGAACCAGCGGAAAGCGAGGCCCTCCTCACCGGGAGTACGGAAGATACCACACCCACCGAAACCACAGAGGAATCCCTTGCCACCGAAGCCACCCTCGCCCCGGATATCACCAATGCGCTGACTGTCCACTTTATGGATGTGGGACAGGGCGACGGCTTCCTGCTGGAATGTGACGGCGAATTCGCTATCATCGACGGCAGCTATCCGGAATACGGTGAGAAGATCGTAAACTATATGCACGAGCAGGGTGTACAGTCCGTCAAGCTGATGGTTGCCACCCATCCCCACGGCGACCATATCGGCGGCTTGCCTTCGGTTTTGGAGGCTTTTCCCGTGGAGAACGTCTGGGCAGGCCCGATCAACTACTACAACGACTTTGTAAACACCTTTCTGGACGGTGTTCAGTCTCAGAAGCTCACCGTCGAATATCCCGAGCCCGGTGACACCTTTACCTTAGGCAGCGCCACCATTACGGTACTGGGTCCCGTGAAGTCTCAGTATGAGGATACCAATGACCTTTCCCTGGTGCTGATGGTGCAGTACGGCGATACCCGCTTCCTGTTCACCGGCGATATGGAGCAGATCGGTGAGAACGATATGCTGGACTACTGGGGTGAAGATTTTGACTTCTCCGCCGATGTGCTGAAGGTGGGTCACCACGGCAGCTACTCCTCCACCCACTACCGCCTCCTGCGGGCAGTGATGCCCACCTACGCGGTGATCTCCTGCGGTGCCAACAACGACTACGGTCATCCACACCGGGATCCCCTGTCCCGGCTGCAGGACGCGGAAGTGATCATCTACCAAACCAACAAGATGTACAACATCGTCTGCATCAGCGACGGCGAGAACATCGAATTCTACTGGGAAAACAAGTATGCAAAACCCTGGATGCCCAAGACGAAATAAATAGGCAACGCCCTGAGAAGGAAACCTTCTCAGGGCGTATTTTTTGTATTCCGTCAGCCAACCTGCACCACGCCGGCGGCGAGGGGCTCGTCGTAGATCAGCTCCCCCACGGCAGGGACGGTAATCGTTCCCTTCCGGGGATTTTTGATGCTGATCACCGGGGCGGTCAGGGTGGCCTCCACCTCGGAGCGCTCAAAGCACAGGTCAGTGTCGATCATCTGGCAGTCAATGAGCTTTAATCCCTTGCAGTAGCACAGGGGCTGGGTACCGATGATCCGGCAGTTGATAAAGGTCACATTCTCGCAGTACCATGCCAGATACTCACCTTTAATGGTGCTGTTTCGCACTACCACGTTTTTTGCGTGCCAGAAGGCATCCTTGGTGTCGAAATCGCAGCCGTCGAATTCGGAATCCTCGATGTACTGGAAAGAATATTTTCCTTTGAGGGTGACATTTTTGAACTTCAGGTGATCGGAGCGGAGCATGAAGTATTCGCCCTGCACGGAGCAGTCCGTCATTTCCATTCCCCGGGTGGACCAGCCGAATTCCGCGGAGATCACATCGCAGCCGGTCATGGTCACGTTGCCGCACTCCCGCAAGGCCTTGATGCCATGGAGCTTGCTGTCCGCCACCGTCACATTCTCGCTGTACCACAGGGCAGCACGGCACAGCGGGGTCAGCTCGCAGTTTTCCACCGCAAGACCTGTGTCATGCCAGAAGGGGTAGCGCAGATTGAAAAAGCTGCCGCTGACCCGGATATCCCGGCACTCCTTAAAGGCGCTTTCGCCGTCAGCAGGGCCGTCAAAGCGGCAGTTATGTACATGGAGTTGTTCCGCCGCGTACAGCGCCCGCTCCTGGTCAAAGGTCTGATTTTCGATTTTATTCATTGGATTCCCCCGCCTTATTCTCAGTTTTCAGGGTATCTTCCTTGCCCCGGTAGACCACCAGCTTGCAGAACAGGAACTCCAGCACGAAATTGGCGATCATGGTAATGGCAAGGATCAGGAAATCATTCCAGCCAAAGCCTTCGGCGACACTTCCCAGCCATGTGGACAGGGGCGTGAACACCAGATAAAAACCAAAGACCTTCGCCATGGCCACCGGCACATTGGCAGCGGATTTGAAGGTATAGCGGCGGTTCAGGGTGAAGTTCCACAGGATGGACAGCACCAGTGAGATCAGGTAGGGAATCCAGTAGTCCTTAATAAACAGCTCCAGCAAAGCGAAGCTTCCCACCTGAATAAGTCCCGCAGAGATGGAAAACAGGGTGAACTTTACCGCCTGCCACAGGGATTTGTTTGTAGCTTTCATGGCACACATTCCTTTTCTGTTTGGAAATACTTACCGCTCTATTTTACAATACCTGCCTCCATTTCGCAACCGTCAATTTTCCCAGACAGCAGGAGCGAAAAAACGCAAAGTTATAGGGTGTGTTGCACGATTGCAACACACCCTTTTTATCCCTTGTATAGATAACGTCTGGTGCATTCGTCGATGATCCGGAAAGCGTCCTCCAGACCGTGGTACTCCCCCACCTCCACGTTGATGCCCTGCAGAACCTTGTAGTTCTGAAAGAAATTAGATATCTCCTTCAGGATGTACTCCGCCAGATCCTCCAGCTTCTGTACATGGTCGTACCGGGGGTCGCAGTCGGTAACAGCAATGAGCTTGTAGTCCTCCTTGCCGTTGTCCTTGGTGGACAGGTAGCCCAGCACCCGGGCGGGGACGATGCATCCCGGGAAGGTCGGCTCCCGGGCAATGACCAGAATGTCCACCGGGTCGCCGTCGGGGGCAAGGGTATTTTCGATATAGCCGTACTCCGCCGGATAGCTCATGGCGGAATACAGCACCCGGTCTAAGTGGATGCGTCCGGTTTTCCCGTCGATCTCGTATTTATTCCGTGAGCCCAGAGGTATCTCAATCAGTGCATTGACCACATTCTGCCTCATAACCGTCCCTCCTCGATCAATTTTCAGGGTATTTATCGTACATTATTTTCTCAAAAAGTCAATAGTTTTTTGTAATATTTTCCAGTTTTCATAGATGGTTATTTCATATTTTGGTTATAATGACAGTTTTCACAGAATTTCCCATCCGCTCCCGGAACAATTCCCAAAAACCTGTATTGGAGAGCGAAGATTTGTGTATGACCGGGGATAATTACACAAATGAGCTGATAGCCACCCATTTTGGCCTCCGGAATGGAGGGATGGTAAATATCTGCCCTAACCTGCCTAAGTAATCTCCCCGCCATAGGCAGGCAGGATCACATTTACACAGGCAAACAATAGCGCTATTTTATAAAATCATCGGTATATCTATCGACTTACGCCCCCTGACCTGATATAATGCACTTACATTATCAGGTCAGGGGGTGCTTTGCTGTGTCCGAACAACCGAAAAAGATCCCGTGTGGTATTGGTCTGCTGGCTCATGTGTGAGCCAATAGAGGAGAACTGCACAAAAGCTTCCAATGACCTGCCGGCTTTGAAGGTGCGTAATCAGAACCGGTCATGATCCATTAGAGGATATATCACACTTTCGAAAGAAAAAGTGTTGTGCGACAACTCCTTATTTACCAACCATTCTTCTACTTGGACACTGGAGCACTTCATAACATTGCAGTAAAGCCTGGGACGAACATGTTTCGTCCCAGGCTTTTTGACTCTTACATTGGCTTAGCCCTGCGATGCTTATAGCTCTCTGGCAGTTTCATAAGCGCCGGAAATGGCGTCCTTGATGTTGCCGACCTTTGCGCCGTCACCGATGAGGTGATAGGTGGCACCGGTCTCCTTCAGCATCTCCTCTATGGCACTGTCAACGTGATAGCCGTTGGCGAAGACCAGGGTGTCCGCATCCTTGATCACATATTCTGCGCCATCTTTTTCGAAAGCGATGGTGTTTTCTGTCACGGAGGTAACCTTGGCATTACTTTCAATCCGGATGCCCTTTTCCATCATCCGCATAGCCAGTTTGCTTCTGACCACACCGCCTTCGGTCATCATGATCTCCGGCATCATTTCCAGCACGGTGACTTTTCGGTTTCTGGGGAAACGGTCGTTCAGAGTGGGGGCAAGGAAGTCAGCCAATTCGCAGCCGACGCTGCCGCCGCCGATGACCACTACGTTCTGTCCGGGGAAAGCCTTACCGGACAGAATATCGTCGGCAGTCATCCAATTCTTGAAGCAGGTGAAGGCACGAATGGTATTTGCCTTTGCGCCAGCCGCCGCAATTACCTCAAAACCCTTAAATTCGGTTTCCAGCATTTCCTTTGTGACAGCGGCATTCAGCCGGACTTCCACACCGCTGTCATAGAGACGGCGGGCCATAAACTGAATCACACGGGTCAAGTCCTGCTTGCCAATGGGAACAGCTGCCAGCTTTGCCTGGCCGCCCAGCTCCTCGGAGGCTTCGCAGAGCACCACATTGTGGCCCCGCTTCTTTGCCACGAAGGCGGCTTCCATACCGGCAACACCGCCGCCAATCACCAGAACGTTTTTCTTGGATTCAGCCTCTTCCAGCGTATCTTCGTTGACCAGCTCGAAAGAGGGATTGATGGTGCAGGCCACCCGTCTGCCGAACATGATGCCGTTGAGGCAGCGCAGACAGCCGATACAGGGACGGATCTCATGCTCCCGGCCTTCTTTTGCCTTATTGGCAAATTCCGGCTCACAAAGGTTGGCACGACCGATCATGCAGGCATCGGCCATGCCGTTGGCGATCATTTCTTCTGCGATCCATGCTTCTGTGATGCGCCCCACGGTGGCAACGGGGACATTGACCCGCTTCTTGATATGGGCTGCCAGCTCGGAATGGGTGCCCATCTTGGTGCCGGGGGCGGGGATGGAGCTGCCACGCTTGATGGTGGTACCGCCGGAAACGTGGATCAGATCCACGCCGGCCTTTTCCAGCTGCTTGGCAACATAGGTGGCATCGTTGATATTCAAACCGCCGTCGCTGTATTCATCACCGGAAATGCGGACATCGATGATAAAATCCTTGCCGCAGACCCGGCGGACTTCTTCCACAACCTCCAGGGTCAGCCGCAGACGGCCGTTGATATCGCCACCGTATTCGTCACAGCGCTTGTTATAGAGAGGAGAAAGGAATCCACCCAGCAGACCGTGGGCGTGGGCAGCGTGGATTTCAACACCGTCACCGCCTGCTTTCTGTACGCGCTTTGCGGCTTCGCCGAACTGACGGACCAGAACTTTGATTTCCTCTTTGGTAACCGGACGGGGCGCGGATTTTGCGTAGTAGGGTCCCACGTGGGAGGGAGCAATCAACTGGGGTGTTCCGGGAATAGGGAATGCCATATATGCCGGATGGAACAGCTGGGCCAGAATCTTTGTATCGTATTTATGTACCTCGGCGCAGAGTTTTTCCCATCCGGGGATAAAGGAATCATCATGGATAGACATATCACCGGGCAGGTAGATATAGGTGGGCTCCACAGTCACCACTTCGGATACGATCAGACCCACACCTCCCTTGGCCCGGGCACCGTAATGCTGCACCAGTTCATCGGTCACATAGCATTTGTTTGCCAGATTGGTAGAGATGGGAGGCATAAACACACGGTTCTTGATGGTTTTGGTTCCAATCTGAATGGGTTCAAATAAATGAGGATATTTGCTCATAAAATCGCCAGCCTTCTTTTTGTTTGGTATTGGGGCTGCAAAGGAAAGAATCCCACAGCCGATCCTCCCGGAGAGGAAAGACTGTGGGAGTTTCCTTACAGATTACGCTTTTTCCTGATTCGTCCACAAGATATGGACTGTTCGTCCTTAAATCTCGTTAGCAGCCTTGTAGCCGCCGCGGATGGCTTCTGCAATGGAAGCGGTGCGCTCGCCGGAGCAGTCACCTGCGTAGTACACAGGAACGTTGACACCTTCCACGTCCAGCACATTCTTCTTGGAGCCGACAGCCATGACCACCATATCACAGGGGATAGAAATTTCCTCTTCACCCTGAGTTGCCTTGACGCAACCTTCCTCGATGGCGCTGACCTTGGTGTTGACATACTGCTTCACATCATGAGCCTTGAAGTCTGCCATGATGGTGGGCAGAATAGTGGAAGATTCGCCGTTTGCAATCTTGTCCATCATTTCGATAATAGACACACCGCAACCCTTTTCCAGCAAGTACTCGGCAGTTTCCGTACCGACCAGACCGCCGCCGATGACAGCGCAGTGGCCCTTTACTTCTGCCTTGCCGGCCAGAACATCCCAGGAAGATACCACATTGGCACCGTCCACACCGGGGATGGGCAGCACAAAGTCATGGGCGCCAACAGCCACGATCACAGCATCGGCAGCATTCATGATTTCCTTGGTTGCCTCGGTATTCAGATGGATGTTGACACCCAGAGCGGGCAGGATGCACTCGAAGTAACCGACGGAGCGGAACAGTTCGTCCTTTCTGGGAGGAACAGCAGCAATATTGATCTGGCCGCCCAGAACAGCTTCCTTCTCATACAGATCCACAGTGTAGCCGCGCAGAGCAGCAACTCTGGCAGCTTCCAGACCTGCAACGCCGCCGCCGATGACAACGACCTTCTTCTCACCGTTACCGGGTTTGATGGACATAGTAGCTTCTTCACCGTTTTCCGCATTCAGCACACAGGTGATGTAACGGCGGTTCTGGATGGCATCCACGCAGCCCTTGTTGCAGTTCATGCACAGGCGGACAGGCTCGCCGGTTTCAGCCTTGATGGCAATATCGGGATCACAGACCAGACTGCGGCCGTAGGCAATGATGTCGGCATCGCCGTCAGCGATGATCTTTTCACCATTTTCAATGGACAGAACCTTACCGACGGTTGCGACAGGGATGGAAACAGCAGCCTTGACAGCCTTGGTCACGGGCAGAACCCAGTTGTCCTCACGGGTGCCCATAGGAGGAATGGTATCTGCCATATTACCGGTGTGGTTGGCCTGCGCCACCTGAATCATATCCACGCCGGCCTTCTCCAGCAGCTTGGCGAATTCCACAGCATCTTCCGGATGCAGACCGCCCTTGCCGCGATCACTACCGTCGGGATTCTTGGTGATGATGGGCAGTTTATACTCGATCATCAGATTGGGAGCAGCTTCCTTAATGGCAGCAACAACCTCCAAAGCATAGCGGACGCGGTTTTCAAAGTTGCCGCCGTATTCGTCGTTACGGAAATTCATCAGTTTGGAGCAAAGGCTGCCCAACAGACGGTCGCCGTGGACCTCAATGGCATCAATGCCTGCTTCCTGCGCACGGCGGGAAGCCTCGGCAATATAACCCTTGATCTGAGCCAGCTGTGCAGGGGTCACTTCCTGAATGAAGTTCTTCATATCATAAGCGATCTTGCCATGAGCCTGCTTGCCGAATTCCTGGGATTCCTTCATCTTGGCGCCGAAGGTGGCCATATCCCCCTTGGCCTTGGCTTCCATGCCCTCTTTTGCGGACATCTGAGCGGCGCGGATCAAGCGGCCCACTTCGGGAACATCGTACTCGGGATGGAACAGCTGCAGAGCTACCTTGCAGTCATACTTGTGCATGGTATCTGCCAAACGCTTGAACGCGGGGATCTGACGGTCATCACAGAGCTTGGGGGTAGGAGATGCAGTCATAACAGGAGCCACGTCGCCGAGAACGACGAAGCCGGTGCCGCCCTTAGCCAGGCGCTCATAGAAAGCGAGGCTTCTTGCGCCGATGGAGCCATCCCGTTCCTCATAACCGGTGGTCAGCGGAGGGAACATCACGCGGTTCTTCAAGGTCAGGTTGCCTACCTGAATAGGCTGCAAAAGCAGAGAATCTTTATTCATTTATATTACTCCTTTCGGATGTTTATATACAACTTAATCATATCATAACCAATCATTTTTAGCAAGTAAATACGCAAAAAAACATACAGCATTAATTGAGTAAATAGGGGGTTGAAATGTGGCGTTTTCTCTTGTATAATGGTAAAAAATCGGTAAATTACAGGGCGTTTTTGTCAATTATTCCCATGGACAAATCTGAACGCGTTCATTTAAAACCAGAGGGATTTGTTTTGCTGATTTTTTCATTGTTACATAAATAGAGAGGAGGAGTATGAATTCTATTTTCATACACAACAATTTATGAAGCAACCGATTTTTAAAGCAAGCCACATAGTAAAACAGTTCGGTCCGACAATTGCACTGAACGACGTGGACATTGAGATCTACGCCGGTGAGATTCGCGGATTTATCGGTGAAAACGGCTCCGGTAAATCTACCATGAGTGCATTGATGACCGGCATCCACCAAAAAACCAGCGGTACCATGTGGTATCACGGCGAAGTCTGGGAACCCAGCTCCATGATTGAAGCGCTGAACGGAGGCATCGGCATCATCGTTCAGGAGAACGGCACCATCAGTGAGGTCAGCGTTGCCGAGAATATTTTCCTCGGCGAATTGGGCCAGTTTGCAGGCGTAAACTACTTTGAGTCCAGAAAGATTGAAGACTTCTCTCCTTTGTTTGATCTGGATGTTACCTCCATTGTGAAGATCAAAGAAGATTACGCGGCACAGCTCACCGGCAAAACCGGCACGGAAGCTAAAGAGCTGCTGAGCAAGGCGAAAGCTGCACTGTCCGCAGAGTTTGCCAAATTGAACGAAAAGCTGCTGGCTGGCAACGAAGTAAAGAAACAGCAGATCATTGACGAGTTTAACACGCTTGCGGAAACTGCTTTCAACGATCTGAACCGGCAGCTGGATGCGATCGATCAGAAATACGAAGAGAACGCAGAAAAGCTTGACGAGGTCATCAAAAAGAGAAGACTGGCCAACGACATCAGCGAGGCAAAGAAAGCCTATAAGCGTCAGATCAAGGGTCTGCAGAACAAGACCTACATGAAGCTGGACTGGCTCAAAAAGGACGTTCAGTCCCTGAAAAACTGCTATTTGAACAACTGTAACGATCTGAAGGTCATCATTGAAAACAAGGCCGTCAGAAAGATGAAGGACGGCGTTCTGAACGCAGTCTTCGGTCTGTTCGTCAACGGCAAGAAGATGCGCAACCATGCAGGATATGCATTGTCCAAGATTGGTGTCAATGACATCCGTCCCGGAATGATCACCGCGGCCTATGATATGCAGCAGCGAAAGCTGATCGAGATTGCCAAGTGCCTGAACAAGAATCCTGAGATTTTCATCGTCGACGAGACTACCACCGCCCTGTCTGAGACCGGACGTAATCTTCTGTATAAGAAGATGGAGGAGCTGAAGAATGAGGGAAGATCTGTTCTGTTCATCTCTCACGATTTGGACGAGCTGATGGAAAAGTGTGACACCTTGACCGTCCTGCGTGACGGCAACATCGTTGCAAATCTTGATAAGGCAAAGGGCGAATTTGATCCCGATCTCATTAAAAAGTACATGATCGGCCGCGAGCTGAAGGGCGACTACTACCGTTCCGATTACGACGGCTCTTACAGTGATGAGGTTGTGCTGAAGATGGTTGACGGCATTGTAGGCAACCAGCTGAAGCACGTCAATCTGGAGTTGCACAAGGGTGAAATCCTTGGCATCGGCGGCCTGTCCGAGTGCGGTATGCATACTCTGGGTAAGGCACTCTTTGGCAATGTAAAGATCGAAGGCGGCTTCGTATACACCGGCAAAAACCTGGATGAGCTGGTTAGAAGCGAGGACTTCGCCATGAGCCGCAAGATCGGTTACCTCTCCAAGAACCGTGACGTGGAAGCTCTGGCATTGAAGACCTCTATTTTCGATAACATTGCGATTGCCTCCATCAACAATATTGCGAAGTACAACTTCCTTGTGACCAAGGGCAGCGAGAAGAAACTGGTTGACCGTCAGGTGAGGGAACTGCAGATCAAGTGCAACTCTGCAGATCAGCTTGTCAGCACCCTTTCCGGCGGTAATAAGCAGAAGGTTTCCTTCGCTAAGTGGATCGCTAATGATTCTGAGATCCTGATCCTGGACTGCCCCACCCGTGGCGTTGATATCGGTGTCAAGCAGTTTATTTATCAGCTGCTTTACAAGATGAAGCTGGAAGGCAAGTCCATCATTATGATTTCCGAGGAGCTTCCCGAACTGATCGGAATGTCTGACAGAATTCTGATTATGAAGGATGGCCAGATCACAAAAGAATTTACTCGCAATCCGGATCTGACTCAGGAACAGATCATTGAGTACATGATCTAAGGGGGGGTACTTATGGAACAAAACGTAACTGTACGCTTTGCGTATTTTGATCAGGACTTGGTGCAGCGTGTAATCGACTTTACGGAGTTGAGCGACGACAAGAAGGCCAAGGAAACGGTCAAGGCTTTCAGCGAAGAAATTAAGAACATCTATCTGGCAAAGGACACCGAGCTGAAAAAGTACATTCAGGAGCAGCTGGTTGTCCTGAAGCAGGAACACCAAAAGACCCTGGCCGATTTGGACAAGAATCTGGAACGGGATCTGGCAGCGGCTATGGCAAACAATGCCGATTCCAAGGAACTGAACAATGTGAAGTTCGGTTTGGAAACTGTCTGCAAGCGGGCAAAGATCAAGGAAAGAAACACCTATAACGAACAGATTAAAGAGCTGAAGATGAAGCGTGTATTCCTCCACGAAGAATACACCAAACTGGTCTACAATGTGACCGGTGTGGTCACACCCATCGAGAGTGTCAGAAATAAGGCTCTTGAAACCAAGGCTACCTTTAATCTGAAGGCTACCCTGACAAACAAGCAGTTCTATGTGAACCTGGTGCCTTTTTGCATGCTGATGCTCATCGTTGCAGCATACTTTATCGGCAAGAGTATCACCGGCTATGCAGGCGACCTGGGCGACGTGATCAATAACAGTGTTTTCGTTGCAGTCGTCGCTACCGGTGCGGTGTTCATCTACTCTCAGGGCGGCTTCGATATGTCCCTTGGTAATGCATCTCTGATGTGTGCCACCGTTGCGGCACTTACCTTTAACGCAACCGGCAATCTGGCCCTGTCCCTGATTCTGGCAGTTGGTATCGGTGCGGTGCTGGGCATTCTGAACGCAATTCTGGCAACGATGCTGAATCTGCCCGTCATGGTTATGACACTGACGATGATGAACATCATCGCTGCCGTCCACGAGGCAATTCTCGACCAGTACGGCGGTCTGATCACCGTTGCCAAGGGCATGAACTCCAACGCATGGTTCTTTGCCATCTTCCTTGCCGTGTTCTTTGCGATCTGCTGGTTCATTTTCAACTACACCAAGGTCGGCAGAAGAAATAAGTTCATTGGTTCCAACAAGGTCGCTGCAAGATTCAACGGTATCAACCTGATGCGGGCCGGTATCATCTCCTTCGCGATTTCCGGCGTTGGTCTGGGCATCTGCGGCTTCCTCTTTGCATCTTCCATGAGCGGAAGCATGTACGGTGCGTCCACCGTTCTGGGTCAGGTCGGCCTGAATGTTGTTATCGCAATCGTATTTGGCGGTATGACCACCAGCGGCGGTCCCAAGTCCAAGGTCAGCTGCGCGGTGATCGGTGCATTCTTCTCTGTTTTCCTGGATGAGTTCTTCGCCGCGATTTCCACCCCCGCTTTCCAAGTGGGCGACTACTCCTTCATGGTCAAGGGCGCGATCTTCATCCTGATCTCCCTTGCAAATATGTGGGATACAAGAACAAAAATGCTGGCGTCAGGAGGTAGTATTCAGTAATGAAATATACAAGTCCTGTTAAATTCAACAACTCTGTGTTGAATGATCCCAAGACAAAGCGGTTTGGAACCAAGCTGTTCTGGTCTCTGTTTTGTCCGACGTTGATGATCATCATCGCGTGCATTATGTCCAAGGCAAACGGTGTTGGCTTGTTTATCATCGGCGATGCCTTTGACAACCTCAGCAACATCATGATCATGGGCCGAACTGCTGTTATGACCCTGATTGCTGCACTGGCTCTGAATACCAACCTAAACTCCGGCAGAATGGACTTCTCTTTGGGTGCCACCGGTATTCTGGCCTGTCTGTTTGCCTCCCTGATCGTTCCCGGTGTGGACACCGTTGAGCACATCTTCCAGTTCCTGTTGCTGAGCATTCTGTTCGGCATGGCATTGGGCTTTGTTCACTCTCTGGTGCTGATCTCCACCAAGCTGCCTCCCATCGTCATTTCTCTCGGTATGTGTCTGATCTACGAGGGTATCGCAAAGGTTGTGGCAACCTCCAACGGCTCTTCCGGCACGGTCAACCTGGCAATGGGCCCCCACACTACCAGTTTTTTCCAGGAACCCATCATTCTGATCCCCCTGCTGATCATCATTTGTGTGGTCATGGCTTCTGCCCTGTGCTACACCAGATACGGCTATAACAAGTTGGCTCTGGTTTACAACCAGAAGATCTGTGTGGACACCGGTATCAACGAGATTTCCCACTGTATCGTCAGCTTTATCATCGCCGGTGCGCTGATCGCCGTCTATCAGGTCATGAGCTCCTGCGGCACCGCAAGCATCACCATCAACGTGAATCTGGCCTCCAGCGGTACCGTATTCAAGAACTTCCTGCCCATCTTCATCGGCGGCATTCTTGCCAGATACAGCAATCAAATCGTCGGTCTGCTGCTGGCCGTCATCGGAACTACCCTGCTCTATACCTACGGCTTCGACAATGCCCTTACTTCCACTGTATCCAGCCTGATCAATGGCTTCAGCGTCTTTGCAGTTCTGGTTTACATGGTTGACAAGCAGAGATTCCTCAACTGGGTGAAGATGAGAAGATACATCTGGAAGGAAAAGCATCTGCAGCTGACTGAGAAAGGAGATGTTCAGATTGAAGCATAATACCAAAGTCGCGAAACTGCTCGCTCTGCTGCTTGTATTCACCTGCCTGTGCAGTTCTCTGACCGCCTGCAGCAGCATTGAAGATCTGTTCATCTTCGGCGGCAGCATGATTTCCGCTGATGATCCCAATATCGAATCCTTTGAGGGTACGAACAACGCGATTTTCTTTGCTCTTTACAACTACTACGGTTATGAGGGCCAGCACTTTACCAACAAGTGGCTGGGCATGAATGATGCGCTGGCCGCCCACGGCATCACGGTTACCGGTTACGAAGGCCAGAAAGATGCCCGTAAGTTCACCATCACCAGAGAGCCTGACTGTGACCTGCCCGAAGATACCGTGATCTTCATGGTCAACAACCAGAATTGGGACTCCGGTATTCAGTTTACCAAGCCCTTCGCACAGCACCATCCCATGGTCGTCATCTCCACCTGTAACGGCGTTGAGTTTGCGTCCTCTCCCATTTTGTCCTCCGGTGACAAGATCTCCAACGCAACCATGGGTGGCTTCTCTCCCACCTACCGGGAAGCCTTTGTCAATGGCTCTCTGACCTATCTGGTGGCCAAGTATTCTGCACATCTGGCCCCTATTTTTGCGGCTGCTGTTAATGCCGTAGAGACCGGTGAGGTTATGAGAAATGCCGACGGCTCCGCGCTGCATCTGAGCATTTCTACCTGGGCAATCCAGACGCTGGATGAGTACGACGAGATGAGTGCGGTGGATTCCATTGATGCTGCGCATCCCACCGTCAGAAAGATCAATATCGACAAGTTCTTTGACAAGAACAGCCCCGATTACGGCGCTGAGAAGCTGGCTGAGTGGGTCAGCGATTCCACCAAGGAAAACATCAAGGCCCTCTATGAGCTCAACGGCACCAACGCTGCCGAGGACGAGGCTTCCTACCGTCAGGGTGAGGAGATCAAGTGCGGTATCATCGCACCCTCCAGCATCAACGATCAGGTGGGCAAGTACATCACCTACATTCAGGATTATCTTGCCAAGGCTTACAATGTCACCATTCTGCCTCTGGGCTCCGTTACCAGCGTGAACACCCAGAGCATGGTTGCAAAGCAGCTGTGCAACCAGGGCGCGGACTTCATCATCTCCCTGCAGGACGATACCGACAGAAATAACGCCGCTAAGATCTGCAACGATCTGGGTGTTTACTTCGCCATCGGCGGCTCCTGCCAGAATGAGATCGACTACGCTGAGATCAAGGATCTGCCCTACTACATCGGCTCCATCGGCACTTCCACCAATGAGGAAAGAAGAGCCGCTTACGAGATGACCGAGTACTACCTGCAGTGCCTGATCCACAGAGCGGAAGGCGATCTGTATGAGTATCAGGTGGAGTACAAGGGTCTGACTGAGGAAGCCGAACCCGTCGCCGCTTATACCAAGCGCAGAGAAGAGGAAGAACAGTGGCTCTGTTAACAGTTGATTTTCATACCAAAGCGCTGGCAAGAAGAACCAGAATGGATGTGTTCATTCCGTCATTGAATTTAGGCGGCTGCCTGAGAAATCAGGACGTGAATTACTACCAGAACAATCAGGAGCAGTATCCTCTGATCATCTTCCTGCATGGCTTTGGCGATAACGAAAAAGCATGGCAGATGAACACGCAGATCCTGAAGATTTGCGAGGACAAGAAAATCGCCGCCTGCTTCATTAACGGCGAGAACAAATGGTACTTGAACATGGGTCCCATTGAAAATTACTACTCCCTCGTGGAAGAGGAAGTCACCGACTTCCTCTACGGTAATTTCAGTTGTCTGTCCAAGGAGAAGCCTCTGATCATCGCCGGCGTTTCCATGGGCGGCTACGGTGCGCTGTATCACTATCTGAAAAATGTGGACAAATATGCCGCCTGCGTTGCCTTGTCACCTGCCATCCGGCCGGATCGACTGGATGAATCCAAATTCGGCACGCTCAGAGAGCTGTTTCTGGAAAGCAAGGGAAAGAAGTTGAATGTCTACCTGTCCGTGGGGGAGAGCGATTTCATCATCGACAGCTCCAGAGCATTCAATGAATTCCTGCGCGAAAATGATCTGGGTGTGGAATATAAATTTATTCCCAATCGGGATCATTCGTGGTATACTTGGGCTCAAGAGGTATTCGACGTAGTGGAATATCTTGAGAAAATAATCAAATAAAGGGGAAAAGCGAAATGAAAAAATTCATCATGAAAACCATTGCGGTAGTTCTGCTGCTGGCTATGACGGCTTCCGTCTTCGCAGGCTGTGGCGAAACTAAGGCTCCCGCATTCGATGCTGCTACCACCATCGCAGCATTTGAAGGCGCAGTCAACACCACTGTAAAGCTCACCTACGTTACCAACTATAACGTAGATGTGGTTCGTCCCGGCGAAGAAGGCTCCGGCGGCATGGACAGCTTCAAGCGTGATGTCGTCGCTACCGCTACCGTTGAGATGGATCTGGGCGAAGATCTGTACATCAAGGTCACCAAGACCCGTCAGGACAAGCTGATCGAGGACGCTGCTGTTGTGACCGAAGAGATCCTGTACAAGCAGGATGGCAAGTACTTCTATCAGACCAGCTCCGCTGCTGCTGTTGAGGTTGCTGACGCTGCCGCTAAGCTGGCTGAGATCTTCGAGGCTGCTACCTATGAGCAGATCGGCGGTCTGACTCTGGACGCTCTGGTTTACAATGCTACCGATAAGGCATACGAGCTGAAGGTGATCGGCCTGTCCGAGACCTTCATCGAAGAGGATCTGGCTGATCCCACCTACGCTGCAGGCGAGAACGGCGGCATCGTTGTCAACTACAAGCCCGAGTACATCGGCTACAGAACCGACGGCGGCTGGTCCGACTTCAGCAATGCTGAGGCTGGCTACGCTGCAGAGGTTGAGATCGTTACCAACGAGAAGGGTTACGTCACCTCCATGAAGGAGACCTACAACAGCGCAAGCCTGGTCTTCAACATCATGTCCAATCCTCCCACGGTCACCATCAACGGTGAGAGAAGCTTCACCGCAACCTATGGCGAGGCTATCACCAAGGCTGAGGGCGTTGATTTCGCTCCCTCCAAGGCTGTTTACGAAGAAGCTAACGGCGGCAGCTTCGCTGTTATGACCTGTGCTATGGGCGACTTCGGCAATCTGGTTCCCGTTGAAAATGGCGGCGCTCTGGAAATGGGTAAGATCATCTGCATCAAGCCCACCGCAAATGAGGGCTACGAAGTTGCCAGCGTTATTGTCAACGGCAGCGACGCTCCCATCACCGATCCTGCAAATGCAGGCGGCTTCTACTGCTTCAACGTTGCCCCCGGCAACAACACCATCGAGGTTCTGTTCAAGGAAGCTGAGCCCACCATGGCGATCGTGAACGTTACCAACAACACCGAGTATGCATATGAGGTTCAGAGCTTCACCTACGCAGGCGCTCCCTCCGACTACAAGGTCGTTGAGAACGGCGAGATCGAGCCCGGCGATGCTATCTTCGGCGCTATCGTTATCGACAGCACCAAGGAAGTCAGCGTTTACGTCAACGGCGTTGAGACCACTGTCAACATCCCCGCAGGCCCCACCACCTTCTACTGCTTCTCCGTTAAGACCGGCGGTCAGTATGATGTTGTCATCACCGAGAAGGGCGCAGCTCCTGCAGGCAACGGTATCGTGACCGTTACCAACAACACCGAGTATGCATATGAGCTGCAGAGCTTCACCTATGCCAACGGTGCTCCCACCGACTACAAGGTGATCGAGAACGGCGAGATCGAGCCCGGCGATTCCATCTTCGGTGCAATCGTTGTTTCTGCTGAGACCCCCGTTTCTGTTTCTGTTAACGGCGCAGCTACCCAGATCAACATCCCCGCTAACGGCGTTGTCTTCTACTGCTTCGCAGTGAAGGCAGGCGGCGACTTCGCTGTGGAGATCAACCCCGCTGATTAACCACATCTATCCGTCACATAACAATCGGCATGTAGAAGTGCTTGGCAAGTAGCATCCTGCCTGTTGCGCACATCGGTTACTTACAAAAAAGGCTTACTATCCGCAAGGGTAGTAAGTCTTTTTTTGTGTGCATGTCCTGTCTCTTCCCTCCTTTTCTTATCTCCGTTTCACAACAGACTTCATAGGTATACGACCAGCAGAATAATATCATCGTCAGAACAGAAGAAACCCTACAAGCAATGCCAGTTGGTACCCAGATTGACAAAGCCACCCGTTTTCCGTTCCGGAAAGCGGGTGGCTTTTTATGCTTGTTGAGGCTCCTGCCCCAAGCCCCGTGCGGACACAAACTGTCCTGGGCAACACAGAAAATTCTGCGGCTACGCGATTGTAAATCGCTTTTGTTAGATAAACAGATATCGCCGCCCGGCTGGACAGAGATTATTCGTCTTCTTCGAATTATGCCAGCAGCATATCCACATGGGTTCCAGCAAAGTTATCAAAGAGTACCTCCTGATATTCTCTTCTGTGACAAATGTAGTGGTATTATGAAGCGTAATGTTCCGGATAAAAAGCGAAATCCTACACCGTGGTATCGGTGTACCACCAGAGGCTGTGATTGCAGAATTATGAAATGTGAAATGGTAGAGCACGAAATTTTGGATGCAATGGAAGAATGGCTGGATGACTACATTATCCAACTTGAAGCTGACACAGAATCTGCTATTGATCCGATTGAAACAGCATTAATCACTGTTCGTGGCCAGATTTCCACGCTTCAGTCGCAACAGGAGAACATTTGCGAATACCTGGAAAAGGGTATCTATACAATAGAAATGTTCACAAAACGAAATCTTGCTTTGGAGGATGAAATCAAGCAGCTGCGGGAATCTGAAGACGATTTGCTGAAGCAAAAAAGTGAAGGAAAACAAAAAGAGGCCGCACATACACAGATCATTCCCGCAGCACAACACATTCTGGAAAGCTATCCCATTTTGACCCTGGAGGAGAAGAACCGTCTCTGGAAATTGGTCTTAAAGAAGGTTACCATCTATCGTTCGCCGGATGACGAAATTACCATTCGGCTTCACCTGAGCCTTCCGAAATAACCGTCCCTGTAGGCAAGTAGTACAATTTTCATTCGACAGGCTCGATTAGATCTTCGGCATTGCAGTGGAGTGCGCGGGCCAGCATCATCAGGTATTCCGCCTGGGCTTTGTTGATGCTCTTTTGCCGCTGTTCGTATTGCTGGATCGTCCGCACCGGAACGCCGGACTGCTCTGCCAGTTCACTCTGACTCATTCCCGCCCGCTGCCGCATCTGCTTCAGTTTCGTCTCCGGGTTGGCAGCGCGGTACAGCTCGTTCATCCGGTCACAGAAATGGCGGATATCCATTTCGTGATAGGGAGTGTACATACGAATGATGTCATCCAGCGGAATGTACTCCAATATCTCAACGAAGGGCATTGCCGTTTCCCATTGATAGTAAGCCAGCGCCCAGCCTGCCCAGTATTCCGGGCTGCGGTCTGCTGTGTACCTGGGCTTCGGGAACTCCACCTGATGCTTTGTCAGCTCCAGCACCCGGTAGGCCAGCTCCACACCGGACATTCCAACAGTTAAGGTGAACTCCCCTTTGCCAAACCGTTCTGCCAAGCCACAGTTCATAAACAAGTCAAAAAACTCACAGGGATCGTAGCCAAGGTCATAGGTGGCAAAATCCAGCATTCGGCCCAGATTGGTGCGGGCCTTTTCCAAATAAACCTTATGATAAGCGCGGATCATTAGGCTTCATCTCCTCATCCATGATCTGCATGATGTACAGATCCCCACGCTGGCGCTTAAAACGCTCTACATCGAAGTACTGCCGCCGAGCTTTTTGATCTCGGGATTGCTGTTTTGCGTACCATTCCTCCCGCTCAGCGACTTCCGCACCGACAAAGCGGATCCGGTCAAATGCCTTTTTGCTCTTCAACACAAACTGCTGACCCAGCTTACCCAAATGCATAGCGTTGTTCAGCTGTCGGTAGGAAATGGTGCCGTTGATAAAGTCCTGAGCAAAGGAGAAATAGCTGTCGTCTGCCCGGTATCCAACAATGGCATCATAGTCTTTATAGTCAACCGCAAAGTTCTTCAGGAGGTACTCCTTTGCTTCCAGAGCCAGAGCGGAGGGCACATCGAACTCCCGGTTCTCCAGTAGCACAGCCAGCCAGTGGAGAATGCAGTATTGCGGATCGTTAAGATCTAATATACGCAGACCATCGCAATCCAATTCATAACAGTTGGCATAGCCGTCCTTGTCATGGGATACACCCCACTCTTTGGCCATATCCAGACTGTCCGTACAGTAGAAACCCAGGCCGTAGTCATTATACCGTTTACCCTTTCCAAAAACAGGCTTCTCAATAATATCGCAGGAACCATGATAAAG
>SVLT01000023.1 GCA_015067845.1 Oscillospiraceae bacterium
ACAACAACCGGCGAATTAAGGCAAGACTAAAGGGCTTGCCACCTGCATTACACAGACAGCAAGCCCTTTCGGCAGCTTAAACAATTTGGGTTAGAAATATTTGTCTAACTTTTTGGGGTCACTTCATGCTCAGCACATCGGGGATTGTTTCATTCTTGTGTTTCCTCCTGGACAGGCGCATTCTTCTTTTTACGGACTTTCTTCTTCACATCCATAGGATGCTCCTGCAATTTATCCCTGGAAATCTGGCGAGCTTCCAGGCGCTTTGTGGTAAACTCCCGGGCCAGCGTATAGCAGACAGACGCCAGGGGGATCATCAGGAGCATACCGCCAACACCCATCAGGTCACCGCCGACTGCAACTGCAACCAGCACCCACATTCCGGGCAGTCCGATGGAGCTTCCCACCACTCTGGGATAGATCAAATTGCCTTCGATCTGCTGCAGCACCAGGAACAGCACCACAAACCAGAACGCCATTGCAGGATCCACCACCAGGATAAAAAACGCACCCAGGATACAGCCGGCAAAAGCACCCACAATGGGTACCAATGCAGTGACTGAGATGATCACGCTGATGAGCGCCACATGGGGCATATTGAATATGGGCATCGTCACCGCAAACATAGAACCCAAAATCACCGCTTCCAAACACTGTCCGGAAATGAATTTTGAGAATGTACGGTTGGTCATACGGGAAACACGGATAACCTCGTCACCATGCCGCTCAGGCAAAATCGAATAGATCAGACGCCGACCTTGACGGGCCAGGATTTCCTTTCTCACCAGGCAGTAGATCGCAAATACCACACTCAGAACACCATTGAAGATCCCGGTACCCAGTGTGATGACAGCCGCAATGGTTTGGGTCATAACATTTCCCAGACCGTCCGTAACAAAAGCCACCGCTTTTTCTACCAATCCGCCCCAATCCATGGACTGGAAATCCGTATACTGGGACAGCCATTCCATAACCTGAGGATTGTCCTCCATGTAGCCGGTAACCATTTTCTGGACATTTTGGAAGAAAACGGGAAGCCGTTCGGCAATGGATTTGAAGGCATCCCCAATCTGCGGTATCAGCAACGCAAACGCGCCGTAAAGCACCAAAAGAACAGAAATTACGGTGAGCAGCAACGCCAACGCCCGGCGAAGTCCCGGTTTGGCGATCTTTTTCAACAGGCCCTCATAGCCACGCATGGGAACATTCAAAATGAACGCCAAAGCAGCACCCACAATAAACGGTGACAACACATTCGTAATTCCGTGCAGAAGATTCATGAGACTCGCTGTTTCGTGCAAAAGCCAGTAAAGCACGATACATCCGGCAACACCGAAAAAGACTCTGCGCAAGGTTTTTCCATCCAATTCCACATACATCCCTCCTTTTTTGCTTATTATAACGGCATTCACTCAAAATTTCCATAGAAAATTCGTAAATTCTTTGTTTTTTGCAAAATAAATTTTCACTTTTCCGTTGTATCGGCATAACCGTATCGCATTTGGCATAGATTTTCTTGGCAGCACACAGCATCGGAGGGGAAATATATGCCTGACACCATGGAAGAAAGGGCCTGCGAATTGGCTGTGTACATGATCGAGACCGGTGCCACCGTCCGTATGGCGGCACAACATTTTGGCATCTGCAAATCCACCGTCCACAAGGATCTGTCCCAACGCCTGCCCAGGTACAACAAGCATCTCTATGAGCAGGTGCGAAAGGTTTTGGACGTGAACAAGCAGGAACGGCACATCCGTGGCGGAATGGCCACCCGGAGAAAGTACAAAAAAGCGTAAAGACAGCCTGCTGTGCATTGTCACAGCAGGCTTCAACTTTGTTACAGATCATCCGCATCCTGTACCGGCTCTTCCAGTGCATTTTCAGGCCGTCCGGTATAGCTGCCGAAGGTGTCCGTCAGGATCATTCCCAAAGGATCGGATTTATCGCTGGTCAGCGGTAAATACGGAATGTGACTTCTTTGACTGCCCTGCTTCATATCAAACTCTCCTTGTTGCTATTTGGTATTTACCATGCTATAATACCCATAAAGGAGGGAGATTATGTTTGATATCACTTTGATCGCCATGGGAAAGCTGAAGGAGAAATTCTATCTCAGCGCGGCGGAGGAATACTGCAAACGGCTGAAAGGCTACTGCAATTTTCAGATCATCGAGCTGCCGGAGCACCGTCTGCCAGAGGATCCCTCCCCTGCTGAAATTTCCGCAGGACTGGAAAAGGAAGCAGAGCTGATATTTTTAAAAATCCCCAAGGGCGCATGGTTTTGCGTTTTCACACCAGAAGGCAAGGTGCTTTCCAGCGAAGCTTTTGCCGAAAAATTGAAGGATGTCAAGCTGTCCGGCAAAAGCAGCGCGTGCTTTTTGATTGGATCCTCCTTTGGCATGGCACAAAAAGTAAAAGACCGGGCGGATTTCAAGCTCTCCATGGGGCCCATGACCTTCCCCCACCATTTGGCGCGGATCATGGTTTTGGAGCAGATCTACCGCGCGGAAGCAATACAGGCAGGCAGTAAATATCATAAGTAAAAGAGCGTCGCAGTTGCGACGCTCTTTCTGTTACGGAGTGGGTAAAATCTGTTTCAGCACCTGGGCGATCGCCTTTGCCATGGAAGCAAAGCCAAAATCTGTGGGGTGGATGCCGTCCACAGAGCCGTCATTGCCGGCCAGCTCCAAAAGCGTACTTCCCTCGATCAGATACACATTCTTGTCGCCGCTTTCCACCGCATTCCGGTAAGTGGTGCGAATGATCTCCAAACGCATTTGATTTTCCTTTGTTAAATAATAGAAAGGTCTGGAAAGGATCACAATGGGCAGATCCGGATATGCCTCGCGGACTTTCCGGTACATGGGCTCATGGGTCTCCTGCAAATGCTCCGGTGTGGGGGAATTGCAGTCATAATCCAGCACAAACACCGACATATCCAAGGTGCTGATATAATCCGCAATTTCCTTTTCACCCATGGCACTGCCGGAAAAACCCAGGTTGATATGGTCGCAAGAGAATTGCCGGGTAAGGATGCTTTGATAGGTTCTGCCGGGACGGGACGCACAGCCGCCCTGGGTGATGGAAGAGCCGTAATATACGACAGGTGTTTCTGTTAAGTAGGGATCCGCTTTGCAGACCGTGGCCGTTTCGCTCAAACCGATGTACAGCTTACTCACAGCGCTGTATAGGGGGAAGTTGATGGTATACTCATGCATACCCGGGTTCGTGATCTCAATGACACTTTCATAACCGTCTTCGATATTGAAGGGCGGTATAAAAGTACCGCTGTATCCGTACTCAGCGCAATACAGGTCGAATCCTGCTGAACCTGTCAACGCAAAATGGGGCATTTTTCCTATTTGTGACATCTCTGCATGGATGACAATATAGGGGCTGTCTGTTTTGAATCGTACTCTTCCACCCGCTGTGTTGGAATGCAGCGCAAACACACGCTCACTTACGGACTCCGCAACCGCTGCCGGCATTCTGCGATACTTGCCTTCTTCCCAAAAAATGCCGTAAATTTGAAACGGATCCTCGGATATGTCATAGAATTTGATGTCCGGCTTGTCGATCTTGGTTTCTACCTTGAAATTGGCATCAATCTCAGAAATGTTCTTCATGATTGTTTCCCCCTTATTTTTGACAATTATATAACGGCTTGCCCAAAAAGGCAAGCCGTTCAGAGGTCAAAAAAGCCGCCAATCGTCAAAATGCGAAATAATCCATTCGCGGCACCACAAAGCCTTCCGATGGGAAAGATAGCAAAAATCTTTGATTTTTGACGGATGAGGGGTAAAATGCTTGCTACGCAAGACATTTTGACTTACTGCGCAACTCGCCCTCTACCGTATCAACATACGCCGACGAGCGCGAGTTGCTTGTCTTGTCGGCTTCCTTGTCCTCTGCAATTATTTAACGATAGAATGTATTTCCGCCGATGAATTCACGGACAAGGGATGTGGGAGGAATCTCGTCGTCCACATCCGCCTCCTGGACAAAGTTCAGCACCTTAACGATGGAACGAACCTCATCATAGGCGGGATCCTCCGGCTCAACCGCAGTGAGCAGGGGGAAAATGTGCTTTTTCAGAACTGCCAGCTCGTAAAGTGTGGAGCTGTTGAAGATCACATCCGCGTTTTCCTGGAACGGGAAGATCCAGCGGCGTTCTCCGGCCCGGACGCTGTCCCACATACCGATGGTACGCTGCACACTGGTGCCACGGCTCTCAAAGTCACGAACGATCCGCCGCAGAAGCCGCAGATAGCTTGTGGGGATGCGGTTGTGGTCATCCAGATTCAGGGGCAGCAACGGGCTGACATACATACGGAACACCAGCTGCTTATCCAGTCCCTTGGGCAGCAGCACGGGATTCAGGGCGTGGAGACCCTCAATGACAAAAACGGTATCCTTATCCATCTTCATCTTGTGGCCGACCCACTCTCGCTTGCCTTTTTTGAAGTTAAAGGTGGGAATTTCCACTTCTTCCCCTTCCAGCAACGCGGCAAGGTGCTGACCAAAGAGCTCCGTATCAATGGTATTGATGTGCTCCAGATCGACCTTTCCGTCCGGCCCGGGAGCGATCTTGTCCCGATCCAGATAATAGTCGTCCAAACTCATCAAAATCGGCTTCTTGCCATGGACGCGCAGCTGGGTAGAAAGACGGTTGGCAGAGGTGGTTTTGCCGGAAGAGCTGGGGCCTGCCAGCATGACAGCTTTTGCACCCCTGTTGCAGACCATATCCGCAATCCGGGAATAATTCTTCTCATGCAGCGCTTCGTTCACGCGAATCAGCTCCCGGATCTTTCCGGAATCCACCAATTCATTCAGATCGGCAACAGTCTGGCAGTCCATGAGATAGCCCCATTTTTCGCCCTCGGAGAACATATCAAAGAAGTGGGGGCTTTCCTTGTAGTCCGCGACCTGATCAGGATCCTGGTCATCCGGATAGATGAACATGAAGCCGCCATCCTTCTGCTGAATGTCCCAGACCTTCAAATAGCCGGTAGAGGGTGCCAGCTCGCCGTAGAAATAGTCGCCGAAATCCTCGAATATGTATTCATCGAAGGAATGCTCCTTCCGCCAGGAGAGCAGCCGCGCCTTGTCGTCCTGTCCTGCGGCAGAATAGCGGTCAATGGCCTCCTGGGTGGTCATACGCTGACGAATCAGGGGGATGTCCATCTCCACCAGCTTTGCGATTTCCGCTTTCAGCGCGCGGACGGAAAACTCCTTGCAGCCGTACACCGCGATAAACAGACCGGAACCAACGGTGCAGTTCATCTTCGCCCGAGCGTTGGGATACAGGCGGTGCAGAGCCAAAAATGTGACAAACTGGGCGGTACGGGTATAGACCTCCCGTCCGGTGTCATCACCGTAGCGCAGCAGGCGCACCTGGCCGTTGGATGCGGCCATGGCCCGGCGGATGGACGGACGCTCTGCATCTGCGTCCTTTTGGCGGACGGGGATGTAATTCAAGCTGAATACCTCGCCGGCAATCTTTGCCGCCAGGGGCCGGGTGGACAGCTTTTCTGTGTCCATTCCCAATTCGCGGATCAGTTCAAGCAGGGATTGTTCGGGGCGGGGTTCAACGCTGCGCCCATCAATATTCAATGTCATAGGATCAAACTCCTTTCTTTTCTTGCAAGTGCAGGCGGTACAACTGGACAATTTGGATGAGCAGAAGTCCAATGTTCAGCAAAGCCGTGGGCCAGGTATTGGTTAAAATACCGTAGATTGCACAGATCACCGCTCCGCTCATATTGAGAATTCTCAGCCATTTGAGGGATGTCATCATCATGGACACTAGCACCAGTGCCATACCCACATAGCCAAAAATTTCAAGATACACATTCATAAAGCATACGCTCCTTTCGGGGTAAATAGTAGCTTGGCGGGCAAAAAATATGGTTGACCGCCAGTTTCAAACCGGTAGTCAACCATTTACGGTGGTTCGTAGAAACGCTTACCCCTATTGTAAGCATATACCTTATATGTGCGATTTGACCAATTTTTTCAATTGGTGGAATGGGATTATATCACACTTAACCAAAATATGCAAGTACTTTTTTCAAAATTCCCCACAGGCGTACATGACGGCGGAAAGAGCGCACAGCGGCGCGGTCTCACAGCGCAGAATCCGCTTGCCCAAGGTGCAGACCTGCAAGCCCTTTTCTCTGGCCTGGGCGACCTCTTTTTCTTCCAGTCCGCCCTCCGGGCCGGTGAGCAGACTGATCGTCGCGGCACTTCCCTGCTCCATGGCCATCTTCAAAGTCAAAGCTTGCTCGTTTTCATAGAACATCAGGGCTTTGTCCGCCTTGAATGCCCGTTCCAGTGCTTCCTTGTAACTGCCCAGCACCAACACTTCCGGGATTCTGCCCCGACCGGACTGCTCTGCAGCAGATGCGGCGATCTTCTGCCAGCGATCAAGCTTCTTTTTCAGGCTCTTTTCGTCCGGCTTGGAAACGCAACGGGCGGATGGGAACGCAACGATCTCATATGCGCCCAACTCGGTTGCTTTTTGAATGACGTGTTCCAGTTTATCCCCCTTGGGAAAGGCCATGTAGACGCTGACGCGCACAGCAGCTTCCGTCTTGGACTCCATGCGGTCTTTCACCACCAAACTGATTTGCCCGTCGCTCACGTCGCTGACGGCGCACAGACATTCCTGGCCCTGGCCGTCACAAACCAGTACTTCTTCCCCATTTTTCAGCCGCAAAACCTTGGCATGCAGGGCATTGTCCCCGGTCAGTACTATAAAATTCGGTTGCATTTCTTCCGGTGTTACGAAAAATCTTGTCATCGGTCATCCCTCATTTCTTTTGTTATCCTATCACAAAATTGCAGTCCACGCAACATTTTTCCATAATTCACATTGCAGGGGCAACTATTCGTCGCTCGCGGGCGGCAGATTGCCGCCCCTACTTGACAATTCTCCGTCAAGATGGTATAGTTTTCAGCGATGGAGAGATGTCCGAGCGGTTTAAGGAGCTAGTCTTGAAAACTAGTGATGGGGCAACCCACCGTGGGTTCGAATCCCACTCTCTCCGCCAATAAAAAATCCACCCCTCAGGGTGGATTTTTTATTGGCGAGTGGGATTCGAAAGGCCGTCAAGAAAACATGCCGGTGGCATGTTTTTAGGCCGTGAGAGAATCCATTGACCGCAGAGCGCATCCCGTAGGGATGTGAACTGCGGTCAATCTTATATAGAATTAGATCTCCTCTATCCGATTAACCTTTTCCACATTACCGCTCAGCAAGGAACGGTTGATGGCATTCAGCACGAACACGGGTGCGAAGAAGTCTTCATAGCTCTGCTTCTGGGGCTCGCCCTTGAGCAGACGGTAGAAGTCCATGAATTCATTGGGGAAATAGCTGCTGACAGTGTAGTTATTGCCCACAACATTGGTCTTGGCACTGACGCTGGCGTAATATACGCTGCCGGGGACATAGGACAGGTCCACATCGTAATCCGCATAATGTACATCCACATGCACAGTCTCGCCCTTCTGCCATGCACGGACGGTCTCCGGATAGTTGCCGAAGATCTCCATCATGACCTGCACCAGGTGTTGGGTGTAGAAGAAGAAACCGCCATGGGGGTTGTCCATGTTAATGGGGCAGCGCAGGAAGCCGCCGTTCACTTCGCCGTAGGTCTTCTCTGCCACAACTGTTTTCAGTTCCTGCACAAATTCATTGTAGACGCAAACAGAACCGCCGCTGACACGGACATTGTTTTTCTTCAGATCCTCCATGAAGGCCTTGGCATCTTCTTCTGTGCAAGTGATGGGCTTGTCGATAAAGACGGGGATGCCACTCTCCAGATAGGGCTTGGCATATTTGTAGTGATTGTCGCCGTGGCGGGCAGTAACGATGACGCCGTCCACCTTGCCCACAAACTCGTCGTAAGACTGGGCAACGGGAACACCGAAGGTCTCGTTCAGCTTGGCAGCGGCCTCGGGCTCATGGCTGTAAACACCCACAAACTCAATGTCGGGCACCAGGTTCTCATTGATGACTGCTTTCAGAAATTGATTGGCGTGGGAGTTTTCACAACCCAGAATTGCTACTTTGTACATAGTTTTACCTCATTTCTTCTGATTTGTTTTTTATAGAACATGACTGCGGTGCGGCTGGGAAGGTAGATCCGGAATCCCACCCGTCCGTCAGCATGCTTTATAGACTTATAGGTTTGATGGGCGACACGCCCGTGACCGCCGTAGCAGTAATCGTCCGTGGACATGACGACGGTGTACTCCCCTTCCTCGTCCATGGGCACGAAATAGCCCTCATAGGAACGGCTGGGGTCAAAATTGAACACATAAGTGCCGCCGCCCTTTTGGTAAGCAAGCACATTGTCATCATTGTGGACCAGCAGCTGCTTATCAGGCCGGGCAAGCACCCTGTGCTTTTTCGCTCTTGCGAGCATGTCCCGGTCAAAGGCCTGCAAATACTGATATTTCAGATTGGGGTCGTCCGCCAGATGCCATTGTCTGCGGCAATAGTGGTAGCTCCATCCGTTGCCTTCTCTGGGGAAGTCGATCCACTCCGGGTGACCGAATTCGTTACCCATGAAGGTCAGATACCCTTCACCGCCAAGGGTCATGGTCAGCAAGCGGAGCATTTTGTGCAGAGCCATGCCCCGGTCAATGATATCGTTGGTATTCCAGTCCTGCATGGACCAGTACATCTCCTGATCGCACAGGCGGAACATAAGGGTCTTATCCCCCACCAAGGCCTGGTCGTGGGATTCGCAGTAGCCGATGACCTTCTCTCCCGGCCAGCGGTTGGTCAGTTCGTAATAGATATGGCCCAGGTCCCAGTCCTCGTCTTTTTGCTCTTTCAGCAGACGGATCCACATATCCGGCACGCCCATGGCAAGCCGGTAATCAAAGCCGATGCCGCCGTCTTTAATAGGCAGGCACATACCGGGCATGGCAGACATGTCCTCCGCGATCAGAATGGCATGGGGATCGATCTCCCGTACCAGATCCGATGCCAGCTGCAGGTAGGTCACCGCCTCGGTGTCCGTATTCATGGAGAAATACAGTTCCGGTCCGGTGAAGGCTGTACCCAGTCCGTGGTCGTGATACAGCATGGATGTGACACCGTCAAAGCGGAATCCGTCAAAGTGATACTCTTCCATCCAGAACTTCAAATTAGACAGCAGGAAGTGAATAACCTCGTGCTTTCCGTAATTGAAACACTTGGTTCCCCAGGCGCTGTGATCGCCCTTCGGGCCGTCATGGAAGAATTGATAAGACGTTCCGTCAAATTCATTGAATCCCTCACGGGTATTGCGCGAAGCATGGGAATGGACTATATCCAAGAGCACGGCAATACCCATTTCATGCGCCGCATTGACCAGCGATTTCAAATCCTCCGGCATACCGAAGCGGGATGATGCAGCAAAGAAATTGGTCACCTGATAGCCAAAAGAAGCATAGTAAGGATGCTCCATTACTGCCATGATTTGAATTGTGTTGTAGCCAAGATCCTGAATACGTGGCAGAATGTTCTCACGGAATTCGTTGTATGTGCCAACCTTGCCCTCCTCCTGGGCCATTCCGATGTGGCACTCGTAGATCAAGGGTCTCTTTTCTGGGCGGAATCCCTCATCCGTCCATGGGAAATCTGCCATTTTATGCACAACAGCATCCCAGGCATAGGTATAAGGATCCTGAACCACACGGGTAGCATACAGGGGTATCCGTTCCAGTTCCCGCCCATCGTGCACAACAATGGTCATGACACGCTGGCCCTCCTGCAAGGCATCCTTGCCGGGCAGGAACAGTTCGTAGACACCGCCATCCAGGTTATTCATAGGGTAAGCATGGCGATCCCAACCGCAGAAATCTCCGGTCAGATACATACGCTCAGCCCCTGGTGCCCATTCCCGATAGTACCAGCCGTCAGCCGTGGGATGGAATCCGAAATACCGGTGGCCGTTGGCAAACTCGCTCAGGGTCTTCCCGTCCGCCAAAAGGGCAGATTTTGCGGCCTTATAATTATTCATCCGCATTTTCAGATCCGCTTCAAAGGGTTCAAGACATGGATTCATCTTGATGATTTTCAGAGCCATGGAATCCTCCTTCGGTCAACCTAATTGCTGTTCGTTAATAATCAGTTTAAACTGCAAACCCAACTTCTCTGCTGCGCTTCGGCAAAGAAGCATCCGGTTAGTAAAGATGGCAAAATAGTCCAAAACCGGACTGAAATGTGTGTCGACCGTCAGTTTTAGTTTCACGATAGTCTGGGCTTCATTGATCTTCAATTCCGCCTTGGTTACGGAATAGTTCACCCGGTCATGGATGTCGAAATTTGCTATTTCCTTGGTACGGACACGACTGCGGCGCACATCGGATTTGTCCGCCAGTATCAACGCGGCAGCAAGATCATTCACAGGCACGCCCGTTCCCTCATCGTGGTTGCCGATGGCAGTCACGATCAGAGAGATCTCCTCAGGGGGAAAGCCCCAGCGATCCAGCAGACGAAATGCCATAATGGCACCGCTTTGACTGTGATCCACCCGATTGACCAGATTGCCGATATCGTGCAGATAGCCTGCGATCTTACCCAGCTCCACGATTCTTGCATCTTTTCCCATGGTTTGCAGGATATATCCTGTCATTTCCGCCACAGACCCTACATGGGCAAAACTGTGCTCTGTGTAGCCCAGTGCACCCAAAGACGCATCTGCCTGTCTGATGTAGGTTTTTACTGCCTCATTTTCTTTGATTTGTTCGTAGGTCATTGAATTCCCTCCACATGGGGTATGTCATTTGTTTCTTCCAATAGTATACACCATTTTCGGGCAAATGGAAAGGGTCTATTTTCAATTTTGGATTGCAAAACATTCAGATATCATTGCAAAATATCCACCACTTGTAAATATCTTGCAATTATGCTATGATATTACAAAATTCGACAGGAGGATGCGCAATGAATGCTTTTTTAAATGAGTTGATGCAAATCACCGCATGGCCAATGGAGCGCCCGGCTGCTTACGGCACTTTTCACCTGACCTTTACCTTTGTCGGTCTGTTGCTGTCTTTTCTGCTGGCATGGAAGCTGCGCAAATTGGGTGATAAGGGCAACCGCATTTTGCTCATGAGCTGCGGCATTTTCCTGGTGATCACAGAAATCTACAAGCAGCTGTTTTACTATTACTACATCGGCGGCAGTACTTATCAATGGTGGGTCTTCCCCTTCCAGCTTTGCAGCGTGCCCATGTATCTGTGTATCATTGCGCCCATGCTGAAACCCGGCAAGGTGCAGCAAGGTATGTACAACTTCATGATGACCTTCAATCTTCTGGGTGGACTGATGGCATTTATTGAGCCGTCCGGAATCGTTCATGAATATTGGACGCTGACACTCCACGCCTTTGTTTGGCATATGCTCCTTGTGTTCATCGGTCTGTATCTCGGTTTTTCCAACCGCGGCGGCAAAACCATGGCCGACTATCGCCTGGCGATCGCCACTTTTGGCGTACTTTGCGTGTTGGCATTCGGATTGAATGTGCTTCTTGCTGAGGTATCTGCCGGAAGCGTCAATAATTTCTATATCGGCCCGTCCATTTCTCCCCTTGCTGTTTTTAAGGATATCGCCACCAACTTTGGTTGGTACATTAACACCCTGCTGTACATTCCCGCCGTCTCTTTTGGGGCATTTCTCCTGTTCTTACCCTTTCACTTGTACTACAAAAAGAAAGCCAAACAAAAAGCATTGGTATCATAAAAAGAAGGCACCTTTGGGTGCCTTCTTCTTTTAGAATGCAAGCTCTACTCCGTAACGCAACAGCCATTCATTGATCTGCAACAGGTAGGCAATGGTCTGGGGTCTGCGCATCAGCTGCCCGTACCATGGCCAGACAGGCTCATTTTGCAAAATTTGTCTGACTGCATCCGCAGATACCAATGCAAACAGCGGCGCGTTCTTATCCTGCAACAGGCGATCCATCTTCTCCGTTACGATTTGCAGATACTTAGGATCCATGGTCTTGGGATAGGGGCTTTTCTTTCGCCACAGCACTTCCTCCGGCAAAACCCCCTCCATAGCCACACGCAGAAGCCCCTTTTCCTTTCCGCCGTAGTCCTTGAATTCCCAGGGCACGCCGTAGAGATACTCGGCGATCCGGTGATCACAAAACGGCACGCGCACTTCCAGTCCCGAGTACATGCTCATCCTGTCCTTCCGGTCCAAAAGGGTCTGCATGAACCAGCGGATATTTAAGTTGGTCATTTGCTTCATGCGCGCCTCTGTCGGTGAAGTTCCCGGCAAAATGTCACTTTCCCGGCAGGTTTTTTCGTAGTGCTCCCGAATATATGCCTCGGCATTGATTTTCCGCGCAAGGCTCGGATGCATGAGCGACTGCCGGTAATGGGTATTTTGCGCCCAGGGAAATCCGTCGAAATTGCGTATCTCAGGATCCCGGAACCAGGGATAGCCGCCGAAAATCTCATCCGCACATTCCCCGGACAAAGCCACAGTCACATGGGGCTTGATCTGCCGGCAGAAGGCAAGCAAAGAGAAATCCACATCCGCCATGCCGGGCAGATCCCGCGCATAGGTGGCGTTTTCCAATTCCGCCGCCAGGTCTTCCGGGGACAGAACGCACCAATGGTGGTCCGTGTGGAAAATCTTTTGCATCATGCGAATATATTCTCCGTCGGAGTTGGGCTGAAATTTGTTGGGGACAAAATATTTTTCGCTGTCCACATAATCCACGGAGAATGTGGGAAGCCGCTTGCTGGTCAATTGTTTCGCGTAGACCGCGGTGATCAGGCTGGAATCCAGTCCGCCGGACAAAAATGTGCCGATGGGTACATCGGAAACCGTCTGCCGCAGGATGGCATCCAGCACAAGCTGGCGCACATGGGCCGCTGTGTCGGCAAAATTTTCCCTGTGCTCCCTGTCCGTCAGCTTCCAATATCGACGGATAGACAGCTTACCTTTTTCATACCACCCACATTCCCCCGGCTCCAATTCCCGGATATTTTGAAACACTCCCGAGCCCGGAACTCTGCCCGGGCCAAGCAGTATGATCTGCGCCGCACCTTCCGTATCCAACCGGGCCTTCATAGCCGGATGAGTCAGAATGGTCTTCATTTCCGATGCAAAGATCAGGCCGCCGTTTGCCTGAGAAAAGAACAGGGGCTTCACGCCCATCCGGTCTCTGGCAAGAAACAACCGATCCTTTCTCTTTTCGTAAACCGCAAAGGCAAAAATACCGTTGAGTCTGTCGAGACATTCCTCCCCCCATTGGGCATAGCAATGGAGCAGAATTTCCGTATCAGAATGTCCGATAAAGTTGTGTCCCAAGCGGATCAGTTCCCTGCGCAGCTCCGGGATATTGTAAATTTCCCCGTTATACACAATGGTGTACTCCTCGCCGGCATAGGACAAAGTCATGGGCTGAGAGCCACCGGCCGGGTCGATCACCGCCAATCTTGCGTGCAGGAAATAACCATCCTCCAACCGGCAAATTCCTGCGGCATCCGGGCCGCGCCGGCGCATGGTGTCAAGCATTTTATCAAGTATGGCATTCTGGGTATCCAAGCGGAAAACACCTGCGATCGCACACATACTTCTGCCCCCTTTCAACAAATCATCCTATGCGCTTTTCAAAATATTGGCACGGATATTTTGCGCCAAAGGGAACAAACTATGCCTGGTGATGGATATGAAAGACAGCAAAGACATTCTCAGTTCCCTCTTGAAAACTACCCAGATGGGTCAGGTAGGGATACGCAGTGTGGAAAAAGCAGCCAACAGCGCACAGCTGAAAAAGGCGCTGAAATCCCAGCTACAAGAATACAACGACATTGAAAAAGAGACCTATGCATTGGCAAAACAGCGGGGCTGGGAGCTGAAGGAGCTGAATCCCATGGCGCGCACCATGGCGGATATGGCCAGCCGGGGCAAGCTGATGTACGGCAAAAACGACTCCAAGATCGCCGCCATGATGGTTCAGGGCAACACCCGGGGCGTGATCAAGAGCCTGAAAAATCTGCACCGTTATCATCAAAACGACGGTCAGGTGACCGCCATGGCCCAGAAGCTTTTGGACTGCGAAAACAACAACATCAAGCAAATGGAAGGCTTCCTGTAAGGAGGCCTTCCGTTTCACTATAACACCATTTCAGCCTCCGAAGCATATAATAATGTGAAGTATGAAAGGAGTGATCACTCTGCCATCGACAGGTTACATACAGGTACATGCCTACACCAGTTACGCCCAGATCCCGTTGCAGGATGTGACCGTCGCCGTTTCCGCCCCTGACGGCACCGCCATTGCTCTGCGGCTGACGGACCGCAGCGGACGCATTGAGCCGATTCCCATCCCTGTGCCTGACCGGGAGGAAAGCTTGTCACCCAATCCCCCGGAGCGGCCTTTTGCCACCGTGAACATCACCGCCCGGCTGAAAGACTACGAACAGATCTTTGTGGACGATGTTCAGGTGTTTTCCGGTGTGACTACGGATCAGGATCTGGAATTGATCCCCCTGTCCGAGCTGCCGGAGACCAGAACACAGTCAGAAACCTTCATCACCTCACAGCAAAACTTATAAAGGAGGGAAATCATGCCGCCGATCGTTCTTCCGGCGATCCCCCAACGGATCACCGTACATTTGGGTGCGCCGTCTTCCTATGCGGCCAATGTCACCGTACCCTTTATAGATTATGTAAAAAATGTGGCATCCAGCGAGATATACCCCACCTGGGACGAAAGCGCAATACAGGCCAACATTCTGGCTATCGTATCCTTTGCCCTGAACAGGGTATATACCGAATTTTATCGAAGCAGGGGCTATGATTTCGATATCACCAACAACACCGCATTCGACCAGGCCTTTGTCAACGGCCGCAGCTTTTTCGACACCATCGCCCGACAGGTGGACACCTTTTTCAATGACTATCTCCGCCGTCCGGGGTTTGTGGAGCCCTTAGCCGCCAAATTCTGCAACGGCACCACCGTAACCTGCGAGGGTCTGAGCCAATGGGGCAGTCAGAATCTGGCGCAGCAGGGCTTGAATTACGTACAGATCCTGCGAAATTATTACGGAAATGTGGAGATCGTGAACAACGCCCCCATCCGAGGTATTACTTCCTCTTATCCGGGAACACCCTTGCGACGGGGCAGCTCCGGCCCGGCGGTGGTCGTGGTCCAGGTGGAGCTGAACCGCATCGCCCAGAATTATCCCGCGATCCCCAAGCTGGCTACGGTAGATGGCATTTTCGGCAGTCGAACGGAGGCCTCTGTGCGGAGATTCCAGGAGATCTTCGACCTGACCCCGGACGGCATCGTGGGCAAGGCCACATGGTATGCCCTGGTGCGACTTTACACCGCGGTCACATCCCTATCCGAGCTGCGCAGTCAGGGGCAGCAGTTTTATGCCATCAACTGGGAGTATCCCGATCCCATTCAGGAGGGCGACACCGGCGACAAGGTCCGTCATTTGCAATATATGCTCTCTGTATTGTCTGCCTACATCCAAAATATTCCCTCTGTGGCCATTGACGGCATCTTCGGCCCGGCCACCCGGGACGCTGTGGTTGCCGCCCAGCGCTGGTTCGGCCTGCCGGAAACCGGACAGGTGGATGACCGCACCTGGGATGAGATCTATGATCAGTTCGCCGGAATCGAAAACACCAGTCTGCGGGACGGTGAGGTGTTCCCGGTCATCCGTCAAAACAACACAAACCGGCAAAATGCGGTGCAGGCAATGGCAAGCAACAACCGCACCCGTCATTCTCAGACGACCACGCTGACGCAGTTCCCCGGAGAAGATCTGCGCCTGGGCAGACAGGATCCCATTTCTCAGGAGGTGATTCGATGAGGCCGAATGAATCTTTTGTCGGACAGCCGGTACGCAGTCTGCAGACCATGCTCCGGGTCATTGCGCAGAGCGACGAGCTGCAGCCCAGCGTGATCCCGGACGGCATTTACGGGCCGCAAACAGTCACGGCTGTTTCCACATTTCAGCGGCGGCACGGACTGCCCATCACCGGGATCACGGATCAGAACACCTGGGATCAGATCGTAGCGGTTTATGAGCCGGCGTTGGTGGCGGTGGGGCCCGTTCAACCCTTGGAGATCATACTGAATCCTCTGGAAGTGATCCGCCAGGGAGAAGCCAATCCAAACATTTATCTTGTCCAGGCCATCCTGATCGTTCTGGCAGAAACCTATGACAGCATCACCGCCCCGGCGGTTACCGGAATTTTGGACATTCCCACAGCCAATGCCCTATCTCAGTTTCAGGGATTGACCTTGCTTCCGGTCACCGGAGAGCTGGACAGACAAACATGGAAAAATCTTGCCCTTCACTATCCCATGGCAACCATTCCAAAAACGGAAGAAAATTCATAAACTTTCTATGAATTTCCTTTTTTGCACTTGATTATCCCAACTATATTGTCTATAATATAGTGAAATGTACTGACTGCATGGCAGTCATCGGAGGAAATTGGAATGTTTATCAAGGACTGGAAAAAAGATCTCTTTACAATTCCAAATATGCTCAGTCTGTTTCGTCTGCTATTGATCCCCGTCTATATCGTGATCTACCTCAATGCTGATGCGGATATAGATTACTACATCGCAGGCGGTATTTTGGCTGTCTCCTGTCTGACGGATATGATCGACGGCCAGATCGCACGGCACTTCAACATGATATCCACCATCGGCAAGATCCTGGATCCCTTTGCAGACAAGATCACCCAGTTCTCCCTGATCGTATGTCTGACACTCGAGTATCCCATTCTGCTGCCCCTGGTGATCCTGTTCTTTATCAAGGAAGTGTTCCAGCTGGTAGCCGGTCTGCTGACCTTACGCAAAGGCCAGATGCTCACCGGCGCGCTGATTACCGGAAAAATCTCCACCGCTGTCCTATTTGTCAGCCTCATCATTCTGGTGATGTTCCCCAACATCGGTCCTGTGGCTGTGAATATCATCATGGTAGTGGACGGTATCCTGCTTCTGATTTCCTTCCTGCATTACGCCATCACCTATTTCACCCACGGCAAAATGATCCAGGAATTAAATCCGACAGAAAAAGAAGAAAACACGTAAAAAACGGTGCAGAATTCTGCACCGTTTTCTTATTCTTCGTTGCCGATGGTCATAATGTCGTAAGGTGTGGTCTGATAGACAAAGTAGTTCAGCCAGTTGGAGAACAGCAGATTGGCATGGCCGCGCCAGCGAACGATGGGATCCCGGGAATCATCGTCATCTGGAAAATAGTTTTCCGGGACGCGGATGGACAACCCCTGGGATTTGTCCCGCAAATACTCGGTTTTCAGGGTCTCCGGGTCATACTCAGAATGACCTGTGACAAAGATTTGCCGTCCGCCCTTGGTTGCGATGGCATAAATACCGGCTTTTTCAGAGGATGCCAGGATCTTCAATTCCGGAACAGCCTCCACATCCGCCCGGGAGATGGTGGTATGGCGGGAATGGGGCGCCCAAAACTGATCGTCAAAGCCCCGGAGCAAAATGGAACGCTTGTACTCCGCCACATGGGGAAATACCCCGAAGAGCTTTTCCGGCAGTTGCTGCTTATTGATGCCGTAGTGATAATAAAGGCCTGCCTGTGCCCCCCAGCAAATATGGAAGGTGGAATGCACATGGGTCTTGCTCCACTCCATGATCTTGCAAAGCTCGGGCCAGTAGTCCACCTCTTCAAAGTCCATCAGCTCCACCGGTGCGCCGGTGATCACCATGCCGTCAAATTTCCGGTCTTTCAGCTCGTCAAAGCTCTTGTAGAAGGACAGCAGATGCTCCTGGGATACATTCTTGGAACGGTGAGTGCTGGTGTGCATCAGTTCCAGATTCACCTGCAAGGGGGTATTGCCCAGAAGACGGCTGAGCTGTGTCTCCGTGGCGATCTTGGTGGGCATTAAATTGAGCAAAACGATCTCCAACGGGCGAATATCCTGTGCCACTGCCCGATCCTGGGACATCACAAAGATATTCTCCTGTTGCAAAGTCCCGGTGGCGGGAAGATCATTGGGGATACGAATGGGCACTGGAATCACTCCTTGGGGATTTTGGAAGTATTTTACCCCAGATCTTCCATTTTGTCAATTCTTGTCCCGGGATAATAATGGGCAAGGATCTGCTGCCAGGTATTTCCGGCAAGGGCCATGGCCTGAGCCCCCGTCTGGCTCATGCCCACCCGATGCCCTTTTCCCAATGTATCTATCCGCAATCCGTCCCCCTCTGCAGTCATGGTAAAGACTGTGGAATTCAGCTCCAGCAGCTTTCTCAGCTCCACGCCGGTGTACTGGATCCCGGCAAACAGCATATGCTCCACGCCGCCACCCACGGTATAGGTCGTCCATCCCAGCCAGCTGTCCGGCGTTCCCGGCAGAGTTCTGTCCAGCATTGCCTCCAAATCCGCCGTGCTGTACCAAACCGATTCCGCATACCCGTCCATTTCTTCCTCTCCCGGACTTTCCACCACCTGCAAATAGGGGTAGTCCACGCCCCAAACAACTACCGAATCCTCGGTCAGTCCACCGGAGCAATGGTAATAGGTGGCTTCAATGAGTTCCCCTTCATAGGTAACTACCATACCGGCTGTCTTTTCTGCTGCCCTACGGGCATTGGCTACATCTTCCTCATACCCGTGGCCATTCAGGTATTGGGCAATATCGATATATGCCTGACAGCAGCTTGCATCTGTGCAAACCGCGCCCATTGGGTGGCGGCTGCCCTGCTGCCGCTTCAATGCGTATGTCCTTGCCACCACCGCCTGGGCACACAGGGCATCATGCGCGTAGGTCGTAGGCATTTCCGCCAGGATCACACCGATCAGATACTCTTCCAACACCATCCATTGGGTGTTGCCGTCCGCTGTCAACACCCAGATACCCGGCTGTGTCTCGCCGTCCTGCGTTGCAGATTGGCTGACTGTTGCGTTGGGGGCAGTCTCCGGTGCTGAGGCCGTCAGACGGATTACTGCTCCAGGAATCATCAGGCCAAGAAGGATCGCCGCCACCACCTGCAAAATATTTTCCTTCATTTATATCCCCCCTGCCGCCATTTTAACAAAATGCAGCCGGGGTTTTTGACGGAAACTGACGAAAATTTTTCCAAATATACAGCACTTCTTGACAGGCTCAGAATGAAGGATTATAATTTATGACAGAATACCTCGAAACGGAGCAAAATATGAAACGATCCCTGAAACGAATTTTGCCAATCTTGTTAAGTTTGGTGATCATATGCAGCATCTTTTGGTATCTGTTTGTCTATGACCGCGGCATTATGCAGGACATTCTGCTGAGCAGCGCCCGGTTCTTTGAGCAGCAGGGCAACCACAATATTGCTACATGGCTATATAACGAAGCGTATTTGCAGTCCGGCAATGATGTGAATGTGATCATTGAGCTGGCGGAACGCTTCAAAAAGATCGGCAATTATACCCAGGCGGAAGTGGTGCTTACCAACGCAATTTCCGAAGGCGGCTCTGCGGAGCTCTACATTGCCCTGTCCAAAACATATGTGGAGCAGGATAAGCTGTCCGACGCGGTGGATATGCTGGACAACATAACCAACCCGGACATCAAGGCTCAGCTGGATGCCCAGCGCCCTGCCGTACCGGTCACCTCCCTGCCTTCCGGTTACTACAACCAATATATGACTGTAAGCATTGAGGCTCCTGAGGGTCAGGCCTTGTACATTTCCAATACAAACGAATTCCCCTCTATCCAAAGTCCCTATGATGGCACTTTTACCCTGTCCGGCGGCGAGAATAAGATCTGCGCTGTGGCGGTGGATGAAAACGGTCTGGTGAGTTCTCCCGCAATGTTCAGTTACATTGTCGGTGGCGTGATTGAAGAGGTCACTGTCTCCGATCCGGTGCTGGACAGCCTTTTCCGGGAACTTTTGAATATGACCGCCGACGAACAACTGTACACCGACGATCTTTGGAGGATCACTTCTCTGGCTGTTCCTGCCGGTGTGGAAGATTTCAGCGCTCTGAGTCATCTCTCCTTTTTGGACACTCTGGTGATGGAATCGCCCATGCTGGACGGTTTGCAAATGCTTTCTTCCCTGACCCAGCTGAAAAACCTGTGCATCCGCGGCTGTCCTCTGTCCGCAACGGATCTGAGCATCATCGGTGCGTTGCCCAATCTGGAAACTCTGATTCTCACCGATTGCAGTCTGAGCAACATCTCCGGCCTGTCAGGTGCCTCCCGTCTGGTCAATCTGGATCTGAGAAACAATGCCATTAAGGATCTGTCTCCCCTGTCCTTCCTGGAGAACCTCTCCGTTGTGAATCTCAGCGGCAATGCATTGACCAATCTCAGCCCCCTCAGCGGCCTGGAAAATCTGACCGCTTTGGATGTGTCCTATAACTCCCTGACCAACCTGCTTCCCCTGGCCACCTGCCCGAAGCTGAGCACCCTGGTTGCGTCCAATAACCAAATCGCAGAAATTCCGCTCTTTAGCGACACTACTGTGCTGACTTCTCTGGATCTGTCCAGCAATGATCTTTCCGATGTATCTGCATTGGGACAGTACACATCCCTCACCGGGCTGGCGCTTTCCTATAACCTGATCACCGATGTCAGCTCCCTGTCTGAATTGAATAAGCTGACTGTTGTGGATATCTCCCATAACCAGATCACCGCATTGCCCACTTGGAGCAAGAGCTGTGCGTTGGTGGAGCTGAACGCTTCCCATAATAAGATCAACTCCGTGTATCCCCTGGGCGGCTTGATGCAGCTGAATTATGTCACATTGGATCACAATAAGATCAGCAATATCAACCCTCTGGCTGACTGCCAGATGTTGGTGCGTGTCAGCGTATTCGGCAACTATGTAAAGGATGTGTCCAAACTCACAGATCAAAGCATCATCGTCAATTGGGATCCCACATAAAGAACAAAACCTCCGGCCAAGCCGGAGGTTTTTGCTATATATTTTCCAAAATCAGTTCCAGCGCCGCATCAACGGCCTGTTTCCGGATGGCATCCCGGTCACCGGAAAACAAAAAGTGACGGGAAACTACGGTGTTTTCATCCGCGTAACCGACGAACACCGTTCCCACGGGATTACCGAATCCATCCCCGGACGGGCCGGCAAGTCCGGTCACCGATACGGCAATATCCGTATTCAGCGCCTTTCGCGCGCCCTGGGCCATTGCCTGTGCAACGGTTGCGGACACCGCGCCATGGGTGTTCAAAAGCTCCTCAGAAACATTCAGCAGCTTCGCCTTGATCTCGTTGCAGTAACTGATGATACCACCGTTATACACATTGGACGCACCGGGTACTGCCGTCAGAGCATGACCAATACCGCCGCCGGTGCAGCTTTCCGCCGTCCCCAGGGTCTTACCCTGCAGCCGGGCGATCACCTCAGATGCGCGGCTCGTCATGATAGGTCACCTTAATGCGCTCCACCGTCTCCACAGCCTTGTCGATCATGGCCTGGCGATCCAGCTTGGACTCGGCATGAATCAGCTGGCCGATGGTGGGCTTTGTCTTGGGATGCTTGGGGGTAAAGACGGTACAGCAATCCTCATAGGGCAAAATGGAGGTTTCAAAAGCACCAATCTTTCGGGAAATGGTTACGATCTCCTCCTTGTCCATACCAACCAGGGGCATGAAAATGGGGATATCCACTACTGCGCCGGTCACTGCCATGGCCTCCATGGTCTGGCTGGCCACCTGACCCAGATTTTCACCAGTGATCAGCGCGCCACAGCCGTCATGCTTTGCCAGTCTTTGGGCAATTTCCATCATAAACCGACGCATGATGAGGGTGAAATACTCCTCCGGACAGTTGTCCCGGATGGCTTCCTGAATTTCTGTAAAGGAGACGATGTTCACGGTCATCCGACCGGAGTATTTTGTCACGATCCGCGCCAGCTCCAGCACCTTGTCCTTGGCAAGCTGGGAGGTGTAGGGATAGGAGAAGAAGTGGACACACTCGATCTCCACGCCACGCTTGGCGATCATATAGGCCGCCACGGGAGAGTCGATACCTCCGGACAGTAAGCACATGGCTCGTCCTCCCACGCCGGTGGGCAGACCGCCGGCACCCGGCTCTGCCGGGCCGTGGACATAGGCCGCCAAATCACGGACTTCCACGTAAACCGTATATTCCGGGTTATGGACATCCACCTCAACTGTGGGATGGGCTTCTGCCAAACGTCCGCCTATTTCCTGGGAAATACCGATGGATGTCAGGGGGAACCGCTTGTCCGACCGCTTGGACTCCACCTTGAAGCTCTTGGCGCAGTCCAGATCCTCGCCCAGGTATTCCTCAATGGCATTAAAGATAGAATCCAGATCCTTTTCACAGGGGCGGCAGCGGCACAGGCTGACCACGCCGAAAATGGAGTGGCAGGCATCCCATGCGCCGTCCACATCGGCTTCGCTGTCCTCGGGGACAACATAGACAGTGGACTGCATGATGTAAACATCAAAATTGCCGTAGGGCTTCATTCTGCGGCGGACATTCTGCCGCAGTTTGTTCTCAAACTGGCGCTTGTTCGCGCCTTTCAGCACGATCTCGCCCAGTTTCATCAAAAATATCTCGTTCATGTCTTACCTCACAATTATCGATTTCCCAAATTCACAGCCCGGTACTGGATGGCTTCCGCAATATGCTCCGGGCGAATTTCGTCGCTTCCGTCCAAATCCGCAACAGTACGGGCAACTTTCAGAATTCTGTCGTAGCTCCGGGCAGTCAGACCCATGGCATCAAAGGCCTGCTTCATCAGGGTCTCCCCTGCCTCGTCCAGCTCGCAGAAGCTGCGCATTTCATCCGGGCCCATACGGGCATTGCACATGGTGGTGTTCTTTCCAAAGCGGACATGCTGACGTTGCCGTGCGGCATCCACTCGCTTTTTCACCTCATGGGAGGGTTCTGCCTCTGCTCTGGTGCGCAGATCGTCGAACTGCACCGCAGGAACTTCCACAACAATATCAATGCGATCCAACAGCGGCCCGGAGATCCGTCCCCGGTAATTCTGCACCGCCATTTCAGAGCAGTTGCATCTTCCGGACGCATCGCCGTACCAGCCGCATTTGCAGGGGTTCATGGCGCAAACCAGCATGAATTCCGCAGGATAGGTCACCGCACCGGACACACGGGAAATGGTCACCTGACCGTCTTCCAAAGGCTGACGCATCATATCCAATGTATCCTTCCGGAACTCCGGCAGCTCGTCCAGAAACAGCACGCCTTTGTGTGCCATGGAGATCTCACCGGGCTTGGGATTCGTACCGCCACCGGCAAGACCGGCATTGGAAATGGTGTGGTGGGGCGAGCGGAACGGACGATGGGATACCAAAGGCTCTTTTGCCGTCAGCATACCCATGACAGAATAGATCTGACTGACTTCCAGCGCTTCATCCCAGGTCATATCCGGCAAGATGGAGGGCAGCCGTTTGGACAGCATACTTTTACCGGAGCCGGGAGGGCCGATGAGCAACACATTATGAGAACCGGCGGCGGCAACTTCCAGCGCGCGCTTTACATTCTCCTGGCCCAGAACATCCTTGAAATCCAAACCGCCAACGGACGATTGCGTGGGTTCCCACAGGGGTTCCGGCTGTAAGACTGTTTCGCCATTCAGAGCTGCAGCCAGATCTCGAATATTGCGAATGCCATAGACCTCCGGCCCACGGGCCAGGGTCGCTTCCGCTGCATTTTCCGCAGGCACGAACAGGGCCTTGACGCCCTCTCTTTTAGCCGCCAATGCCATGGGCAGCACGCCGGAAATGGGGCGCAACTGGCCGTCCAGACTCACCTCGCCCAAAAAAGCACTGGTGGAACGGGGACGGCGGATCGCCCCGGCGGCGCACAAGATGCTTAATAATATCGGCAGGTCGTAATGGGTGCCTGCTTTTTTCAGATTGGCCGGTGCCAGGTTCACGGTGATCCGGCTGGCAGGAAAGGTCATTCCGGAATTCTTTGCCGCGGCGCGGACGCGCTCCCGCGCTTCCTTAACTGCCGCATCCGGCAAGCCGACAATATCAAACCCGGGCAGACCGTTGGAAATATAACACTCCGCCGTCACGCCGGTGCCCCGGATGCCGGTGATGCCCAATGTGCGGATACTGCAGATCATTCCAAGACCCTCTTTCTCTGTTTTTCCATATTGTAACGCATTTGCCCGAAAAAGACAAGTACCTTTCCAATACGCATATAACTGCAAAAAACTTGACTCCACTCCCATATAATGGTATAATTTGGATGTACGTATCCACCCCTGTTTTAGAAGGAGTTGATAATATGTTCCGGAAAGCAATGAACCTCATTAAAAAGATTCTTTTTGTCTGTCTTGTCGTTTGTTGTGTGCTGTTGATTCTGTATGGCGCAGCGCACGCCTTTTTCCACAACATTCCGATCTCCAAAACGCCTGTGGATGTCAGCCTCTCTGTTACCAAACTGAATGCCGCAGGTGAGCCGATCGACACATTTCCTGTTGCTATCAAGGGTAACATTGAGGAATACTTATTCCAAAATGATCGACTGAATGTGTACATTGAACCTTTTGACGGTTATACGGACTTCCGCCAACATAATGACAGTGTTATTTTTCCTCTTGGTGATATTCTCTACTGGACAACTTATTGCGCCACCGGCAATTCGGGCAATGAATTCTTTTACTTGTACTTTACTGAAGATTTTGAACAAGTTGCGATCCTGGTCGAGCAGTACAAGGAAGACACCTTCTCTGTAAACGCACGGTATGTTGCATCTTCCCGGAGTGATATCGATCACGAAGAAGTCATAGAATTCCTTGGCGGTATGCTTAGATTCGAGAAATAATGTTCTTTATCATAACCCTCCCACCTCATTTATGGCGGTGGGAGGATTATTATGTCAATCATTCCGCAAAAAGGCGTGTAATCTGTTGTCCTTTGATGCGCTCCCTTGTCAGAACACCACTTCAATAATAAAATCATTCTACATTTTTCTTGTAACGTTTTCTCCGTTTTAATATCTAATATATGAAAGGCGTATCATTCAGCAGTTTTTATGCTTGCAAGGATTCCGTATATACTCGTGACACGAACTCTTTTCGTTTTCGCTTTGTTGTCGGCGATATGAAAACCTACTTAACACAATCTGTCAAGATTACCTCGATACCGGTGACTATTGAAAGGAAAAACAAAATGGAAACAAAAAAACGCAAACAAAAATACACCGTCATCTTTGTCATTTTATCCGTAGCCGCATGGATTTTCTTTACATATTGCGTTTGTCTTTCTTATGCAAAGCCATCAAATGATGATATTTTCGGACATAGCTTAGATTGGATATTTCACGGCTTTTATGCGCTAGAATTACTCGCAGGACAGCTGGGACTGTATCACAGTTCCGCTTTCCTGCTCTTTGAAGCTGACGATGGAATGGAGCCGGGCTTTGGGAAGGTAGTCATACTGATTGGCTCAATCTTGGTTTTGCTGCATTGGTTTACGAGTGTGCTTCACTACTAATGACCGCGACATATCCTGCAAATGCACTTATGACTAAAATTCCGCGTCCTGATTTTCGGATGCGGAATTTTTTGTCAATTTTTCCGCAAAAGTCCGCATAAATTGACTTTACAAATCGAATAAGAAGTGCTATCATATATGCGGTAAAAATTTGAATACTTTTAGGAGGTACTTCATTTTGGCAAGAAAATTCAAAACAATGGACGGCAATACTGCTGCTGCCCACGTTAGCTACGCCTTTACAGAAGTAGCTGGCATCTACCCCATTACCCCTTCCAGCCCCATGGCTGACAATGTGGACCAGTGGTCCGCTGCCGGCCGCAAAAACATCTTTGGCGATACCGTTAAGGTCGTCGAGATGCAGTCCGAAGCCGGTGCTGCAGGTACCGTTCACGGTTCTCTGGCCGCCGGTGCTCTGACCACCACCTACACCGCATCCCAGGGTCTGCTGCTGATGATCCCCAATATGTACAAGATCGCCGGCGAGCTGCTGCCCAGCGTGTTCCATGTTTCCGCTCGTACTGTTGCTGCTCAGGCTCTGAACATCTTCGGTGACCACTCCGACGTTTACGCCTGCCGTCAGACCGGCTTTGCTATGCTGGCTGAGACCAATGTGCAGGAAGTTATGGACCTGGGCGCTGTTGCACACCTGGCTTCCATCGAGGGCCGCGTTCCCTTCATCAACTTCTTCGACGGTTTCCGTACTTCCCACGAGATCCAGAAGATCGCTATCTGGGACTACGAAGACCTGAAGGAAATGTGCAACATGGATGCTGTTGAAGCATTCCGTAAGCACTCCCTGAACCCCGAGCGTCCCGCAATGCGTGGCTCTCACGAAAACGACGACATCTTCTTCCAGCACCGTGAGGCCTGCAACAAGTACTACACCGCACTGCCCGCAGTTGTGGAAAAGTACATGGCTAAGGTCAACGAGAAGCTGGGCACCAACTACCAGCTGTTCAACTACTACGGCGCACCCGATGCTGACCGCATCATCGTCTGCATGGGCTCTTTCTGTGACGTTGCTGAGGAAGTCATCGACTACCTGAACGCTCACGGCGAGAAGGTCGGTCTGGTCAAGGTCCGTCTGTTCCGTCCCTGGAGCAGCAAGCACCTGCTGGACGCTATCCCCGCTTCCGTTAAGAAGATCGCTGTTCTGGACCGCACCAAGGAGCCCGGCTCTCAGGGCGAGCCTCTGTACCAGGACGTTGTCATGGCTCTGGCCAAGGCCGGTAAGAACGACATCACCGTCGTTGGCGGCCGTTACGGTCTGGGTTCCAAGGATACCCACCCCGCTTCCGTCTTTGCTGTGTTCGAAGAGCTGGCTAAGGACGCTCCCAAGAACGAGTTTACTCTGGGCATCGTGGACGATGTGACCAATCTGTCCCTGCCTGAGAAGGTCTCCCCCAACACCGCAGCAGCCGGCACCATCGAGTGCAAGTTCTGGGGTCTGGGCGGCGACGGCACCGTCGGTGCAAACAAGAACTCCATCAAGATCATCGGCGACCACACCGACAAGTACGTGCAGGCTTACTTCCAGTACGACTCCAAGAAGACCGGTGGCGTTACCGTTTCCCACCTGCGTTTCGGCGACAATGCCATCAAGTCCCCCTACTACATCAACAAGGCTGACTTCGTGGCTTGCCACAACCCTTCCTACATCACCAAGGGCTTCAAGATCGTTCAGGACGTTAAGCCCGGCGGCGTGTTCCTGATCAACTGCCAGTGGACTCTGGAGGAGCTGGAGCATCACCTGGATGCCGCTTCCAAGCGTTACATCGCTGAGAACAACATTCAGCTGTACACCATCAACGCCATCGACCTGGCTATCAAGGTCGGCATGGGCAAGCGTACCAATACCATTCTGCAGTCCGCATTCTTCTCCCTGGCTAAGGTTATGCCCGCCGAGGATGCTGTCAAGTACATGAAGGATGCTGCTGAGAAGTCCTACGCCAAGAAGGGTATGGACGTGGTTGAGAAGAACTGGAACGCCATCGACGCCGGTGCTACCGCATATGTGAAGATCGATGTTCCCGCTGCTTGGGCAAATGCTGAGGCTGCTGCCGCTGAGCTGGAGCTGGAAGGACCCGCCGATACCGTTAAGGTCGTTAAGAACATCCTGAATCCCGTTGGCAAGATGGACGGCTACTCCCTGCCCGTCTCCGCTTTCGAGGATCTGGCTGACGGTCAGTTCCCCCTGGGCGCTGCCGCTTACGAGAAGCGCGGTGTTGCTGTTACCGTTCCCGAGTGGGATGCAACCAAGTGTATCCAGTGTAACAACTGTGCATACGTCTGCCCCCACGCTACCATCCGTCCCTACGCTCTGACTGAGGCTGAGGCTGCTGCCGCTCCCGCTGCTGCAAAGATCGTGCCTGTCAAGGCTGGTAAGGGCAAGGGCGTTTACTCCTACACCATGGCCGTTTCTCCCCTGGACTGCATGGGCTGCGGCGTCTGTGTTGGCGTATGTCCCACTCAGGCTATCACCATGGTTCCTCAGGAGACTCAACTGGCTCAGCAGGATGTCTTCAACTACATGGTTTCCAAGGTTGCTACTAAGGAAGACATGCAGGACAACACTGTGAAGGGCTCTCAGTTCAAGAAGCCCCTGCTGGAGTTCTCCGGCTCCTGCGCTGGTTGCGCTGAGACTTCTTACGCCCGTCTGGTAACTCAGCTGTTCGGCGATCGGATGTACATCTCCAATGCCACAGGCTGTTCCTCCATCTGGGGCGGCCCCGCTGCTACCTCTCCCTACTGCGTCAACGAAAACGGCCACGGCCCCGCTTGGGCAAACTCCCTGTTTGAGGACAACGCAGAGCACGGTTTGGGTATGTACACTGCTCAGGCAGTCATCCGTGAGTCCCTGGCCAACAAGGTCCGCACCGTTATGGAGACCACCGCTTGCGACGAGCGCAAGGCCGCTTGCCAGGCATGGCTGGACACCTTCAACGACGGCGAGGCCAACAAGGCCGCTACCAAGGCTCTGATCGCCAACCTGGAAGCTAAGGTCTGCTGCGACACCGTTAAGGAGATCCTGAGCAAGAAGGAATACCTGTCCAAGAAGTCCGTTTGGATCTTCGGCGGCGACGGCTGGGCATACGACATTGGCTTCGGCGGTGTTGACCACGTTCTGGCTTCCAACAAGGACGTCAACATCTTCGTCTTCGATACCGAAGTTTACTCCAACACCGGCGGTCAGGCTTCCAAGGCTTCCAACATCGGTCAGGTTGCTCAGTTCGCAGCTTCCGGTAAGGAGACCAAGAAGAAGTCTCTGGCTGAGATCGCAATGAGCTACGGCTATGTTTATGTTGCTCAGATCGCTATGGGCGCTAACCAGGCTCAGACCATCAAGGCTATCTGCGAGGCAGAAGCTTACAACGGTCCTTCCCTGATCATCGGCTACGCTCCCTGTGAGATGCACTCCATTAAGGGCGGCATG
>SVLT01000024.1 GCA_015067845.1 Oscillospiraceae bacterium
TCTTGTGCGAGTAGCCCGCAACACCTGCGTTACCCGCAACACTTTTATCTTGAATAAATCTTGAATTACGACGAAACACTGTATACCAACTGACACATAATGTATTTTTATTCGTGATTTTGGTGCTGTTTAGTCCACTTTATCCATATGTATTCATTCTGTCCACCTCCTGAGGCCATGGCATTTGAGATGTTCGCGCTGAAATATTGCGTATCTCTCCAATAGGAATCCCGGGACATTATTGACGCGACGCAGAAGAAGTTGTACAATAATCATATAAAAAGAAAGGCGGATGAACCGATGAGCGAAATTATGACCCGTTCTCACAAAATGTTTGACCCCCTGCATCCCGACACGGAATTGATCGATATCAAGGATATTGCCCATGCGCTGGCCATGCTGTGCCGCGCCAACGGGCACTTCAAATCCTTCTACTCCGTATGCCGGCACAGCATCAACTGCGCAAAAGAAGCAGAAGCCCGCGGATATTCCCGACGGGTGCAGCTGGCGTGTTTGCTGCACGATGCCAGCGAGGCGTATTTGTCCGATGTGACCAGACCCGTCAAGGCAGAGCTCCCCCGATATTTGGAAATCGAAGAACCCTTACAGGATTGCATTTGGGCGATGTTTCTAGACCAGCCTCTCTCCCCCGCCGAATACGATCAGGTATTTGAGATCGACGACGCGATCCTGGCCCACGAATTCATCAACCTTATGGACGCCAAAATCATCGATCCCACGCCCGAAATCCTTTCCCAACCGGAATACGGTTTTACCGGGTTCGAGGTCTGCACCCAAGAGTTTCTTGCGCTTTTTCAGAAACTGACTGCATAAAAGGAGACGCAAAATGCCCTTTACCATTGTCCGGAACGACATAACCGCAATGGCTGTGGATGCCATTGTGAACACCGCCAATCCCCGGCCTATGATTGGCCTGGGTGTGGATTCTGCCATTCACGAAAAGGCCGGCCCGGATCTTTTGCAGGCCCGGCAGAAAATCGGAGATATCTCCCGTGGCTGTGCGGACATCACCCCTGCCTATGATCTTCCTGCTAAGTATGTGATCCATACCGTTGGCCCTGTCTGGGTGGACGGCTTCCAAGGGGAAGAAACGCTCCTGCGTAGCTGCTACGAGAACGCCCTGCGTCTGGCATTGAAGCATAACTGTCAGTCCATTGCCTTTCCGCTGATTTCCACGGGCACCTACGGTTTCCCCAAGGACAAAGCTCTGCAAATTGCCATCAACGCCTTCAGTACCTTTCTCCTGGAGCATGAGATGCAGATTTACCTGGTCGTGTTTGACCAAACTTCCTATCGCCTGTCGGAAAAACTGTTTCAGGGCGTAGCCAGTTACATAGATCAGCATTATGTGGACCTCTATGATACCCTGTCCTATGATGTGGATGAGTGTCGCGAGTCTATCTGCCGTCGCCGGGACATAGAGATCTGCGAAAGCAGATGTTTACAGGAGGAGTTTCTTCCCCGTGCGCCTATGGCAGTATCCAAAGCAATGTCCTTGGAAGATATGCTCAAGCAGGCAGATGCAGGTTTCACAGAAACTCTGTTGAAGCTGATCGACAAGACCGGTAAAAAGGATTCGGAGATCTATAAAAAAGCCAACATTTCCAAGCAGCACTTCTCCAAGATCCGCAACAATCCGGCGTATAAGCCTACAAAGCCCACTGCCATTGCTCTGGCCCTTGCCTTGGAATTGAATTTGGAAGAAACCAAGGATCTGATCGGCAGAGCAGGCTACGCCCTGACCAACAGCAGCAAATTTGATTTAATTATCCGTTATTTTATTGAGCAACGCAATTTCAATGTTGTTGAAATCAATCTGGCATTGTATGAATTTGATCAAGCATTACTAGGGGTATAAGGATGATATACACAGACCTGACAAAAAAAGCGATCCGACTTTGCTTCGAGGCACACAAAAATCAGGTGGACAAAAGTGGGCTTCCTTATGTGCTCCACCCATTCCACCTTGCAGAACAAATGAAGGATGAGTTATCCACTGTGGCGGCATTGCTGCATGATGTTTTGGAAGATACGACCTATACGTTGGATGATTTGCGCAAAATAGGTTTCCCGGAAGCGGTGCTGGATGCGTTAGCTTTATTAACGCATGAGGATAACACACCGTATCTTGATTATGTGGCCAGGTTGAAAAGCAATCCCGTTGCACGGGCGGTCAAATTGGCGGATTTGCGCCATAACAGCGACTTGACCCGGCTGAATTATGTGGATGACCGGGCTATAAAACGAGTGGAGAAGTATCAGGAAGCGATCGCGTTACTGGAAGCTTAAAAAGTCCCCTCACAGTTGACCATTTGAAACAAAAAACCTCCTATAATGTGGGTGTAAGCAAAAAACACAACACACTATAGGAGGAATTTTTATGAAGAAGAATTTGACAGAACTGGTTTTTATCCTGGATCGCAGCGGCTCTATGAGCGGTCTGGAGGACGACACCATCGGCGGCTTCAACGCCATGATCGAAAAGCAGAAAAAGGAACCGGGCGAGGCCCTCGTTTCCACTGTCCTGTTTGACAACGCCCGGGAGGTCATCCACGACCGTATTAACCTGCAGGACATCCAACCCATGACTCGCAAAGAATACTATGTACGGGGCTCCACGGCCCTGCTGGACGCTGTTGGCAAGGCCATTCACCATATTGGCAATGTCCACAAGTACGCGCGGGATGAAGACCGTCCCGAAAAAACCCTGTTTGTCATTACCACCGACGGCATGGAGAACGCCAGCCGGGAATACTCCTACGAACGGCTGAAAGCCATGATCGAGCGTCAGAAGGACAAATACGGCTGGGAGTTCCTTTTCCTGGGTGCCAACATCGATGCCGCCAAGGAGGCCGCCCGTTTCGGTATCCGCCCGGAATGCGCCGCTAATTACCATGCCGATACTCTGGGCACCGCTGTGGTCTACCAAGCGGTCAGCGAGGCTGTTTGCAGCGTCCGCGCTTCCCGCCCCATGAGCAAGGAGTGGAAACGCAGTGTGGACGAGGACTATAAGAAGAGAGGAAAGTAATATTTATATGCAGCAAGCAGTCGGAGGGCAATGCTCTCCGGCTGTTATGTTTTGTTTAGAGTTACCACATGCCCCATTGCAACGGTACGACGCCCTTGAAACAACAGGTACATATCAAGACGGCTGATATTTCATGTGTATGTGAAAAATGTAATTTTATCGTCTGTCTGGCTTGACAAGGTTGGTTTAATGTGTTAAACTACCAATAGGTTTAATGCGTTAAACTAAAAGGAGGAACATATTATGAATATTCCGAAAATATTTAACAGCGAATACCGGTTTTGTTTGATCCTTTGGGAACACGAACCCATCAACAGTACCCGTCTGGCCGCTCTGTGCAAGGAGCAATTGGGCTGGTCCCGCCCTACCACCTATACGGTGATCCGCCGCCTGTCAGAACGGGGCGTGCTGAAAAACGAAAACACCATCGTTTCCACCCTTGTGACCAAAGAGCAGGTCCAGCAAGCGGAAATGGAGGAAATGATGGAAAAAACTTTTGAAGGTTCCGTCCCGGCCTTCATTGCGGCATTTGCCAACAGCAAACGCCTGACCCCCAGCGATGTTGCACAATTGGAGGAGCTCATTGAGCAGTATAAGGGGTGATCGCCATGAAAAACCTGTTCTTGATTTATCTGAACGCAGGTATTTCCGGTAGTGTGATCATCCTGGTGGGATTGCTGCTGCGGCCGATTTTCCGAAGAGTTCCCCGGCGTATTTTGTGTACATTATGGTTGTTGGCTGCCATTCGCCTTTTGCTGCCTTTCCATATTGAAAGCCAATTCAGTTTACAGCCAAGCTATGAACCTTTGGAAAATTATATTTTGGAGCAACAATCGCAACCGGAATTTACCCCTCCGGAGGTGTTGCCGGATACAGATGAGCCGGATGTGGATGTGGAACCCCAGCTTCCGTCTCAGGATACTCCGGTCATTCCGGAATCCCCTGCCCCCGAATCGGAAACGACACTTCCCTCTTTGGATTGGGCGCAGATACTGTCCGTGGCATGGGTCACGGTAATGGCCGGCATTTTGCTGTACTGCGTTATTTCTTACATAGTTTTAAAGCATCGAATTCGCACAGCCATCCAATATGAGGACGGCGTGATGGAAAGCGAGCATATCAGCGGTGCATTTCTGCTGGGTTATCTGAAACCCAGGATCTATCTGCCCACGGGACTAAAAGAACAGGACCGGACATTCATCCTTGCCCACGAACGCATCCACATTCAACGATTAGACCACTGGTGGAAGCTGCTGGGTGTGCTTTGTGTGGCCCTGCATTGGTATAATCCACTGGTTTGGATCGGTTATGCCCTGCTGTGCAGAGATATTGAGATCACCTGCGATGAGCGCGTCATCCGTTCCATGGATGTACAGGAACGCAAGGCCTATTCTCAGGCGCTGCTCAATAGTGAAAAGCGCCGTTTCGGCATTCTGGAATGCCCGGTTGCCTTTGGAGAGGTGGATTTGAAGCAGCGCATCCGCAATGTGCTGGCTTACCATCCCTATGGTTATTGGCTGACAGCTTTTGCGGTTGCACTGGTAGTATTTGTGGCATTCTGCTTTCTGACATCCCCGGCAGCAAAGGCAGAGCCGGAGCCCACCTTGGAGATTCCTGCAACGCAGCCCACAGGCTCTACGGGAACAACGCCGCCGGCTACAACCCCTGTTACCACCGCCCCATCGACCACCGCGCCTCCGCAAACACAACCGCCTGCGACCAATCCGCCTGCTACGAATCCCCCTGCGACTCAACCGTCTGTTTCCGTCGTTGCCTGGGGCAATGATTTGCAAGCCCGCCGCACCTTCCAGCTGACCAGCGACGGCACTTTAACCATCTATGGTACTGCCCAGTATTCAAGCAGCGACACGGACCGCTGGAAAAAGTATGCTGACTTGATTACCAAGGTCGTTATGACTGAGGGCTGTACCATGGTTTCAGAAGAATCCTTTCAGGATCTTGATAACCTGACAGAGGTCTATTTGTGTGAGTCCATAAAGACGATTGGCGAATATGCCTTTTATGGTTGTGACCGCCTACAGTATATTCAGATCCCAGCTAGCGTAACTATGATCGAATCCAGCGCTTTCAGCAGATGCCTTGCGCTGACCAAAGTAGAATTTGCCTACGGTTCTAATTTGACGGAAATTGGATCCTATGCATTTTCCTCCACAGCCATCAACAGCTTTACTGCACCTTCCAGTTTAAAGGTCATCGGTCGCTATGCCTTCTATAATTGCTGGCGGTTGAAAACAGTGGTTTTGCAAGGAAGCATTGAGGAGATATTGCCGAATGCTTTCCGTTCTTGCAAACAGCTGAAGCATGTGGTGTTGGGCGAAACAATTACTGCATCGGCGCCCATTTTCACGGAGTGCGGTGAAATCGAAACCGTAGAGAATTACTCGAATTACCCCTTCGAAGAATTCCTGTAAGATCATCTTCCTTGACCCTATAAAGGAGAGAAAATATGAAACATCGTATATTTTTAGGTATTCTTTCCCTGTTTTGCTTACTGCTTGTAACCTTTGCGCCAGATGCTCAGGCTGCCGAACAGTGGGAAGAGGGCTGGAATCCGGAAATTACCTATGCGTTTGACACAGCAACCGGCACTATCACTCTGACCGGCACTGGAGAAATCACTGTAAATCGCTCCTATCAGCCTTGGGGAAACTATCCCAAGGATGTAAAAAAGATCGTCATCGGTGAGGGCATTACCGGTATTGGCGCAGACACTTTTTCCAGTCTGCGTAATTTGACAGAGGTGGTTTTGCCTACAAGCTTGACCAGTATCGGAAGATGTGCCTTCCAGACTTGTGTTGCTCTGAAAACCATTGATCTGAGCCACATCACCTCCATTGGCGAATACGCTTTTGATAGCTGTCATGCACTCACTGCCATAAATATAAGCCGTGTCACATCCATTGACAGCTATGCCTTTCAGAATTCCGGGCTGCAATCCGTCACCATTCCGAAAACCCTTACCGTTGTTCCGGAGCGTGTATTCTCAAGCTGCACATCCCTTCGGGAGGTGATCCTGCATGACCGGATCACCAAAATTGGGTATAGCACATTTAATGGCTGTACCCAGCTGCGCACCATAGCGTTCCCAAAAAGCCTGAAAGAAATAGACGATCTTGCATTCAACCGCTGTATCGCTTTAACGGATATTCAGTTGAACGCAGGACTGGAAATTATCGGTCGCAGCGCATTTAACAGCTGTACAGGCATTCAAACCTTGGTCATTCCGGATTCTGTCAAAACAATTGAAGATGATGCCTTCGCAAACTGCTCCAACCTGCAAGCCATTCACTTTGGCGCAAAACTTTCCGATATCACTTACACGGTCTTTGGGGATTGCGCCAATTTAACCACCTTCACCATCAGCAAAAATAACTCCACCTGGGAAGTTCACGATAATGGTTTGTATAACAAAAAGACCAAAAAACTGGAAGTCGTTGCACCGGCCTATGCAGGGGCATACACCGTGCCCACAGGGGCGCTTACAATCGGTCGGGATGCATTTTATGAGGGAAAGGTTACTTCCGTTACGATCCCCGATACAGTAAAACTCATTGAAGAATATGCCTTTGCTTTTTGCAAGAATCTAAAAACGGTAACTCTCGGAAACAGCATAGAGGAAATCAAAACGAACGCCTTTTTCAGCTCCAGTATCACCGAGATTACCATTCCTGCCAGTGTTAAAAAAATGGGTGGTGGCACATTCTCCTATTGTTCCAGCCTGACCAAAATCACCTTTCTGGGGCTACCGCCCGAAGTAGGCAGCGGCGTTGCCCAAGTAGGGTCCGTCACCGTCTATTATCCGGGCTATTTGTCAGAGTGGAAAAATGCGGCAATTCATGCTTTGGGCTATTATTTCGACTATGTTCCCGATTGCATGGGTCGCCATGACCTGCGCTGGGAAGTAATCAAAACCCCCACCTGCAAAGAAACGGGCTGGCGCAGCGAGACATGGTGTATCGTATGCCGGGAAACTGTGGATCCGGAGGGAGAACTCCCCCTTGCGGATCACAGTTACAGCGCATGGACCACGGTAAATGCCCCCACCGCAGAAAAAGAAGGTCTGTCCAAACGCACCTGTAAAGTCTGCGGTGCTTCAGAACAGAAGACGATTGCAAAGCTCAATGCTTCCACCGAGCCACCAACATCCGAACCCAGTACGCCCCCGGCAACAGAGCCCTCTCAACCGGTTGCCAGTACGCCTCCGGCAACCTCTCCCTCTGTACCGGATGAAACACAACCAATTACACCAAGTGACCCTGTTCCGACAGAACCGGATCCGCAAGAGGACTCCTCTTCTGCGCCTTGGATTCCGGTGGTTATCATTGCGGTCGTTTCCGTCCTGATTGGTATGGTAGTATCCTTCTTGATCTTTGCATTCAAAAAATACAAAAGTAAGGGGTGATTTTCATGAAGAAAACCCGAATATTTTCCATGGTTTTGGCATTTGCTCTGTGTATTGTTGTTTTTACCCTTGCTCCAAGCAACGCCCGCGCCGAAGCTCCCAGCAGCGGAACCATTGGGGATAATCTGACATGGACTTTGGATGATGAGGGTACACTGACAATCTCCGGTGCCGGCGAAATGCCCCAATTTAATAACACAACCCCTGCCCCTTGGAAAGAAAAGCGCTCCAATATCAAAACCATCTTAATTGGTAACGAGATTACCTCCGTGTCAAAGAGTGCTTTCGCAGGCTTGGAGAATCTCACCAAAGTTATAATGGGCGATTCTGTCATCTCCATTGGCGAGTCCGCTTTTTCAGGGTGCCAGAAACTAACGAATGTTACACTCTCCCAGAATTTAACACATATCGGCGCCAAGGCGTTCCAACTATGCTGTGAACTAAGTAATATTGAACTTCCGAACAGTCTAACTACAATTGGAAACAACGCCTTCGTGCAGTGTTTGAAGTTATCCAAGGTAATTATAGGCAATAAGGTAACAAGCATTGGTGCTGATGCCTTTCAAAGTTGCAAGAGTTTGAAAACAATTGTAATACCTGATAATGTGACAAATCTGGGTGGTCATGCATTTGCATACTGCACCTCCCTAACCAGTGTAACCCTTGGCTCGGGCCTCCCCAAGATTAATGGAGGGACATTCAGCTACTGCAGTAGTTTAACCAGTATAACGATTCCCGGTAACGTATCCGCAATTGAAGATTCTGCCTTTAGTAACTGCTCAAGTTTAACCAGTGTGACGATTAACAAAGGCACAACCTCCATTGGTATGTACGCCTTTTATCAGTGTAGCAAATTAAATCGGATTTCTTTTCCAGATGGCATTACACAGATTGCAAACAGTGCATTTTCAGACTGTGACGCATTGACAACCCTGGTTTTTGGTCAAGGGTTGCAGACCATTGGCGAGAGTGCTTTTGCAGGTTGCAATAATCTACAGAATATCAGTTTCCCGGATAGTTTGATTTCTATTGAAAGTAAAGCTTTTGATTACTGTTCAAACTATAGATTGGTTATTCTTCCGGCAAGCATTCAAGAGGTCGGATTTCACGCTTTCTATAATGTATGGCACGTCTGGTTCAAAGGCACAGAGAGTCAATGGAATAGTATTCCCTTTGATCCTTCTGATTCTCTCGCACTGAATCGCCAACCGGTCCACTTCAACTGCACCGGCAATGAGTTGATAACCGAAGTAGTCTCCCCCACCTGCACTGCAAACGGCTACACGCAATACACCTGCTCTGTCTGCAAAGAAATCCGTCAAGTAGATCCTGTAAAAGCCAGCGGCCATTCCTATGGTGCATGGTATGTTGCAAGAGAAGCTACCTTTACAAGCAAGGGCATTGAACGCAGGGATTGTAAAAACTGCGAAAAATACGAATCCAAAGACATCCCCATGAAGAAGCACACGGATAAGAACAACGATTCCATTTGCGACGACTGCGGAAGCAAGTTCTGCACAAGCCATACGGAACAGATAATCACCGGAAAAAGCGCGACCTGTACAGAGGACGGCCTGACCGATGGCACGAAATGTGCCAATTGCGATGCCATTCTGCAAGCTCAAGAGGTAATTCCTGCCAGTGGCCATAGTTTCGGAGAATGGACACAAACGGAAGGTCCGGCAGAGCGTGTCTGCACCCTTTGCGGTGAAACAGAACAACAGACGGACACGACTACGCCACCAACAACCGACGCCCCATCCACTACGCAGTCGGACACCACTACTATCAAGCCTGTTCCCGCTGACAAGGAAGGCGCAGATCCGATAGCCATTATTCTGATCGTAGTGGCTGTGGTAGCTGTTGCCGCCAGTGTCACGGTAGTGCTGATAAGGAAGAAAAGGAAATAGACCTCAAAAAACCGCAAGTCCGAAAGGACTTGCGGTTTACTTATGCAGCCAGGGAGAAAAGCAGATACATCACGCCGTAGATGAGTACCAGTGCACCGATCACGGCCAGCATTGGCAGAAACATCATTTTCACGGCGTTCCAGTAGGTCGCCCATGCCTCCTTAAACCGGGGTGCCGGCTTCATAGGATTCCGGGTCAACCGGGGGCCGGAAACGCCGGACATGTCCGCCAGCGACCTCCCATCGTCAATGTAAGTGACCTTTTCTTTTTTCTTGCCCATCCTTATTCTCCGTCCAGTAGATGGCAGGCAGCAAAGTGGCCTTCCTCATACTCCTTGTATTGGGGCGGCACATGCTTGCACACTTCCTTTGCATAGGGGCAACGGGTGTGGAAGCGGCAGCCCTTGGGCGGATTGGCAGGACTGGGAATATCCCCTTCCAGCTTGATCCGCTCGGTTTTTACTGTGGGATCCGGGTTGGGAATGGCAGAAAACAGCGCCTTGGTGTACGGATGCAGCGGATTGCGGAAAATATCTTCCTTTGTGCCAAATTCCATCATGGCGCCCAGGTACATGACGCCGATTTTATCAGAGATGAACTTAACCACGCTCAAATCGTGAGAAATGAAGATATATGCCAAATTCCGCTCCCTCTGGAGCTTTTTCAGCAGGTTGATGATCTGCGCCTGAATAGAAACATCCAGCGCGGAAACCGGCTCATCGCAAATGACCAGCTTGGGGTTGACAGACAGCGCTCTTGCGATGCAAATTCTCTGACGCTGACCACCAGAAAATTCATGGGGGTAGCGCTCGTAGTAATAATCCCGCAGGCCGCATTTATCCATCAGCTCCAAGACATAATCCTTCACCTGATCCTTGGGCACGATCTTGTGGACCTCAACGGGCTCGCTGAGGATGCCGCCAACGGTGCTTCTGGGGGGCAGGGATGAATAGGGATCCTGGAAAATGATCTGCATTTCCTTACGGATTGCACGCATTTGCGCAGAATTGTAGTGAGTAATGTCCTTGCCGTTGAAAATGATCTGGCCGCCGGTGGGCTCGTGGAGCTTCAGAATCGCTCTGCCGCTGGTAGTCTTGCCGCAGCCGGATTCGCCAACGATACCCAAAGTCTCGCCTGCTTTCAGCTTGAAGGAGATATCGTCCACAGCCACCAATTCCTTGGTAACCTTACCGGTGACGGTCTTCTTCATTGGGAAGCACTTGCGCAGATGGCGCACTTCCAGCACCACATCCGGATCAAAGGGCTTTTTGAAATCCTCTTCGATCTGTGCCTTCCGCTTTTCCAGATATTCCTTTTCCAAAGCGGCGTCATCGTACACCGGAGCATTCAAAATTTCTTCAGCCATTGTTTGAATCCTCCTCGCTGTAAAGATGGCACGCCACGAAATGGGTGGGGCTTACCTGGATCATACCGGGATAGTCGCCGGAGCACTTAGCGGTGCACTTGGCGCAGCGTTCCTTGAAATAGCAGTGGTTGGGCATATTCACCGAGTTGGGAACATTGCCGGGGATGTTGTACAGCTCCGTGCCGTCGTCAAGGCTCATGGTAGGCTTGGATTTTTGCAGACCCACCGTGTAAGGATGCAGCGGATTCTGGAAAATCTCATAGACCGTTCCCTGCTCGATCACCTTGCCGGCGTACATAACCACCACGAAGTCCGCCATTTCTGCGATAACGCCCAAGTCGTGGGTGATCAGCAGAATGGAGCCGTCGATCTTGTTCTTAATATCCTGCAACAGATCCAGGATCTGTGCCTGGATGGTCACATCCAGCGCGGTGGTGGGCTCATCGGCAATGATTAGCCGGGGCTCTGCTGCCAGAGCCATGGCGATCATTACTCTCTGCCGCATACCGCCGGACAGTTCGTGGGGAAACGCATTGTAAACATTTTCGGGGATGATGCCCACCAAACGAAGCATCTCCTCCGTTTTCGCCCGCGCCAGCTCCTTGGTGGCACCGGGGATGTGTATGAAGGACACCTCATCCAGCTGCTGACCGATGGTAAACACCGGGTTCAGGGATGTCATGGGCTCCTGGAAGATCATGGCCACCTGCTTGCCACGGATCCGATGGATCTCGGAAATGGGCATTTTGGCGATGTCATAGATCTTGTCTACCATTTCATAGTCGCCGTTTTCGTTTTTCACAGGCTCGCCCTTTTCGTTGCGCTTATACTCATGGGACTTGAAGCGGATAGAGCCGTCCACGATCTGTCCCGCAGGGCCCTGGATCAGGCGCATAACGGACATGGATGTTACGCTCTTGCCGCAGCCGGACTCGCCAACGACACCCACCACAGCATTCTTGGGGACGCTGTAAGACACGCCGTTGACGGCTTTGACCACGCCCTGCTCCGTGAAGAAGTAGGTATGCAGATCGTCGATCTCCAAAATGTTGGCATCGTCCTGCATCTGGGTCAAAAACTCAGATTCCTCCGCCTTGCGGTTTTTATAGGCCTCCAAACGCTTGATGGTCTTTGCGTTTTCCTTGGCAATTGCCCGGATTTCCCTGCCGGTCAGATAACTTTTTTCCTTTTTGCTCATAAGTTATCTCCTTCCCTTGGGATCCAGGGCATCACGCAGGCCGTCGCCTACGAAGTTAAAGCCCAAAACCGCAATCACAATGCACACACCGGCCGGAACCCAGACATTGAGATAATTCTGCAAGATGTTGGGATCGGTGGTGATGATATTGATCATGGAACCCCATGCGGTATAGGGTGCCTTGATACCCATATTGAGGTAAGACAGGGTCGCTTCGTACAGGATCATGCTGCCAAGGGACAGACTCATCTGCACGATCAGCTGGGGCATCACATTAGGCACAAGATGCTTGAAGATCTTTCTGCCGGTGGAGAAGCCCATCGCCTCTGCCGCCACCATGTATTCCTGCTCCCGAAGGCTCAGGATCTGACCTCTTACCAGCCGGGCAGTGCCGGGCCAGGAGATCATGGTCAAAAACAGCATCAGAATGTAGATACGCATCCCCTCTTCTACCCATCCTAAGGAGACCCAGCCGTCCATAGCGGAGCTGATGATCAGCAGAATGGGAATACCGGGCAGGCACATCAGAATATCACAGATACGCATGATGATGTTATCCACCGCGCCGCCGAAATAACCGGCAATGCCGCCGATGATAACACCCAGTACAGTCAGCAGAATAACGGTCATAAAGCTGACGATCAGGGAAACTCTGCCGCCGTACATCAGCCGGGCCAGTACATCGTAGCCCTGGTTATCAGTGCCCAGAGGATGCTCCGCAGATGGGGCGGCCAGGAAGTTATCCTTCATGGTCTTCTCCACGGTTTGATGGAGGGTGTACTCCACGCCGTCAACCGTATAGGTGACAACATCGGTGGTATACTCCATCTTGCCGCTTTCGTCCAGATCCGTTTCGCCCCACTGGGTATAAACAAAGGGGCCGAGGAAGCTGAACATAAACAGACCAATGACCATCACAAGGCCAATGATGCTGAGCTTACTGCGGAAGAAACGCCGCAGCAGCATCTGAGTAGGCGACATCAAGCGCACATTTTTGTCATGGGGCAATTCCGTGTCCACAGTTTCCCGGGAAACAGTTTCTTCGTTTTTCAGTTTTTCCACGGTACCCCTCCTCACTCCAATTTGACTCTGGGGTCTACAAGGCCATACATCAGGTCGGCAAGGAGCACACCCAGAACGCTCAGCAGCGCCAGGAACATATTGTAGCCCATGATAAAGGGAATATCACCGGCGTTCATGGCCTGCAACGCAATATTACCGATACCGGGCAGGTCAAAGACCTGCTCCGTGATGATCGCGCCGGAGAACAGGCTGGGCAGCAAACCTGCCAGGCTTGTGACCAGGGGGATCATGGTATTGCGGAAGGCATGCTTGTTGATGACCACCTTTTCTGCCAGGCCCTTTGCACGGGCGGTACGGATGTAGTCAGAATTCAGCACTTCCAGCATATTGGTACGGGTCATGCGCATACGGGCACCGATGGACAGTATCACAACTGTCAGTACCGGCAGGAACACATGGTGGGCATAGTCCAGCAGCAGGTCGATACCGCTGAGAGACGCGCCCGCAGACTGCAAGCCCAGGGACGGGAACCAGCCCAGACCGCCATCTCCGAATATGCCCCGAAGGATATTGCCGAAGAAGAAGGCCGGAAGGCTGATGCCCACCATAACCAGGATGGTAACCACATAGTCCCGGAGGCTGTACTGGTGGGTCGCCGCCGTAATACCCAGAGGGATCGCGATCATGAATTCGAAAATCGTTGCGATCAACGCGATGGCAAAGGAAGTTCCCATATGCATGGCGATCTTTTCAGCCACCGGGATGCCGTACTTGAAGCTGGTACCCAGATCCAGTCTGAGCAAATCCCCCAGCCAGTTGAAATAACCCGCCATAATGTCGGCAAAGCCGGCATCGGCGCTGAGGCCGTAGGACTTGTACATGGCGTCCACCATCTCCGCAGAGACGGTGGCGCCGGAGGTTTGGATGGAGTTGACCTTGTCACGGACAAAGTCGATCGGCATCAGTCTGGTCAGAAAGTAGATGATCAGAGAAACGCCAAGAAGAACTAAGACAGAATATCCTAATCTCTTAAGAATGTACTTTAACATACTTTGACACAACCTTTATCAGCCTGCAAATTCCAACTCCCAAATACGGTCCAGAGGAGAAGAATAGGGATTGATCTCGGAGGAGATGGTATTGGAATTGATGACCTTGGTGTTATATGCGTAGAGAACATCACGCTGATAGACGGGCAGTTCCACAGCCAGATCCAGCACATAGCCCATTGCCTGCTCGTACAGCTCGGCACGGACGCTCTGGTCATTGGTTTCACGGGCCTGATCGATCAGGTCGGACAGCTCGTTGAGGATCTGAGTCTCTTCGGCAGAGCCGCTGTTGCGCAGGTGGTTGTAGCCCCATGCCAGTGTGGAGGTTGCAGAGGAATCCTTGTGGTAGACCTGATACATATCGGGGTCCAGAGCAGAGGACCATGCAGCCGCCCAAACAGCCAGAGAACCGGTGCTGATCTTGGTCAGAGCCTGAGTATCACAGACAACGCTGATTTCCCAACCCATATCGTTCAGCAGAGTCGCAGCATCACGGAAGACCTTGTAGGTGGGGTGATCCTGCAATGTGGAGCCTGCGATGGTGAAGGTGATCCGCAGATCGCTGTCACCGGCGCTGACACCGGCAGCTTCCATGTACTTCTTGATGTTGGACCGGGCGACATCCTCGTTCCAGGTGCCCATCTGGGGGTAATCCTTACCGTTATCGGTGGCAGCAGAGCCCTTGGGGTAAGCCCAGGAGACCTTGGACATATTCCAGTAGATCTGCTCTGCGGTACCGGCGCGGTAGTAGTCCAGGGCCAGAGAGGTGTTCATGGCGCACATAATGGCCTTACGCAGGTTGATGTCGTTGATCTTGGCAGCGTTCACGCCGATGTAGCCGTAGCCCAGCTGATCGGTGGACAGCATCTTGAAGCCCTTGCTTTCCATGCTTTGCAGCTTTTCGTAGTTGGCATTGGTCAGCGCGGGGGAAATGTAGTGGACATCGCCGCTTTCCAGAGCAGTGATGGCATTGTTGGAGCTGACCACCTGATAGCGAACCTTTTCGATCTTGGCATTGTTGATGCCTGCGCCGGTGGTGCTGAAGTTACCGTTGGCCTTGAAGTAGACAACATTGTCCTTGTAGAAATTGTTCTCGCCGGGGTTATCGCTGTTGGAGCTGTCGGTGACCTTGTAAGGACCTGCACCCATGGGCAGCTTCACGTTCCGGGGGGACTGAATAATGTCGGACATGAAGTCAAAGCTTGCGAATTCCACGCCAAACTTGTTGTTTTCAATGTCCATGGCAACCTTGCTGCCCTCGCCGTAGTAGTGCTGAGGAGCAACGGTCACTGCAAAGTTCCAGATCGCCTTGGGGTCAACGCCGTCAATGGTGATCTGCAGAACATCATATTCGCTGTCGGGCTTGGTAACGGTGCCGTCGGCATTGTGGCCGGAAGCAACGGTGTACTCAGTGCTGTTGACAGTGACCTTGGAGCCGGCCTTGTCGGTGTGGCCCAGGGAAACGATGCCGGAGATGTTCTGAACAGCCAGGGTGCCGTCGGCGCCTACATTTTCGTAGAGGACGACTTCCTTTGCCTTTGCGGTGTACTCGGTGGTGAGGGTGGTACCGGTTGCCCAGTACAGCATGATCTCATCCAGGGCAGTGCTGACCTTGTCATTGTAGACATAGTCGATGGCGGCTTCCTTGGTGGTGATGGTACCGGGGTAATTCTTGGTCAGCTTTTCGATCTTGGTGCGATCCTTCTTGCCGTCGGCGCTTTCTGCGTATTCAACAGAGACATAACCCTCGGTGAACAGGAAGCAGAAGATCTCATCGCTGAACTCTGCGTGGGCATTGTAGGGTGCGTCAGTGTAGGATTCCTGGGCGCTGAGGTAGTCTCTGCCCAACTCTTCCTTGAACAGCTCCAGAGCGCGCTCATAGTCTTTGAGCAGGTCGGCGTTGGAGACTGCGGCAGGGTTGTTGGAGATCGCGGACTTGTAGCCGGAGGACAGGGAGTGGGCATTGATGGCAGCCTTCATGTCTGCAATGGAAACCTCGCTGGTGGAGGATGCCTTTCTCTTTGCCTGATACAGGGACACCAACTCCATCAGGCGGATCTGGGCTCTGGCCGCAGCCTGGTTGGAGATCAGGTCATCGCTGTCGCCGGAGGAGCCCACAGTCTGGGTGCGGTACTCGTCCAGGCCGATGATATCGGTGGAATACAGGGTATTGGAACCGGTGTAAACAGGATCCAGGTAGACATAGTAGTTAAACAGCACGTCTTCCATGGTCAGGGGGTGACCGTCGGAGAATTTGATGCCGTTTTTCAGAACGAAGGTGTATGTAACGGTGCCGTCATCGTTTTCGACGATGCTGTAATCCTTGGTGACTACAGCTTCATTGTCGCCGTATGCAACCTGCACATCGCCGTTTACATACTTGGAAGACAGCATACCGATCTGGGTCATGCCCACGATAGTGCCGTCCGGTGCGGAGGTGGAGAAGAAGGGGTTAAACAGACCGTCCAGCTGCTCAGACATGATGACCAACGCGTCGATCTTCTGGGGGTTACAGCCCGCCAGGCTTGCTACCATACCCACGCACATGGCAAGGCACAGCAGCAAAGAAATGATTTTCTTTTTCATAGTATTGCTCCTTACATAAAGTTTTTGGCTCTCGATTTATTCCTTAATACCCAAAATGACCTTGCCGTTTTCCACCGTTACGGTGATACCCTGGGGATTCTCCCCGATCAGCACGCAGGTGATATTGGAGTCATCCATTTCAAGGCTGCCCGTACCGCACAAAAGGCCGATCACATAATCATCGGTGCCAAAGTAGGCATCCGCTTCGATTTGCAGCACGCCATCAATGGCAACGCCGGTGATCTGCGTATTGTCCGACACTGTGCCGGCCAGAAGGCCAAAGCTTGCGCCGGTGACACGGGTACCGCCCTGAATGGTCAGGGTAGTATTTTCAAAGGTTACATCGCTGATGGAAGCTTTTTCCGTCAGCTGACCGAACAGGCCGGTATTGACCTTGGAATTATTCGTTTGCGTGACGGAAACATTGCTAATCTTATGGCCGTTACCCACGATCGTGCCGGTAAAGTTGCCGTGCATGAAGGCTGTGGGCCAGATCTGATCCGTAAAGTCCAGGTCTGCGCCTAAGATATAATTGCCGCTGACGCTGGCGTTGTTTGCCAGCTGCTTTGCCGATGTGATATAGAACCATTCCCCTTCCATGTAATCCACATACAGCTTCATGGTGGGGTTCTCTGCGGTGGCATCGGCATAATTGATCTTGCCGGGGTGGGCGATCTCAGCGCCTTCCACCTTTTGGGTTCCTTCTGCATCCAGATACACATCGCCCCAGGTGTAGCCATCGTACTTGGGGAACTTGCCCAGCAGCATCGCACCCGTCTTTTCATCCCAGGACGGAAGCTGGATGTGCTCCATATCCGTATCCAAAGGACTGAGGGTAGTGGTGTTGATCTTCGTTCCGGAGTTCAGGTCGTAGATCTCGATCTCAAACAGCGGGACCCAGGCTGCGTACAGCGTCAGTACCGGCTCAGAGGCAGAATAATCGCCGTCCGCCTTTACGGTAAAGGTGCTGTTTTCAAAATCCCATTTGTCCGCGTAAGTGATGTTCTCCCCTTCCCCGTTTCGCTGGGCGTACCAGCCGGCCAGGAAATAACCGTTTTTCACAGCTGTGAAAGCCGCCTTGTCCCGTTGGGGATCATTGGGTGCAAGCAAGGCGATCTGGGCATCTCCGTTGCTGTCCTTTGGCAGGTCAGCCAAATTGTAGGAGTCCACAATCACGGAGGTGTTGGTGGTGAAAAAGCCACCGTTGGCATCAAATTTGATGCTGATGTTGTAGCCTTCTTCGTCATTGGTGCGGTACGGATTGTTGGTTGCGGCGCAGCCGGCTGCCACAAGCAATACCGATATGATCAGAAGGACTAACAACATCCCTTTTCTATTCAGCTTCATATTGCGCATCTTCCTTCACGGTGGGCAAAGCCGCAATTTGGGTTACGGCTTTGCCCTATTCCTTATTCTTCGGAGGGTGTTTCTTCTTCTGTCTGAGCAGAGGGCGTTTCTTCCTCGGTCTCATCTATCTTTGCTTTCGCGACAGGCAGCTTGATCAGCTTTTTCAATCCCAGGAGGAATTGGCGCAGATCGAACTTCTTTGCTTCTGCGTTCTCCGCATCCGCAGAGGCCGCATTACGCTTGCGCAGCAGGAAAAATGCTGCCACACCGCCGCCTGCCAGAACGATCACACCCACAATAATGCCGATGATCAGACCCCAGTCAGCAGTCTGCTGCTCCTCTACCACGGGCACGGTTTCTCCCGCAGGTGTCAGGGCCAGGATTCTCTGCTCTGCCTGCAACAGCTTATCATAGTTGGTGACCAGCGCCTGCTGTGCAACCGTTGCGATCTTGTTGTATGCAGCCCGGGCCGCCTCGACGATGGCCTTGTGCTCATAGACAACACGCTCGGGGATCTCATTGATCGCCCGGATCGCCGCCAGGGTCACATCATCTGCCGCTGCGGCACCATCCAGAGTACGGTCAAAGTACTGATTCATAATGTAGCTGCCGTAATACTGGCCGTTGACCGGACGGATCATCATCAGTTTGTCGGAAACATAGCCAACATAGTCTACGAAGTTTGCGCCGTAGTACACATTGGAGTACATGCCGCCGGTTGCATTCCACATGAAGTAGGGCAGCATTCCCATGGGCTCGATCTTTACTTCCGTGCCATCGTAATCCGTATAGGTGCCGTAGTCACCGGAGCCGGGCAGGTGCTCGAGGCACTCGTAGTAAGCCGGGTCAAATTCCTCTTCCAGTACAGGTGCGTCATAGCTCTGGAATACCACAACCTCCAGCTTATTGCAGTCATAGAAGGCCTTGTGGCCGATGGCAGCAACTGTGTAAGGCAGGGTGACCATCTTGGCATCGGTACCGGCAAAAGCCATGGCCGTAATACGCACCGTATCGTCCGCCACCTGCACATTGTCATGGTTAATGCCTGCGTAGGTGATCAGCTCCAGACCGGTTTTGATCTTGCAGTACAGAGAGCCGTCGATCACCTTTACGGTTTCGCTGATGTCGTAGGTATACACAAAGGTATCGTAGACTGTGCCGTTAAACTCGGTTTCCACCACCTGGCAGAAGCTGTCGATGTCGCACATTGCGAAGGGGTTGTCACCCAGGGTTTCCAACTTGTCGCCCAGGGTTACCCGGAACTCGGTCTTCTCTTCCTTGATGAAGGCCTGGGTGCCGATATGGGTGGCATTGGTCAGATCCGCCTTCTTCACACCTGCATAGGCAAAGGCGTAATCGCCCAGAGAACCCACAGAGTCCATATTCTTTACGCTACCCAATGCGGCGCAGTAGGCAAATGCGCCCTCGCCCACGGTAACGGTTTCGGAATTTTCCTCGGTGATGGGCTTAAAGGTCACGCTGGAGAGCACCTTACCGTTGACGAATGCGTAATCGCCTACGGTGACTGCGCTGCTCAGATCCGCCGTCTTCAGAGCTTCCGTCTCCATGAAGCAGTACTCGCCAATAGCGGTCAGCTTGCTCAAGTTGATGGTTGCCAGACGGGAACAGCCTGCAAAGGTGTACTGCTTCAGCTCAGTAACGCCATCGCCCAATGTAACGCTCTTCAAGTTGCGGCACAGGGCAAAGGCGTACTCGCCTACGCTGGTAGCCGCGGAAAGATCCACAGAAGTGAGGGCACTGGCGTGTTCTGTCGTCATGTACTCGCCCTCTTTGGATACAGCCGCTACCTGCATGTTTTCGTCCAGGCAGATGTAGTATTCATCGCCGGAGAAGGCATAGTCACCGATGGAAACAGCCTTGCTCAGATCGATCTTGGCAAGATCCGTACAGTTGTAGAAGGCCTGCTTGCCGATCTGCGCGCCCTCACCCAGAGTAACGCTGGTGAGGTTTGCCGCATTGGCAAAGGCGTTGTCGCCAATGACCACATTCTTGCCGATGGTCAGCTTTGTCAGAGGTGCGTTGAAGTCGTAGTAGAAGTACTTTTCGCCATCCTCGTTATAGTTCAGCACCTGGAACACATTGTCCACGCTGACCTGGAATGCATATTTACCCAGAACCACATTGTCACCCACTGTGACAGAGGTCAGGCTCAAGCATTCGCTGAACACACCTTCGGCGATCTCCATGCCGCTGGGTACGGTAACGGAGGTCAGCTTGGTGTGGGAGAATGCGTATCTGCCGATTTCCGTTTCAGCGGTGAATTTGGGCAGCTTGGTAATGGCTGTTTCGAAGAAAGCGTACTCGCCAATGCTTGTCAGCTCTCCAAGGCTGACCTTTTCGATGCTGTCGGAGGATCCGAAGGCATACTCCCCTACCCAAGTGACAGAGGGCAGAGTAACGGAGGTCAGCTTTCTGTTGTGAGAGAACGCGCCCTTGGCTACGCCGGTGACCTCTGTGCCGCCGATATCGTCAGCGGAGAAATCGCCGCCCAGCGTTGCCGCCACGGCAACCAGTGTCTTTTCGTCCGCGGAAAGGATATGATTTGCACTCTGTACCTTATAGGTCTCGTTGCCCTCAGATACTGTAAACTGGCTTACCTTGGAATCCCGGAAGGCAAATGCGCCGATGTCATTGACCTCGGGGCCGACGGTGACGCTTTCCAGGTTTTTGCATTCGTAGAACATACCCTCGGGCAGCACCGCGGCATTGACATAGAATTCCTTCAATGCCTCACAGCCTGTAAAGGCGTAGATGCCATACTTGACCGTTTCTGCGGTGATGGTTACTTCGCTCAGCTCCTTACAGCCGGCAAAGGCGTACTGACCGATGGATTGGAGCGCATCGGAAGTGACCACTTTCTCCAACTCCTGGTTGCCTGCGAAGGCATAGTCGGAGATCACGCAGATGGAAGGCAGCTCCAGGGTGCCTTGCAGATCACATCTTTCAAATGCGTTCTGGCTGATGATCTTCAGATTGTTCTCGCTGCTGAATGTGATGGTCTCCAAAGAGGTACAGTTGTAGAACGCGCCGTATTCAATGGATTCCAGAGTGGAGGGAAGCACGATCTCTTCCAGGGCAGTCAGATTGGCGAATGCGTACGCACCGATCTTCTTCACGCCCTCGGGAATGATGACCTTGGTCACGGTCGCGTTACCGATGAACCACTGCTTCACAGCTTCCGCATCGTCAAATTCCAGCTCTTCCTGTGTTTTTTCGATGTACTCGAAGTTGGCAAAGGCAAAGTTGCCGATCTCCGTTATGGACAGATCCGAGGGGAAGCTAACCACACCGCCGTTGCCGTAGTAGTGTGTCAAAGTTGCGCCGCCGTTGGTCAGGAAGGGATCCTTGACCTCCACATAGATGGACTGGGAATAATAAGTGCTCTTATCGTCCTGCATGACCTTGACTGTTACAGAGCCAAAGCCCTCAGCCACAGCCGTGACCACACCGCTTTCGTCCACCTTCACGATGCTGTCGTTACTGGTTTCGAATGCAACAGTCGTATCCTTGGGGAAGAATGCATCGAGCGTGTAGTTCAGCTGCACCTTTTCAGACGGATACATCTTCAGATTGAAGTCCCCTTCAAAGAACCGAATATTGCCGGTGTCGCCAATGTCCTTTTCGTCATTGTTTACCATGTAGTAGGCGTTGACGGTCTTATAGCCGTCCACCCGGAAGATATCAACCACCGGCTTATCGTAATACCGGAAGCCCTCGTCCCCCTCGTTCAGAACGTTGACAACAAAGGTCATGCTCTTATTGGTCTCGGGGTCACGTACCTTAATAACTGCCTTGCCGGGCTTGACTGCCACCAGCTTGTTGTTCACGACCCGAACCACATTGGTCTTGGAGGAGGTAAATTCCAGCAGCTCGCCCCAGGAGGTATCGGGATAGACCAGAGGCTCCATGGAGTACACTTCATTGGGGCTGAGGGTCAGACCCTCTTCCAGACCGTCGAAATAGAAGTCCACATATTCATCCGGCAGACCGATCTCATAGGTGGCGTAGTTCAAAGCGTAGTCATAGCAGGTAACCGCAAAGGTATTCTTGTTGACCGCATTTTCCTTGATCTGATAGATGTAATCCGTCAGCTCATAGGTCACATAGGTGGTGCTGTTGCGCTGAGAATACACCGGGGTCATAAACTGCTCAAAGTTTTTCAGCTCAGGAATGGGATTGCCTTCTTCGTCAGTGGAATCCACAACGCAGCCCACCTGTGCTGCCATTGCAAAATGGTTATCATAGATGGCCATTTTTGCGTACAGACGGTTTTTCTTCAGCGTCTTGTCGTACTCGTAGTAGAATTCCACATCCGACAGGGTGGGTGCCTCGAAGTCGATCACCAGAGGGAACTCGAAGGTGTTTTTCTTGTTGGTATCCAGCGCACCCTCGTCGTAGTCCATATAGCCCACCAGCTTCACTGTATACTCGGTGTTGTTGGCCAGGTTGTAGTCCTGGGTGTCAAATTCGATCTCGATGTTGGCAGGATAGATAGAGCCGCCATCGCCGTAGGACTTACGGACATCCTTATCCACCGTTTCAAAGATCACCTCGCCGGTGGCATCGTTGGTAATGGAGATCTCGATCCGCTCTGCCGACCGGAGCAGACCCGCCCACACAAACCGCAGGGAGTGGATCGTACCCTCCTGGTTGGAAAGGGCAATATAATCCCGGCTGGCGGAGATCACGATATCCTTGGGATCTTGCAAGAAGTAGTATGTACCCAGATAGCTGACATAGTCGCTTTCCACGCCGCCGATCGGACGGGTCGCATAGGCGTCTGCCATGGTCTTGTCCTCAAAGGACAGGCCTTTATCCAGCTCGTCAGCATTGGTCTCGAAGTAATCCAGATCGAACATGGGTGCCTGGGTCCAGTCGCCGTAGAAGGCCAGGTAAGGAACATTCAGGTCGACTCCATCATCGGCAGACTTCAAGGTAACAAAGCCTTCCACATACATGCCGTTTTCGAAGGATTCGTTCAGATATGCCTTGTTCGCATCCGTCAGCGTGATGGTCACGGTCACATCCACCGAACCACCGGCCGCAACAGAGATCTGGTTGCCACTGACTTCCGCACCGCCAACTGTAACCTTCACACCTGCGCCTTCCAGAATATAGGCTTCCTCGGTAACGGTCGTTTTACCGTGGGCGGTCTTGGTCTCGGAAACGCCCTCGGTCATGACATAGGTGCCCACCGTATAGGTGCGATTCTGGCTGCCAAAGTTATTGACTGTGAAATTCAGGGTGTAAACGCCGGTCTTGTTCTTGTCGTCGCCAAGCTCGATCTTGGTCTTGTCCATCACCGCGCCGGTTGCATCCTTGGTGGTGATGTAGGTATCGGTTTTGAGTGCGCTGAACAGGTTTGCAAGGCCTGCGCCCTGCTTGCGGACGGCATAGGGCTGGCCGTTGGTGTTGCGAATGATATCCGCCGTGGACATCAGCAGCTGATTGACCATGGCAGAGACCTGCACATTGTCGTTTGCGATCTCGGGGAAATTCTCCACCACATACTGACGCATCAGGACCATCACGCCTGCCAGGTTGGGGCAAGCCATACTGGTGCCGGACAGACGGTCGTAGCCGCCGCCGGTGACGGAGGAAAGGATATTGCCGCCGTGAGCCGTCAGCTCCGGCTTGATCTTCAGATCCGGGGTGGGGCCCCAGGAGGAGAAGTCGGTAATGAAGGGACCGGAAGCCTGATCGCGGCTGATTTTCAGCGTGCCGGAATTGGCAGCCAGCATCTCACCGTCATCCTGAGAAATGGAGCAGACCGCCAGCTGGGCCTTGCCCACATTCATCTTGATCTCACCGGACACATTGTTGTAGATAATAATACCGGCTGCGCCCTGATTCTCGGCGATCATAGCCTTTTCCTCGAAGGTATTGTCGCCACGGCGCACCAGAACGATTTTTCCGTTTACATCCAGGCCGGTGTAGTCCGCGCTTCTGCCCACACCGGGGATGACCACATATTCGTATTCCTTGGAGTCGGCATCGCCCAAAAGTCTGTCAAAGAAGCTGAGCTCCTCGGCTGCGCCGTTGTTTGCCTCTTCAAAATAGATGATGGTATCGCCGTACAGCAGATAAGGAGTGGGGGTTCCGTCGATGGAAGCAACGGACATCGCGCCCTTATATGTGGAGGGAGAACCCACCGTACCGGTGTCGGGGTTGGAGGTCAGGGGCAGGTTACCGTTGGCCTCGGAGCCGTAAGCAGAGGAGTAGCTGTTGGAAGCCGCCACCACAATGCTGATACCGGCATTGCGGATCTTGTCGTAAACGCCGTTGAGGATCTCTTCATCGGATTCTCTGCTGAAACCGCAGGCAGTACCCAGACTCATATTGATCACATCAACGCCCAAAATCACGCAGTCTTCCAGTGCTGCCAGGATCCATGCGCTCCGCGCAGTATCCATCACATCGGAGAAGATCTTCATGGACACCAGCTGTGCGTTGGGGGCAACACCGGTAATGGTGTCGTCCTTGCCCACGATCACGCCGGAAACGTGGGTTCCGTGGTTGTTGTGGGTGGAGTAGGGATCGGGATCCTTGTCCGCATAGTCAAAGCCGAAAGGAACTTTTTCATTGATATAGACATCGTCTACGGTCAGGCCCTCAGTCAGTGTGGCAGCAGTGGTGCTGTCGATGACCTTGGAAACATCCGCATAGGTCAGCCCCAGCTTTTCATATGTAAAGTTGCCAACAGAAAAAGCGGTATGCTTGGCATCCAGGCCGGTATCCAGAACAGCAACCACCATTCCGCTGCCGTCATAACCGGAGCCTTCACTTTTGAAAATGCCGGTGTCGTAAACATTGACATCATTTTCCACCAGCTGGGTTTCCGCGGGCTTGTATTCCTCGCCCACGATGATACCGGCGCCTTCGCCCAGGGACTTGCAGATTGCGTCAAAATCCTTTGCCTGAATCACCAGCTCAAAGCCATTGATGGCTGCGCTGTATTCTTCCCCTGCCGTATAGACCACACCGGCCTTGTCCAGGGAAGACAGAATCTGCGCCTTGCGGCTGCTGCGCTTGCTGATGATAGTCGCAGCTTCTTCGCTTTCCAGAGCAAACTGGGTGAAGCTCATGGCCTTGTCGGTGGCTTCATAAGCGTCCAGCAAATTCTGCTCATCCAGCGCAATAATCACGGATATCTCGTCATCCGGCTGGATGGTATCCGGAAGCTTCTGCATCACAGAGGAGTCCAGAAAATCCTTGTAGTTCACTTGCAGGTCACCGGTGTACTCCCGTATAAAGGATGCCTTGTAGCTCACCGCCTGAGAAACAGGCTGTGCCAGCATCGCAACCAGAAGCAACGCGATAACCAGAACCACCGGGATCGCTCGCATTTTCTTTCCCAAAAGTCTCTTCATCATTATGTTTTCGCCTTTCTGTCCGTAGTCTGTGTGCAAATATGCATACCTTGTTATATAATACAATATTTTCTCCGGAAAAGCAACTGATTTTCCGTCTTCATGCCCTAAAAAATTAAAAAATTTACGATTATTTTTTCGTATCAAAGGGGATGTTTTTTAGCCGCATCATTTACTTTCCGTGTAATTTGTGCTATACTGGTTTCGACATAAAAATTTCCCCGGAGGAAAGCCTATGAATGACAAGGCCATTAAGCTGTTTCGCCTTATTTATGGCATCGCTGTCAGCATCATGCTCGGCGTATCCGCTGTGCTTCTGATCGCGGCCTGCCTGCAGATCTACCAATCCGGCGGCGAGCAGATCTACACACCGGAAAAGGTGGCGGCAGCCTTTGCCCCCATTTCCATGCCGATCTACATCACCCTGGCGTTGGTCGCCGGCAGTTTTCTTTTGACATGGTTGTTACCCACAGAAAAAAAGCGCCTGCCGATGCAGAAGCAATACGTCTTTTTGCTGCACAAGGCATACGAAAAAGCGGATTTGGAGCATTGTAATACCGAACTGCTCCAAAAGCTCCGGCAGGAACAGAAAAAACGCCGCTTGGCGCTGTCTGCTGCATTGGCGGTCTGGGTGATCGGCGGCATTGTCTTTCTGCCCCAAGCCTGCAACAGCAGTAATTACAGCGAGGAGCTGCACCTTGCCACCGACTCTGTGGTAGCACTGGTATGGTGGCTGATCCCCTGCACGCTGATCCCCACCGGTTTCAGCATTTTCTCCGCTTACTACGCCCGGTCAAGTATCCGCCGGGAACTGGAGCTTGTAAAGCTCGCACCGAAAGCGGTAAACGCCCCCTTGCCCCACGAGAAAAAGGCAGATCAGAAGCTGTTGCTTACCCGCCTTGCCATTTTGGTGATTGCCTTGGGCCTGCTGATCGGCGGCTATGTGGCAGGCGGTACTGCGGATGTGCTGGCGAAAGCTGTCGCCATCTGCACGGAATGTGTAGGATTGGGGTGATCACAATGAAGGAAAAACTGAAAAAGCTGATCCCCACCAAGCGGAAGATCATGCAATTGTATTTTGCGCTGCTGTTTAACGCCAATTTCAAGGGCTTCGCTTCGGGCAATATCTATCAAGGTAGCACAAAGCAATTCTGCGCTCCCGGCATCAACTGCTATTCCTGTCCCGGCGCTGTGGGGGCCTGTCCTCTGGGCTCTTTCCAGGGTTCATTCAGCGCGGATCGCAGCACGCTGTTCTATGTGGGCGGCATTTTGCTGCTGTACAGCATCCTGTTTGGCAGAATGATCTGTGGCTGGCTGTGTCCCTTCGGTCTGGTGCAGGAGCTGCTGCATAAGATCCCCACGCCCAAGCTGAAAAAAAGCCCGGTCACCCGGGTCCTGAGCTACTTAAAATATGTGATTCTGGTATTCTTTGTGCTGATCGTGCCGATCATGTACGCATTTCGCAACACGCCCCTGCCCGCGTTTTGCAAATACATCTGCCCGGCAGGCACCTTGGAGGGCGGCATTGGTCTGCTTTCCAATGCGGTCAATGAAAGCTATTTCGCAATGCTGGGCCCCTTGTTTACCTGGAAATTTATGCTGATGGTGAGCATCCTTGTGGGATGCATATTCATCTTCCGGCTGTTTTGTCGGTTCATCTGTCCCCTGGGCGCGCTGTACGGACTGTTTAACAAGCTGTCCGTTTTCGGTGTCAAGGTGGACAACAGCAAATGTACAAACTGCGGTCTTTGCCTGAACCACTGCAAGGTGGACATCAAAGAAGTGGGCGATCAGGAGTGCATCGGCTGCGGCGAATGTATCGGTGTCTGCCCCACGAAAGCCATTCATTGGAAGGGCTTGAAAAAGGTGGATCATACCGACGGCACCCGTAAAAAAGCGAAGCTGGTCACCCGGATCATCAGCGCCGTGCTGATGGTGGGAATTCTGGTGGGTGCTGTTGCGTATTACTGGCTGCAACCGGAGCCGATAACTAACACACAAGGCAACGAAGTGGGTCAGCTATGCTATGGTGAACAGCTGCAAATCATCACCAAGGACGGTATTCTGGAAGAAACCACAGACCCCACCCAAACCGGCAAGGTCACCGTGATCAACTTCTGGGGCACCTGGTGTACCCCCTGCTGCGCAGAGCTTCCCTTCTTTGAGCAGGTGGCAGATGAATACGGCGATCGCATTTCCGTCTTTGCCGTCCACTCCTATCTGCTGTCTGAGGAGACAGCAGCGGCTTATATCGCTGACAACTACGCTGATTCCAGTGTGAATTTCCTTGCGGACTACGCCCTGGATCAGACCGGCACCAGCGGCTATTACACCACCTTGGGTGGCAGAGGCACTTATCCCTACACCGTCGTGCTGGACGAAAACGGCTTGATCTCCAAGATCTTTGTTTCCTCGGTAACCTACGACATGCTGAAAGCAGCTGTGGAAGAGGCCCTGAATAACTAAGAAAATCCCCGGTGGTCAAACTGAACTGCACCCCATTTGTTAGACAAGTATGATATAATACTTGTACTAAGAAATGGGGTGTTTTTCTATGCCTAAAGGAGTACCAAACAAACGATATACTGGAGAGTTTAAGCAGATGGTTGCAGA
>SVLT01000050.1 GCA_015067845.1 Oscillospiraceae bacterium
CTGGAGGGCTTGCGCAATACCATGGACCTGCTGCTCGGCTACGTTTTGGGCGAATAAGCACAAAAGGGGACTGCATCCGGCAAAATCAGTCTGGTGCAGATACCGGCATCTTATTTCGTTCTGGAGGGTTTTCTCCATGACCATTTTGAAACCACCATGGTTGGGACCTGTTTTAGAGGATCTCGGCCTGAAGAAGGAACATATCGTATTCTTCCTACACTAGTTTGCCGGTATGGATTACACGGATGTTAATTGCCAGAAGCGACTTGTTAAGACCTTTGTAAATTCTGTATTTGTTTACGATAACAAAGTGGTGCTGACCTTCAACTATTCCGGCGACAACCGGTCCATGACCCTAAAGGAAATTGACGCCGGATTACAGCAGGGCGTTCGTATTCCGGAGACCAACGCGTACCAATAAAAGACGGAGTGAATGATAGATTCACTCCGTCTTTTATTTATGCAAAGAGGAAGGGACTCGAACGATTAAATGCAACGCGGATGAGCGTTGCCGCCGACGGCTCGACGGAGCCGAACAATTATCTGCGCAAAGTGCGGATGCAAACGAGTCCCTTCCGGTGTACTCCAGAATGGTCTGGCACGGGCCGGACGTGTATTTTTCCTTTGTGGATTTGCAAAAACAGACTGTGGATGTGTTGCAAAAACATCACGGAAGTGGTATGCTATCGGTAGGAAAATACTGGTAATACCAGAAAAGGAGGAACCCTATGGATAAGCATTTCGATGTCATTGTGGTAGGTGCCGGTAATGGTGGACTGGCAGCTGCCGCCAACACTGCGAAAGCCGGGCTGAAAACACTGCTTCTGGAAAAGCACAACATCCCCGGCGGTTGTGCCACCAGCTTCCGCAGAGGCCGCTTTGAGTTTGAGCCTTCCCTCCATGAGCTTTGCAGCGTCGGCACCGCAGAAAGACCGGATCAGGTCTACAAGGTCTTCGATGACCTGGGTGCCAAACCCAATTGGTGCTACGAGACAGGTCACCTGTTCCGTGCCATCGTCAAGGGTGAAAACGGCTACGATGTCCGTCTGGAAGCCGGCATTGAAGACTTTTGCAACAGCGTAGATGCCGCCGTCCCCGGAAGCCGCGCCAGCGTCCGTAAATTCGTGGATCTGAAACCCAAGATCGATGCCGCCATCGACTATATCTATGCCACCAAGGGCAACCCCAACGGTCTGGTGATGCTGCTGAAACATTCCGATTTCATGCGCACCGCCGGCCACAGTGTGGAGCAGGTCATGACAGCCTGCGGCATTCCCGAAAAGGCGCAGAATATCATCAATACCTACTGGGGCTATTTGGGCGTTCCCACGGATGAACTGAATGCCATGCACTTCCTGAATATGCTCTATGGCTATATGGTGGATGGTGCCGCCATGCCTAAACACCGCAGTCATGAGCTTTCCCTGTCCCTGATCGACGTGATCCAGAAGCACGGCGGCGAGGTCTGGTACAACAGCGAAGTTACTCAATTCCTGTACAACGACGATGGCAGCGTGGCAGGCGTGGTCGCCAACGGAGAGAAGCTCTACTCCAAGGAAGTGATCTCCAACGTCATCCCCCACAACGTCTTCAACATGAGCCAGCTGGATAAGATTCCCGAACAGAATCTGAAGCTGGCAAACGCCCGTGAATTTGGCATTTCCGTTGCCACCATTTATCTGGGCCTGGACTGCACCGCGGAAGAGCTGGGACTGGAGGATTATACCGTATTTATCATGGGTCATCCCAATCCCAGAGTTCAGCATGATACCCGTGCAGAGGACGGTCTGTACATCGTCAACTGTCTGAACAATGTCATCCCCGATTCTTCTCCCGAAGGTACCTGCACCCTATTCTTCACCATGCCGATCTTTGGTCATGATGTTCCCAAGGATCTGAAGCCCCAGGATTACAAGAAGTACAAAAATGCTCTGGCAAAGAAGTACATTGAGGATGCGGAAAAGGTTCTGGACATCTCCATCATGCCCCATATCGAGGAGATCAGCGTGGCAACTCCCGTTACCTTCGCCCGGTATCTGGGTACGCCCGAGGGCACCATTTACGGCTACAAGCTCTCCGGCTGGGACAACCTGATGGCCCGTATCGCCGGCGAAAAGGCTGACTACGCCATTCCCGGCCTGAGCTTCTGCGGCGGCCACTACATCCGGGGCGACGGCTACAGCTGCGCCTATATCATGGGTGATACCGTAGCCAAGAAGGTTGTCAAGAGACTGAAAGGAGGCGCTTAATATGGCACTGTGGAAACTGAATCCTCTGGATTTCACCAAAATGAACCCCAAGCGTCAGGCAATTATTGAGGCGGCTCCCGCAGCCCCGCTGCCTGCCACCGATTCCTATGTTCCCAACCAGATCGCCAATGCCCTGCACCCCGGTGTGCAGTATCTGCAGGTTGTGAAGATCGAGGAGGAAGCCGGCAACTGCAAGCGCTATTACCTGGCACCCGATGCAGAAAAAGGCACCAAGGCTCTTGCCTGGTTCAGTGCCGGTCAGTACCTGTCCATCACATTGAAAATCGGCAATATGACGCTGACCCGGCCCTATTCCCTTGCTTCTTCTCCCCGGGAATCTCTGGAGGGCATCTATATGCTGACCATCCAGAAGGTAGAGGGCGGTCTTGCTTCCCAGTTTATCCATGACAACTGGCAGGTAGGTACCGAAGTCACTGCCTCCGAGCCGCTGGGCAACTTTACCTATGAGCCTCTGCGGGATGCTACCACAGTTGTGGCTGTGGTGGGCGGCAGCTCCATCACCCCCTTCCGCGCTCTTGCCATGGCTATTGCAGACGGCGATGAGGACTGCGATCTGACCATTCTCTACGGCAGCCGCACTCTGGAGGACACCATCTTCCAGAAGGATCTAAAGGAACTGGAAGCCAACTGCGCTCGAATCAAGCTGGTAAACATCCTCAGCGATGAGCAGGTGGATGGCTATGAGCATGGCTTTATCACCGCCGAGCTGATCAAAAAGTATGCGCCCGAGGGCGAATTCTCCCTCTTCGTCTGCGGTCCTCAGGTGATGCGCAAGTTCGTGGACAAGGAGATCGAATCTCTGGGCCTGCGGAAGAAGTTCATCCGCAATGAGCTCTTTGGTGAGTACTTCGGACCTGCCAAGGAAGCAGACTATCCTGCCGATGTGGCACCTGCTTTCAAGGTCACCGTCCGTATCGCAGGTACCGAGCAGACCATTACCGCACCTTCCGATGTTTCCCTGCTCCGCTCTCTGGAAGCTGCCGGCATTGCCGCTCCTGCCCACTGCCGCAGCGGCGAGTGCGGCTGGTGCCATTCCAAGCTGGTCAGCGGTGAGGTCTACACCCCCAAGAGCGTGGATGGCCGCCGGGAAGCCGACTATATCTACGGCTATATCCATCCCTGCTGCGCTTTCCCCTTAAGCGATCTGGTGATCGAAGTGCCTCCCGTAAAGAAGTAAATAAAAAATCAGCCGGGTCGAAATGAACTGCACCCCATTTGTTAGACAAGTATGATATACTTGTACTAAGAAATGGGGTGCTTTTATTATGCCTAAAGGAATACCGAACAAGCGATACACAGGTGAGTTTAAGCAGATGGTTGTAGA
>SVLT01000025.1 GCA_015067845.1 Oscillospiraceae bacterium
AGTGGCAGTACAGAGCGACTAACTCTGTACTGCCACAAACAAAGGCTATTTAACATCTTTTAAGAAAACAACAAACCCGAACGTTTCACCGATTGGTAAAAGGTTCGGGTTTGAATGCTTTGGTGCCGGTGGCCGGACTCGAACCGGCACGCTGTCGCCAGCGGTGGATTTTGAGTCCACTACGTCTACCATTCCATCACACCGGCATCGGTGCTTTGATAGTATAATACACTTTCTCCAAAAATGCAAGGGGTAAATTCAATAATATTCAATTATTACAAAACCAGGATGACCCCTAAGTCATCCTGGTTTTATCTGTTCACATTAGGTTTATCTGTACGGCCCAGAAGATAATCTACGGAAACATTAAAGTAGTCCGCAATAGCCACAAGGGTGTCATAATCAGCCTCTCGCTCCCCATTCTCATAACGGCTAACACTATTCTGACTTATATTAAGATCCATCGCCAATTTGAGTTGCGATACTTTACGCTCTTTGCGCAATTCTTTTAACCGAAGCATTTTCTCTCCCCCCCTTGACATCATTATACCAAACTGGTATAATGAAAATATCCCATTTTGGTATATTGGAGGAATTATGAATCGTTACATTGAACATCTCAAATCTTTTCTTGCCGAACAAGCACCTACTTTTCGTTTTAACGATGCCACTTCTATTATGGATATGCTCTGCTACTATTACTGCTCAGCAAATCCCGTGGACAACGCAGTAATACGCTGCCAATTTAAGGCTCTTAATGATCTGGTGCGGCCAATGACAGTAGCTGAAAGTGACACCCTGTTTAATATGGTAAGCGAACTCTGTCTTTCTTATGAACGGCAAGCATTCTTAGATGGTTTACAAGCTGGGATGCACCTGTTTTTAGAGTTAGAAAACCCTATTCCTTAAGAATTTCTTAGGATTCTTAAATTTTGCTGAAAAATCGATAAAATTTGCTATAATATCCAAAAAACATAGAAAGAGACAGGTATTATGAAAGAATTTTTCGGTATTGGCGGTTATCAACGCACCCCGGAGGGGGCATTTTCCTGGCAGCATTTGCTGTTCGTCACCTCATTGATGGTGATCATGGTGGTCCTTGCCATATTTCTGGGAAAGCGCAACAAAAACAGCTCCGACCGCCAGAAGAATCTTGTCCTGATCTGGGCCGCTATCTTGATCGACGGTTTTGAACTGGTAAAGATCATCCTGGCCTGTGCAGAGGATATCAACGCCTGGCAGATGATGCTCCCCCTGTTCCTGTGCAGCATCCAGCTCATTGCCATCCCTCTGGCCGCTTTTTCCGGTGGCCGCATCCGGGAAGCCGCTTTGGATTTTGTCAGCGTCTTCGGCCTGCTGGGTGCCGTTCTCGGCACATTCGGTGCAACTCAAAATTACAACGCATACCCGGTACTGTCCTTCACCAATGTGGTCTCCGGCATCACTCACACCATTTCCGGTTTTGCCGCGTTGTACATTATGATCTCCGGCATGGCCAGCATGAAGAAGAAAAACATGTGGATCACCTTTGCGATTTTGTTTACCTTCTGCGTAGCCGCATATGCTGCCAATGTTTTGGTGGACTACAACTATATGTTCCTCATGAGCGGCGACGGCACGCCTTACGACATCCTCTTCAATCTGGTGGGCGGCCACAAGGTTTTCTACCCTCTGTCTGTGGTGGCACTGTTTGTGGTATATATTGGCCTGTTCTATGGCGTATGGCACGCAGTTGAAAAGAAAAAGCAGCAGATAGCCGCTGTATAACGAAAGCGTCGGGATAAAACCCGACGCTTTTTCTTGACACAGCCACCGCTTGTATCGTAAAATAGATGCAACAAGGAGGTATCTTCATGACTTTTCTGTACTTTTTAGAGGGTCTTCGCAATCCCGTGCTGGATTTCTTTTTCTCCCTTATCACCGTTTTCGGCGAAGAAACCCTTTTCATGGCCGTTGGCATGATCGTTTTCTGGTGCGTCAGCAAATATCAGGGTTACTACCTGCTTTGCACCGGTTTTCTGGGAACGACCTTCAACCAATTTCTGAAAATTCTCTGCCGTATTCCCCGTCCTTGGGTGCTGGATCCCAATTTCACTATCGTAGAATCCGCCCGTGAGGCCGCCACCGGCTATTCCTTCCCCAGTGGTCACACCCAGACTGCCGTGGGCCTTTACGGCGGCATCGCCCGTACGATGGGTAAAAAGTGGCTTCGCATCGCCATGATCGCTCTGGCCCTTTTGGTGGGTCTGTCCCGGATGTATCTGGGCGTACATACCCCGGCGGACGTGCTGGTGTCTCTGGTCATTGCAACTGCGCTGATCTTTGTGGCCTACCCCCTTTTCCGCAAGGCGGAAAAGTCCCCCAAGGTGATGTACGGCATTTTGCTGGCGCAGCTGCTGGTCATTGTGGCGTACCTGTGCTTTGTCTATCTTTATCCCTTCCCTGCCGAGGCCTTTGCCGAGGATGCCATTCACAATTTGGAGCACGCCCGGGAAAACGCTTTCACTCTGCTGGGCTGTGCCGTCGGTTTTATCGGCGTTTATGTTGCTGACCAAAAATGGATCCATTTCGACACCAAAGCAATATGGTGGGCACAGATCTTGAAAGTTATCGGCGGACTGATTCTCGTCGTTGCCGTCAAGGAGCTGACGAAAGCTCCGCTGAATGCCCTGTTTGCCGGTCATCTGATCGCACGGGCTGTCCGCTATTTCCTGATGGTTGTGGTGGGTGGTATCCTGTGGCCCATGACATTCCGGTTCTTTGCAAAATTAGGACAAAAAGAGGTGTGATCCGTGAAAGCATGGCAACATTTTAAGACCATTACCCGGCATCGTTGGCTGGTGCAATGCGGCTGTTTCCGGGTGGGACTGTATTGGCAGGGTCTGACCCACGATCTGTCCAAATACTCCCTCACGGAATTTATGACCGGCGTCCGGTATTATCAGGGCAACCGCAGCCCCAATACTGCTGAACGTTTGGAAAAGGGCTATTCCGAAGCATGGATGCACCACAAGGGACGCAACCGCCATCACTACGAATATTGGACGGATCTGAATCCGCAAACACGCACCTATGAATCCGTGCGGATGCCCCGGAAATATATTGTGGAGCAATTTATGGATCGCCGGGCCGCCTGCATGGTCTATCAGGGCGACGCATATACCGACGCATCTGCCTATAACTATTTTATGAACAGCATGGAACGGCAGCGTATGCATCCGGATAACCAACGGGAAGTGGAATTTTTACTGGACATGCTGGCGAAGAAGGGGGAAAAACGGACTTTTTCCTATATCCGCCGCAATGTTTTGAAGGGAATTCCCTATCCTTGGGAAAAAGAAGCGGAATAAAAAGAGCATTTCCGGGAAAAGTAATTGCGAACAAGGAGATTTTTTCATAAAAGAGGAAAAAACTTCTTGACTTTTTCCGGAAGATGGGTATAATAATATCCGCATAGAGGATTTGTGTAACGGTAGCACACCGGACTCTGACTCCGTTTGCGGGGGTTCGAATCCCTCATCCTCTGCCAACAAGAAGACCACCCTTTGGGTGGTCTTTTTTGTTGGCCTCGGATTAGAGGGATTCGAACCGTTCTGAATGCAACAGTCCGGTGGACTGTTGCTCGCCGGGTTCCACCCCGGCGACACCATAATTTTTCTGCAAAGCAGAAAAATGCAAATCGAATCCCTCATCCGTCCAATTTCTCAAACATTTCCGGGGGAGAATCCATTGATTGGTGGACGCAGGCGTGGGCCTGTGGACAGCAATCAATATGGGTCGTAGTAAATGCAAATCGAATCCCTCATCCTCTGCCACTTGCAGAAGATAGTATTGTATGCTACAATTTTATAGAGGTGAGTACAATGAGAGCAAACCACTTATGGAATCGAGCAAAAGAAGTTCAAATCCAGACATCGTCTGATATTGTGGGTAATTTTGATATTGGTTTTGATGATAAGATCCCGGAAGAAACGAAAGATGCATTGATGAAGTTTGTATACTGGGTTGAAGATAATTTCTACCTGCCAGTAACCTTGTGGGTAGATTTCAAGTATAATCATTATCTTATCGATCGAACCGGGAAACGTGTCGGTTATAGGTTTTACTGGGCTGATTTTTCAGCTTATCCTGTATTTGAAAATCCGGACGATATTCCGGTGATTGAATTACCAGTTAGAACGGAATATTGGACAATTGAGGAAATCCTAACATCATTCATTGAAGCAATCACAGAGTATTATGCTTGGCTTACAAATACTATTACAGATACTACTGAGCCAGATGAGAGCGAAATTGAAGAAGTGCTTCAGTCATATTTAGGTGAACGCTTAAAATAACCAGTTTACACCTATCCGCAAAAAGACCACCCTCCCGGGTGGTCTTTTCTTATTCCTCTGTCAAAGCATCCATCGCCGCCTGAAGCTGCACGTCCTCTTCGCCGTCTCCCAGCGCAATCTCCACATCCGGGGTGATTCCGATCATTTCCAGACTGTTGCCATTGGGCGTATAATACTTGCCAATGGACAGCCCAACTGCCGAACCGTCCGGCAGCAGGAAGGTGCTCTGGAAATAGCCCTTTCCGCTGGTCTTTTCTCCCACGATCACAGCCGCGTCATACTCCGCCATGGCCGCGGCGAAGAATTCTGCGGCGGAATAGGAATTACCGTTGACCAAAACCGCCATGGGCATTTCCAGACAGGCCGCGTCCGACATATCCGTATTCTCCTTACCGGTATAATCCACCGTGGTAAAGAGCTTGCCCTCCGGGAGCAGATAGTCCAGTATTTTTACCAATTCTTCCGCATAGCCGCCGGGATTGTCCCGCACATCAAAAATCAGCTTTTCCGCGCCCTGCTCTCTCAGCGCCTCAATAGCAGCAATGGTCTCTACCGCGCAATTGCTGTTGAAATTGGCGATGGTCACCAGGCCGATATTGCCTTCCAGCAGCTCCCCTTTCGCCACCACGGTCCGAATGGTCCGCCGGGTGACCGTCATGGTCAGCTCTTCTTCCCCACGCAGAACGGTTATGTCCACCGTGGTGTTTTCCTCTCCTTTGATCAGCACCTGGCTGTCATTCAGGCTCATACCCAGAATGGACTGTCCGTCCACGCCGATGATCCGGTCATCAACATGAACGCCTGCCTCTTCCGCCGGGCCGCCGGCAGTGACTTCCACGATCCGGATGCTGCCATCCTCTTCCGCCGTAATGGTGACGCCGATGCCCACATAGGTATTGTTCATCTGCTCCATGTATGCCGCGTATTGATCCGCCGGAATATAGTAACTCCACCGGTCCCCCAACGCCCCGATCATGGCACTGGCCGCCGCATCTTCCATTGCGGTCTTATCCACTTCGCCGATGAAGCATTGCTCGATCAGCTCTTCCAGCACCGTCAGTTTGGATCTGTTTTGCCGGTTCGCCAGGAAAATACCCAGCATCACCGCCACGGTCAAAAGAACTGACAGCAGCGCCACCAGCGCGTAGGATAATATTTTGCTCCACTTTTCGTTTTTCACAAAATCACCTCAATATTAAGATTCCCACAGCCCCGCAGGGCTGTGGGACAATCATTATTTTACGTACAGCAAAGGATTGACATACACATACTTCCCCTTGGACGGGTCATATTGGCTGATACCAAAGTGTAAGTGGTTGCCGGTGGATGCACCGGTGGAACCGACACAGCCAAGCACATGTCCTGCGCCGACAAAGTCACCCACCTTCACACTGGGCTTCTTGCACATGTGCATATACACGCTACGGAAACCGTCTCCGTGGTCAAGCACAACATAATAACCGGCGCTGGAATCTTCCCAGGTAGTGGCGACCACTACAACACCAGGACGGGTTGCATAAATAGGGGTATGTCCGATGGCGAAGTCCACGCCCTTGTGCATTTTCCAGTAGTGGTAAACCGGGTGGAACCGCATACCGAAGGTACTGGAGATCCGGTTGTAGTCACAGGGGGTGTACCAGGTAATGCCGTCCACCGTATTGGGTGTCATGGCCGTACCAGCACGCCAGATGACTTCGCTGTACCCGCTGTCAGCATAGTCATTGGAAGAACCGGAGGAGCCGGAGGAGGAACCGGACGAGCTTGCCGAAGTCGTGGGAGGAACGGAGGTTGCCAGCCATTCTTCAAAGGCCACGCGGTCGTATTCCACTTCCAAATCTGCCAGATCGTCTTCCAGATCAGACAGCTTGTCTTCCTGTTCTTCGATCCAAATTTCGTATTCCTCTCCTCTGGCGACCAAATCTGCCAGCAGCTTTTCGGATTCCTTGGCCTTTTCGTCCAGCTCAACCTGCTTGGCGGCCATCTCATAACGCCTGTCCTGCAATGCGGCCTGTTCCACTTGCAGGGCCAGTCGGGTTTCTTCCACCATGGCTGCCGCTCTGTTCATTTCTTCCATGCGGTTTTGGTCGGCAGCGGCAATTTCCTGGACCATGTTGATCCGGTCCAGCAGATCCGTAAAGCTGTTGGCATTAAAAAGCACATACCAGTAGGACAGCTGACCGTCCTCTTCGATGGCGCGCAGACGCTCCATGTGCTTTTGTTTCAGCTCTTGCAGATCCTCATTTGCTTTATCCAGCTCCGCCTGCTTGTCGGCAATCATCACAGCATAAGCCGCGATCTGGTCATTGAGAATATCCAGCTGTTCGTGCAGAAGGGCGACCTGCTGGTCAATGATATTCTTCTGCTCGATGATATCCTTCATCTCTTTCAGATTATTTTTGAGCTTGGCTTCCAGCTCGTCCAGCTCTTTCTGACGCTCCGCCTGTTCCTTTTCCATTTCCTCGATCTGGTCTTTGATCTCGCTGGAAGTGGCAGCCTGGGCGGGAGGAATCAACTGCAACAGCAAAGACAGTATCATAATTGCCGCCATAAGGCCGGCCATTAACGATACCCAGAACTTCTTGTTCTTCATTCTATCGGTCTCCTTAAATCTAAAAAGGGTCTTATCAAACATCCATAAACTTCCGGATGGATGTCCAGCTGCCAACCACGCCGACAAACAGGCCGGCGGCGGCAAATACGCAGATCATGGGCACCAACAGCTCCCGGAAGGGAACAAAATTCAGCATCTGCAAGGTGTCCACCTCTGCCAAACGGCCCAACAGGGTATTGTACAGGAACCACAGCAGGCCAAAGGACAGGCCGGCGCCGATCATACCCAATGTAAAGCCTTCCACCACATAGGGCAGTCGGATAAAGCCGTTGGTCGCGCCCACCATTTTCATGATGGCGATCTCGTCCCGGCGGTCGTACATGGCCAGTTTAACGGTGTTGGAGATGATCAGCAAGCTGACAACCAGCAGCACGCCGATCACGGCAATGGAAGCAATGTGCAGCACATCCTGCAATGTGGTAAAGCCCTCCGCCAATGCATAGGCAGCGCTGACTTTCACCACGCCCTCCACCTTTTCCAGCTCTGCCACCGTCTCCTTGATCAGACTGTTGTCTTCCAGCTGAACCACAAAACGGTGCCGCAGAGGATTGGCATCCACGCCCACAAGGGCGCTGTCTCCGCCGTAATCTTCCACAAAGTTTTCCAGGGCTTCTTCTCTGGATACGAAGGTCGCCTGAAAAACATTGGAAACTTTATTGATATAGGTACCCACACTTCTCGCTTCCGAATCCGTGTAGGTTTCATCTACATACACCATGACCTCATTGGTCTTGTTCAGATCTTCCACCATGATGTTCAGATTGTACATCAGGCAGGAGAAACCGCCTACGATGAGCAGGCAGGCCACCGTTACGCAGACAGCGGCCACGGAGGCAAAGCCATGCAGAAAAATTCCGCGGATGCCTTCCTTGATTAAGTATCCAAGATTATTGATCTTCATGTGCGTAATACCCATCCATTCCGTCGCCGATGATCAAGCCATCGTCAATTGCAATAACACGCTTGTGGAAGTGCTCCACCAGATCCTTGGCATGGGTGACCACCAGCATGGTGGTTCCCAGATTGTTGATCTCCATCAGCAGGCTCATGATCTCCAAAGAACGGGCGGGGTCCAGGTTGCCCGTAGGCTCGTCCGCAATGATGGTGGAGGGGTTGTTCACCAAGGCGCGGGCAATGGCCAGACGCTGCTGCTCACCGCCGGACAGCTCGCCGGGGTGACGGCGGCTCTTGGTATCCAGTCCCACCAGATTCAGCACATAGGGCACCCGTTCCCGGATCTCCTTTTCCTTTGCGCCGATGGCCCGCATGACAAAGGCCACATTTTCATAAACCGTCTTGTTCTGGATCAGCCGGAAATCCTGGAACACAGTACCAACCGTCCGGCGCAGATAGGGGATCTCCCGCTTGCGTATCCGCTCCAAGGAATAGCCGTTCACATGTACCGTACCGGAAGTGGGTTTCAGCTCTCCGGTGATCATTTTTATAATGGTGGACTTACCGGAACCGGAAGGACCCACCAAAAAGGCAAATTCCCCATCCTCGATCTGCATGGAAACGCCTTTCAGCGCCCGATTGCCTACGGAATAGGATTTTACCACGTCTGTAAATTCAATCATAGTATCTCATCCTTAGAATTACTGTAACCAAATTGTAACACATTGTAACTTAAAAGTCAATATCGCCATACCCATTGGGATTATTATCCAGCACAGAAAACAGGCCCGTTGCAGAGCAACAGGCCTGCCAGAATGCCCCAAAACCGCCAATCGTCAAAATGCGAAATATGGAATTTGCAACACACCAAAGCCTTCCCCCTGGGGGGAAGGTGGCCGAGCGCCAGCGAGGTCGGATGAGGGGTGAAATGCTTGCTGCGCAAGGCATTTTGACTTACTGCGCAACTCACCCCCTACCGTATCTACATACGCCGACGGGTGCGAGTTGCTTGTCTTGTCGGTTTTTGCGCTCTCTGTCATTCCGTCAAAAGACATTTTGACGGAATGACAGGCCCGTTGCAGAGCAACAGGCCTGTAAGATCCATGTCAGCGGACTTCCCGGGAGGACAGGTATTTGCGCACCATCAGCGCCACCTTGAACACGATGGCATGGTCAAACTGGCGCAGGTCCAACCCCGTCAACTTCTTGATCTTCTCCAAACGGTACACCAGGGTGTTCCGGTGGACGAACAGCTTCCGGGAGGTTTCCGAAACATTCAGATTGTTCTCAAAGAACTTATTGATGGTAAACAGGGTCTCCTGATCCAAAGAATCGATGGAGTTTTTCTTGAATACCTCACTGAGGAAAATATCGCACAGGGTAGTAGGCAGCTGATAGATCAAGCGGCCGATTCCCAGATTCTCGTAATTGATGATGGTCTTTTCGGTATCAAACACCTTGCCCACATCAATGGCTGTCTGGGCTTCTTTATAAGAATCCGCCAGAGAACGCAGGTGCTCCGCAATGGTACCGAAGCCGATCACAGCCTTGACGCCCAGCTCATTTTTCAAGGTCTTTTCCATTTGCCGGGCGATTTTTTCCAATTCCGCTGCCGTGGTGGAAGCTGTGATCTGCTTGACCACCGCCACATCGGTCTCGTTGATGCTCAGGACGAAATCCTGGCTCTTGTCGGGGAACAGGCCCGACAGCACATCCACCGTAGCCACATCTGCGTGGCTGATCTGGCGAACCAGGAACACCACCCGGGGCGCATCGGTAACGAAATGCAGCTCCTTGGCGCGGATGTAGATATCGCCGGGCAGGATATTGTCCATGATGATATTCTTGACAAAGGTGCCCCGGTCATGCTTTTCTTCGTAGAAGGTCTTGGCATCGTTCAATGCGATATATGCCATCAGGCAGCTGCTGCGGGCAGCTTCGTCCGTACCGGTGCAAAATACGGCGTATTCAAACGCGCCGGTGCTGCCGAAGATCGGCTTAAAGCACTTTTGGTTGAACTGTACGATGGGTTCTGCGCCGCCGGCGGCCTTTACAGCCGCCTCGGGCCAATGCTCACCCAGCAGCGCCACGTCCGTACAGGACACAACACAGCCCTCTCCGTCAATTACACCAAACACCCGGTCAGAAATATCTCTTAACTGAACGATCACGCCTTGAAACACATTATTAGACATTCTCGGAACCTCCTCTGATATCTAAATGAGATACACTTTTTACAAAATTGCATAATCATTATACAAAGCTTTTGCGCATTTTGCAAGTACCTTTTGACATATTATTGCAAAAAGTGTATCCGTTTTTGGATGTATTGCTACATTTCAGGTGTCATTTTCCTTCCAATGCCTGAATTTCCGCTTCGGTCAGCAGGCGAATTTTTCCCCGGGGAAGATCGCCCAAACAGAGATTTCCTTCTTCCCGGCGCTCCAAATATTCCACTGGCATCTCCCTGGATGCCATCATCCGCCGCACCTGGTGATACTTTCCCTCACACACCGTAACACGGCTCTCCCCCGGCCCCAACGGCTCCAATTTCGCGCTCAGGCAGACTGTTCCATCGCCCAAAGTCAGTCCTTTCGCAAAGGCATCCACATCCTCCTGTGTTGCCGTCCCCGCATGCTGGGCATAGTAGACCTTGGGAACTTCCTTTTTCGGCGAGATCAGCCGGTGCAGCAGATCACCGTCGTTGGTAAACAGCAGCAGCCCTTCCGTGGCCTTGTCCAGCCGCCCCACCGGTTTCAGCTCCGCCTTGCGCAGCTCCTCCGGCAGTAGCTCCATCACGGTCTTGTCCTGCTTGTCCTCGGTAGCGGTGATGTAACCAGCCGGTTTGTTCAGCATGACCACCAGACGCTGCGCGCCCGTCATAGGCTCACCGTCCAGGCAGATTTTCTGCGTTTGGGGATCGATCTTTGCCCCGGCGTCCTTTTCCGTTCGGCCATCGATGGTGACCCGGCCGGATTTGATCATGATTTTTACCTGACTGCGGGTACCTGCACCGCTGTCGCATAAGAATTTGTCCAATCGTTCCATACATTCTCCGTTCTATCCTTGTCCAGACCCGAATAGGCTATAATGCCAATTCTAATATGGAGGGATCTAATATGCTGGTAATGACCGCAAAGGTCAACAAGAAGAAAATCGCGATCATTGTGGCCGCTGTGGTGATCGTCGTAGCGGGACTGTTTTTGATTTTTGGCGGCAGCGACTCCACCCCAACCGCTTCCACGGGGGTATCCAACAACGACGCACGGGTGGCGTTTTTGAAGAGCTTCGGCTGGGAGGTCACCACTTCCCCGGTGGAATCCGGGCAGGTTCGCATCCCGGAAACCGGAAACGAAGTGTTTAACCGGTATAACGAGCTGCAAAAAAGCCAGGGCTATGACCTGTCCGCCTACGCAGGCAAAACCGTCATGCGCTATGTGTACCAGATCAACAATTATCCGGATGCCACCGCGCCGGTATATGCTACCTTGCTGATCTACAAAAACCAGGTCATCGGCGGTGATGTCACCAATACTGCCGCAAACGGCAGCATCCGCAGCTTCAAAATGCCCACGGCCACCACGCCGCCCGCGGGCGATTCCTGAATCGCCCCTACGATATATTACCATATTCTTCATCCCTTGACAAGGCTCTCGCCCTATGGTATGCTGTAAGCATCTTAAATATCTTCAGGGCAGGGTGAAATTCCCGACCGGCGGTGATAGTCCGCGAGCGCATTGCGCTGAATCGGTGCGATTCCGATACCGACAGTATAGTCTGGATGGAAGAAGAGCGATACAAATTTTGCGCCCTGAGTGTATGCTCAGGGCGTTTTTTGAGGTGGCAGTATGAAAAAAACAAATGTAAAAAAAATGGTGCTCCTTGCCATGCTTTCTGCCGTGGCGTATCTTTTATCCTTTTTGAAAACGCCGCTGATCCCGGCCGCACCTTTTCTGAGCTATGAGCCAATGGACGTGGCAATCACTATTGGCGGTTTCCTGTTAGGCCCTATCTCTGCCTGCATCATTGCCTTGGTGGCTGCTTTAATAGAAGCACTGACTATCGGTGATACAGGTATCATTGGCTTTATTATGAATTTTTTGTCCAGTGCCAGCTTTGCCTGCACCGCTGCTTATGTATATAAGAAAAAGCGCGACGTCTTTGGCGCGGTCACAGGTCTGCTGCTAAGCTCCGTAGCAATGATTCTTGTGATGCTTTTGTGGAATTGGCTCATCACCCCACTTTATATGGGTGTATCCCGCCCTGCGGTTGTTTCTATGCTCCTGCCTGTATTTCTCCCTTTCAACGCTTTGAAGGCGGGCTTCAACAGCGCACTAACTCTCCTGCTGTACAAGCCCCTGGTATCTGCCCTGCGTAAAACCGGACTGGTTCCCAAGGCTTCTACCAAATCCGGCGCAAAATGGGGTATTTACCTGCTGGGTGCCGGCCTTCTGCTTACCTGTATCCTTCTTTTGTTGGTTTTACGGGGTATTATTTAATTTTTTCGTAGGGGTCGATGCCTACATCGACCCTTTTCCGGGCGGATGTGGGCATCCGCCCCTACAACCCCTATACCACCATGTCATTGCGAACCAGTGACCGACGTCACTGGTGTGGCAATCTCCTCCTTATGATGGGGATTCCCACGCCAGTGTGCGCACTGGCTCGGAATGACATTTTTATTGTTATATGTATTTGATTTGCTTGCTTTTTTGGTTTTATATGGTATAATTATAATGAAATATTATGTGCAAAAGCAAAGGAGCATAAAATGATTACAGTCAGCAATTTGGGAATGCAATTCGGCGGTCAATGGCTGTTCCAGCATGTGGATCTGCAATTTTTGCCCGGCAACTGCTACGGCATCATCGGTGCCAACGGTGCAGGCAAGTCCACCTTCCTGCGGATCCTCACCGGCGAGCTGGACTCCACCACCGGTTCCATCGTCATTGATCCCGACAAGCGCGTTTCTGTTCTGAAGCAGAACCAGAACGCCTATGACCAATACACCATCCTGGACACCGTCATCATGGGCAACCAGCATCTCTACGATGTGATGAAGGAAAAGGATGCCATCTACGAAAAACCGGATTTCAACGATGAGGACGGCCTGCGCGCCGCAGATCTGGAAGCGGAATTTGCCGAGATCGGCGGCTGGGAAGCAGAATCCGATGCCTCCCGTCTGCTGCAGGGTCTGGGTATCGGCACAGAACTGCACTACGACCTGATGGAGACCACCGACCCCCGTCTGAAGGTGAAAGTTTTGCTTGCCCAGGCATTGTTCGGCAATCCCGACATCGTCATGCTGGACGAACCCACCAACAACCTGGACATTGAAGCCATCAACTGGCTGGAAGACTTCCTGCTGGACTTCCCCGGCATGGTCATCGCCGTGTCCCATGACCGACACTTCCTGAACACCGTCTGCACCCACACCGTGGATATCGACTACGGCAAGATCAAGATGTATGTGGGTAACTACGACTTCTGGTACGAGTCCTCTCAGCTGGTACAGGCCATGATCCGCAACAAAAACAAGCGCAATCAGGAAAAGATCGAAGAGCTGCAGCTGTTCATTCAGCGTTTCTCCGCCAACAAGTCCAAGGCCAAGCAGGCAACCGCTCGTCGGAAGCTGCTGGACAAGCTGACTGTTGAGGAAATGCCCTGCTCCACCCGCCGCTATCCCTTTGTGGGCTTCCAGCCGGAACGGGAGCTGGGTAAGGATATTTTGACTGTCAACGATGTTTCCGTCACTGTGGACGGCGTGAAGCTGCTGGATAAGGTCTACTTCTCCGTAGGCAAGAACGACAAGATCGCCTTTGTGGGCGAAAACGAACTGGCCCAGACCGCCCTGTTCCAGATCCTCATGGGCGAGCTGGAGCCGGACGAGGGCTCTGTCAAGTGGGGCATCTCCACGGTGCGCAGCTACCTGCCCAAGGACAACACCCCCTATTTTGAGGGCAACAGCGAGCAGTTGGTAGACTGGCTGCGCCAGTATTCCGCCAAGAAGGACGATGTGTATCTTCGCGGCTTCCTTGGCCGGATGCTGTTCTCCAACGAGGACGTATTTAAGCCTGTCAACGTCCTCTCCGGTGGCGAAAAAGTGCGCTGTATGCTGAGCAAAATGATGCTCTCCGGCGCAAATGTGGTGCTTCTCGACCAGCCCACCAACCACCTGGACATGGAATCCATTCAAGCTGTCAACAAGGGTCTGGAAGCCTTCCCCGGCGTGGTGCTCCTTGCCTCCCACGACCACGAAATGCTCACCTCCACCTGTAACCGGGTCATCGCCTTCCAGCCCGACGGCACCATCATCGACCGCTACGGCACCTATGACGATTATCTGGAATGGATGGTACAGAATAAGCAGCAATAACCCCTTTGTAGGGGCGCATCACGATGCGCCCGCGGGCGATTCATGAATCGCCTCTACGCTAGATTTAGGAGTTTTATTATGAAAAAAATCTTAGACATCATCACCGCAAAGATGCAGGCCGCCTTTGAAGAGGCCGGCTACGATGCATCCTTTGGCCGGGTCACCGTATCCAACCGGCCCGACCTGTGCGAATATCAATGCAACGGCGCATTGGCCGCCGCCAAGCAGTACAAATGCGCCCCCATTCAGATCGCCAATGCTGTGGTTGCCAAGCTGAACGCCGAGGATTACAGCATGATCGAGGCAGTTATGCCCGGCTTTATCAATCTGAAGCTCTCCGGTCATTTCCTGCAAACCTATTTGGAAGAAATGCGCACCAGCGATAATTTCGGCGTGGAGAAGATCGGCGCAGGACAGATCTGCGTGGTGGACTACGGCGGAGCCAATGTGGCAAAGCCCCTGCACATCGGTCATCTGCGTCCTGCCATCATTGGCGAAGCGCTGAAGCGTCTGCACAAATTTATGGGCTACAACACCATCGGCGATGTCCATCTGGGCGACTGGGGTCTGCAAATGGGTCTGATCATCGCAGAGGTTCAGGAGCGTCAGCCGGAGCTGCCCTATTTCGACCCTGATTTTACCGGTGAATATCCCCAGGTCGCTCCCTTCACTGTGGACGAACTGGAAGAGATCTATCCCACCGCATCCGGCAAGAAAAAAGACCCGGAATTCTCTCACAAAGCACACCAGGCAACCTTGGAATTGCAGCAGGGCCGCCGGGGCTACCGGGCTCTGTGGCAGCATGTTATGAATGTTTCCGTTGCCGATTTGAAGAAGAATTACGACAATTTGGATGTCCACTTTGAAAAGTGGCTGGGTGAAAGCGATGCCGATCCCTACATCCCCGACATGGTGGCTGACATGAAGGCCAGGGGCGTGGCTGTGCTGTCCGAGGGCGCATGGGTCGTCCCCGTCACCGAGGAGGGCGACAAGAACGAGATCCCTCCCATGATCCTCATCAAGTCCGACGGCTCAGCCATCTACGCCACCACGGACCTGGCGACCATCGTCCAGCGTATGCAGGACTGGAAGCCTGACAAGATCCTCTATGTCACCGACAAGCGGCAAAATCTGCACTTTGAGCAGGTGTTCCGCGCCGCCCGGAAGAGCGGCATCGTAAATGCCGACACCGTGCTGGAGCATGTGGGCCACGGCACCATGAACGGCGCCGACGGCAAGCCCTTCAAGACCCGGGACGGCGGCGTTCTGCGGCTGGAAACCCTGATCTCCGACATGACGGACTTCGTCCGGGCAAAGGTCGTGGAAAACCGCATCGTGGCCGATGAAGATGTGGAAGCCACCACCCAGAAGATCGCCATGGGCGCGCTGAAATACGGCGACCTGAGCAACCAGCCCACCAAGGACTACAACTTCGATATGGAGCGGTTCGCCGCTTTTGAGGGCAACACCGGTCCGTATATTCTGTACACCATCGTGCGGATCAAGTCCATTCTGGGCAAATACGGTGCATGGGAGCATCTTCCCATTGCCGAGCCTGCCAATGAGTACGCAAAGGAATTGATGCTGGCCATCACCAAGTTCGCTCCTGCTTTGGAGAGCGCCTTGAAAGCCTCCGCACCCAATCTGATCTGCGCTTACATTTACGAGCTGGCAGGCACGGTCAACAAGTTCTATCATGAGACCCGGATCCTGGGCGAGGAAAATGAGGAGCTGAAAGCAGGCTACATTTCCCTGATCGCTTTGGCGAAAAACATTCTGGAAACCTCCATTGATCTGCTTGGATTCTCCGCACCTGAGAAAATGTAATATTGAAAATGGGGCTGTTGCCTTTGCAACAGTCCCATTTTTATGTCATCGCGAGGCCGACAGGCCGTGGCGATCTCCCGGTAGCATACAACAAATTCGTAGACTCCACCAGGAGATTGCCACGTCGTGCTTACGCACTCCTCGCAATGACATACGAAATATGTTCCGTTTCGTGTTTATTCGCCGATCATTTTTCCGGCGTTGGCATTCTGGGTTTTATACAACTGGGAATAGATGCCGCCGGTGTGCAGCAGCTCCTCATGGGTGCCACATTCGGTGATCACGCCGTCGGCAACGGAAACGATGCGGTGTGCCGCCCGGATAGTGCTGAGCCGATGGGCGATGATCAGGGTGGTTCTTCCCTTTGCCAGAGCATCGAAGGCCCGCTGGATCTTCGCTTCCGTCACGGAGTCCAGGGCGGAAGTTGCCTCGTCCAAAATCAGAATGGGCGGATTTTTCAGGAAGATCCGGGCAATGGCCACACGCTGTTTCTGTCCGCCGGACAGAAGGGTGCCGCGCTCACCCACATAGGTGTTAAAACCGTTGGGCATGGCCATGATATCGTCGTAAATTTCCGCCTTTTTCGCCGCCTCCACCACTTCTTCCATGGTGGCATCCGGCTTGCCGTAGCGGATGTTTTCAAAAATGGTATCCGCGAACAGGAACACGTCCTGTTGCACGATGCCGATGCTCTGATGCAGGGATCTCTGGGTGATTTTCCGTACATCCACGCCATCAATGGAAATGCTGCCTTCATCCACCTCATAAAAACGAGGAATCAGCTGGCAGAGGGTGGTCTTGCCGCCACCGGACGGGCCAACAATGGCGATGGTCTCGCCGGGCTGCACATCCAGATTCACATGGTGCAGCACACCCACGCCGGGTGTGTAGGAGAAGGAAACATCCTCCACACGGATGCCGCCCTTCACATTTTTCAGCTCCACCGCCTCCGGGTCATCCTGGATGGTGGGCTCAGTGCGCATGATATCCACAAACCGATTCAGTCCCGCAAAGCCATTGGCAAACAGCTCGGAGAAATTGGAGAGTTTCCGCATGGGCGAAACAAAGGAAGCGATGTACAAGGTGAATGTGATCAGATCCCGGTAATCCATCTTCCCTTCCATGATGAAGTAGCCGCCCACGCCGATGACCACCACATTCAGGCTGCACAGGAAAAATTCCATCACGCTGTGGAACTGACCCATTGCCTTATGGAAGCCCCGCTTGGACTCACGGAACAGGCCGTTTGCCGCGTTAAAACGGGCATTCTCCACATCTTCGTTGGCAAAGGCCTTGGCTGTGCGCACACCGGAAAGGCTGCTTTCGATCTCCTGGTTGATATGGGCTGTCTTTTCCTTCACCTTCCGGGATGCATTGCGCATCCGGCGGCGCATGGTCATAACCAAAATCGCAAAAACCGGTATCATAATGCCCACGATCAACGCCAGCTGCCATTGGATGGATGCCATCACCACCACTGCGCCAATCATGGTCAAAATGGAAGTCAGCAGATCCTCCGGGCCATGGTGCGCCAGCTCTACTACATCGAATAAGTCCGAAGTCAGCCGGCTCATCAGCTGTCCGGTGCGGTTTTTGTCGTAAAAGTCAAAGCTCATGTCCTGCATATGGGCGAACAGATCCTTGCGGATGTCTGCCTCCACCCGGATGCCGAAGGTGTGACCGTAGTAGGCCACGATGTAATTGAGCAACGCACGCAGCAGGTAGCAGCCCACCATGATACCCATCACGATGAAGAATGTGCGGTACATCTGCCCGGGGAGCATATCGTAAAGGGCGCTGCGGGTCACCAGAGGGAACAGCAGATCCACAGCGGAGATCAGCACAGCGCAGAGGATATCTACTGCGAACAGGCCCTTGTGATTAGAGAAATATCTCAGAAAGATGGCCAGCGGCCGTTTATTTTGGTAGTCTTTTGTCGTCATTTTTATCACCTGTCGTCTATTATACATGATTTTCTTCATAATGGCAACCAAAACCATATTTCTTTTGCTTTTTTGCCGTTTTTTTGCTATACTTTCTCTGGGAGTGTGAAATATGGAGATCCTGTTTGAAAATCAGCATATCGTTGTATGCGTCAAGCCCGTGGGCATGGATTCGGAGCATGAAGTCCCCACCGCGCTGGGCGGTGAGACATATCCTGTTCACCGGCTGGATAAAAATGTGGGCGGCGTGATGGTGTATGCCCGTACCAAAGCCGCGGCAGCAGCTCTCAGTAAGGCCATCCAGGACGGTACCATGGTCAAGGAGTATGTGGCTCTGGTGCATGGCGCGCCCCCGGAGTCCGGAGATTGGACGGATCTTTTGTTCAAGGACAGCAGCAAAAACAAGGTCTTTGTGGTCAAAAAGGAACGTAAGGGCGTGAAAAAGGCGCGGCTGGAATTTACCCGTCTGACAGAGGACGACCCCTCTCTGGTGCATGTCCGTCTTCACACCGGACGGAGCCACCAGATCCGGGTGCAATTTGCCAGCCGGGGCTTTCCCTTGGTGGGAGATCATAAATACGGCGCAAAGGACGATTCCCCTGCCCCCATGCTGTTTTCCTGCCGTCTGACATTCCCTCTGTTCGGCTCAGAGCATCGCTTTGAGGCCATGCCGGAATGGGCGCGGAAATAAAACCGAAAATTTTTCAATTTTCCCTTGACAATTTTACCATTTCAGTATATAATGGCAAAGCTGTCAAGTGCAATGCTGCTATAGCTCAGCCGGTAGAGCGCATCCTTGGTAAGGATGAGGTCGCCAGTTCAAATCTGGCTAGCAGCTCCAAAAAATCAGTCATCCCATCCGGGATGGCTGATTTTTTATAGTTGTAGGAGGTTGAACTGGCGAAGCCAGTTCAAATTTGGACGTGAGCCCGAGCGCTGCCTGTGGCAGATACAGCGAGGGCGCAGCGAGTGCCGCGGTCGGCAAGATGCAAGCCTGCTTTGTCGGGCGTAGCATCTGCCGGGCACCGCAAACGGATAGCAGCTCCCACCATCCAAAAAATCAGTCATCCCATCCGGGATGGCTGATTTTTTATTAGCGGATACAGATTTGAAGATCTAAATGCAGCAGTCCGGTGGACTGTTGCTCGATCCCGGCTGGACGGGATCGACACAATAATCCGGGGCCATTCCCGGCCCCGGATGCAAACAAATCTGCTAGCAGCTCCCATTTGCCATTTCCCGCTTTCCATGGTACAATCTTCTTGAAATCAACACATTTCCAAAATCGTGTTGTTCCGTTCGCCTCCTTGCGTTGCTAAAATAGCGTTGTAAAAAACAAAAGGAGGTTCTGATATGAACACAGACAAAATTATCGCCGAATCCATCGCCAAGGACTACGCTCCCAAGGAAAGCTCCAAGCTGGTCGCCCTGAAAAAGCTGGACAACAAAGCCAAACTCCCTGCCACCGTTTTCACTTACACCTGGGGCATCGTCTCCACCCTTATTTTCGGCACGGGCATGTGCCTGGCCATGCAGGTGATTGGCAGCGGCCTGACCGGCTTGATCATCGGTATTGTCATCGGCATCCTTGGCATGATCGGCTGCGGTGTCAACTATCCCATCTATAAGAAAATGCTGGAAAAGGGCAAGGCAAAATACGCCTACGAGATCGTTCAGCTGGCAAAGGAAATCGCAGATAACTAAACCGCCATCGCAAGGAGTGGTACTATGAACAAATCAGAAAGCAAATACTTCAACACCGCCGTAAAAATGGATCTGGCGTTGATCTCCTTGCTGAAAAAGAAGCCCTTTGATTACATCACCGTCCGGGAAATCTGCGAAACGGCAGGGGTAAATCGTTCAACCTTTTACCTGCACTATGAAACTGTGGGCGATTTGCTTGACGAAGCCACACAATATTTGCTTGACGATTTTTTATCCTATTTTTCAGAGGATACCAAGTCCATTGCTCTGAATCTGAAAAATTGCGAACTGCACGAATTAATTTTCATTTGTGACAAATATCTCACGCCCTACCTCACCTACATCCGGGATCACAAGGAAGTATTCGGAACGGCATTGCTGCACAATCAGACTTTTGGATTTGAAGATGTATATAAGCGGATGTTTGAACACATTTTTGATCCGATTTTGGAGCGTTTCCGCTATCCGGCCCATAACCGGCAGTATGTAATGCTATATTACCTGAATGGCATCCATGCCATTGTTATGGAATGGCTGAGAAACGGCTGCGACAGGCCCATTTCGGAACTATCTGAAATCATATCCATTTGCATCTATGGAAAAGATAATATCCATGAATAGAGTACAAAAAACCGCACTGTTCAGCTTGGCGTTCAACATGGCTTACAGCGCATACCACATCATTTGTGGCATTGCGACCCACTCCTGGTGGCTTTTCACCATTGGTATTTACTATGCCATACTGAGCGTGGTTCGTTTTGTGGTTTTGCGGTACAGAGGTAAACGGCGATTTCTTGTTCGGTTCACGGGAACAATGCTGATGATGCTGTCTGTTTCCCTGGTGGGCACGGTCATTCTTGCTTTTGTGAAGGATCGGGGCACGGTTTTTCACATGATCGCCATGCTTGCCATCGCCACATATGCCTTTGCAAAAATCACCCTGGCCACGATCAACTGGATAAAAGTGCGCAAAACCTCCTCGGCAAGGATGCTGGCGTTGCGGAACATTTCCTTTGCCGATGCCTTTGTGTCCATCTTTTCCTTGCAGCGGTCCATGCTGGTATCCTTTGAGGGCATGACGGAAACGGAAATCCGCATTATGAATATAGCAACCGGCTCTGCCGTGTGCATCATCGTTTTCCTGCTGGGACTCAATCTTGTGCGTACCAAAAGCACCCGATGACTTCGTCATCGGGTGCTTGCTTTATCAGTCTAACGGGCGCATGGTTGGGAACAAAATTACCTCGCGGATGCTGTCAGAATTCGTCAGCAGCATGACACAGCGGTCGATGCCGATGCCCATACCGCCCGTGGGAGGCATACCGTATTCCATGGCGTTGAGGAAGTCCTCGTCCAGCATTTCGGTCTCGTCGTCACCGCGCTCACGCTGCTCCACCTGCTTCATGAAACGGCCTCTCTGGTCGATGGGGTCGTTCAGCTCGGAGTAGGCGTTGCCCATCTCGCTGTGGCAGATAAAGGCCTCGAAACGTTCGGTCAAGCGGGGATCCTCGGGACTGCGCTTGGTCAGGGGGCTGACTTCCACCGGATACATGGTGATGAAGGTGGGCTGGATCAGGTGCTCCTCCACTCTCTGATCGAAGCAGGCGTACAGTGCGTTGCCCCAGGTCTTTTCGGCGGCATCTGCCAGCTCCACGCCCTTGGCCTTTGCCGCGGCGACGGCCTCAGCATCGTCCGTAATGGCACCAAAGTCGATGCCCACGTACTCCTTGACTGCCTCAACCATGGTCATCCGACGCCAGCCGGGTGCCAGATTGATCTTCTCGCCCAGCCATTCCACTTCATAAGTGCCCAGGATCTCCTTGGCAGCACCGGAAATGATGCCCTCGCAAATGTCCATCATGTCGTGGAAATCCGCGTAGGCCTGGTACAGCTCCACGGAGGTAAACTCCGGGTTGTGCTTGGGATCCATGCCCTCATTGCGGAAAATACGACCAATTTCGTACACCCGATCCATGCCGCCGATGATCAGCCGCTTCAAGGGCAGCTCGGTGGCGATACGCATGTACATATCGATGTCCAGGGTATTGTGGTGGGTGATGAAAGGACGGGCGGATGCGCCGCCGGCGATGGTATTCAGCACCGGGGTCTCCACCTCGATATAGTTCCGGGAATCCAGGTAATTGCGCATGAACTTGATGAACTTGGAACGGATCACAAAGTTCTGCTTCACCTCGGGATTGACCATCAGATCCACATAGCGCTGACGGAAACGGATCTCCTTGTCGGTCAGACCGTGGAACTTCTCGGGCAGGGGCAGCAGGGATTTGGACAAAAGGACGATCTTCTTCGCGCGGACGGAGATCTCCTCGGTCTTGGTCTTGAACACTTCGCCCTCGACACCTACGATATCGCCGATATCGTACTTGCGGAAATAGGCAAATTCCTCCTCGCCCAGCTCGTCGATCTTCACGAACAGCTGGATGCGGCCAGTAGTGTCCTGCAGATCGCAGAAGGAGACCTTGCCCATGCCCCGCTTGCTCATCAAGCGGCCTGCGATGCGGACGGTCTTGCCCTCGTAGCCCTCGTAATCTGCCTTGATGGCGGCAGAATCAGCATCAAAATCAAACTTGGTCTGGACAAAAGGATCCCGACCCTCGGCCTGCAATGCCGCCAGCTTTTCCCGGCGGATCTGGGCCTGCTCGGAAACAGGCAATTCTGCCTGCTGTTCAAACTTTGCCATATTTTAACCCTCGCGAGAGATGCTGATGACCTTCATCTCATAAGAACCGGCGGGTGCATTGACGGTAAACACATCACCCTCGGACTTACCCACCGCCGCACGGCCAAAGGGAGAATCGTCAGACAGCTTGTACTCCATGGGGTTGGCTTCCTGAGAGCCGGTGATGACATAGGTGGTCTGCACGCCGGTCTTCACATCCTCAACAACAACGGTGCAGCCCAGGCCCACGCGGCCGGTGGCCTCGTTCTCGTCCTCGATGATGACGGCATGGGACAGGATGTCTTCCAGCTCTGCAATGCGGCCATAGAGCTTCGCCTGCTCGTTCTTGGCGGCATCGTATTCGGAGTTTTCGGACAAGTCACCGTAGGAACGGGCTTCCGCGATCATCGCAGCGATCTCACGCTCCCGGGTGGTCTTCAGATAATTCAGTTCTTTTTCCAGGTCCTGTAACCGCAGACTGGTAATTTTATATTCCTTTGCCATATTCAAGATCCTTTCTTAGCAAAAAATTTCCATAGGTTCTTATATTATAGAAGATTTCCCCCTTACAGTCAAGAAATTTTTACGCCAATATCAAAACCCGTTTCGGCTTGCGATTTTCAAACTTGACTTATTATTTTCAAAGTAGTATGATACCCGTAGCTATGACCCTTATTACGACATAAGCGAGGTAACATGATGAACCCCAATATCGTTTTTCACGGCAAGATGCCCGATCCGTTTCTGAAAGAAGACGGCACAAGAATGACTCCCGAGGAGTGGGCCGCCAATAAAAATGCGATCCGCGACAAGATCGTAGACATAGAATACGGCGGTATGCCCCCCCGCCCAGAATATCTGCGTGTTGAGCAGCTCAGCGGTCTGCGCCGGGACAAATACAGCACCTGGTTCAAGATCTACGCCGGCACCAAGGAAAAGCAGCTGTCCTTTACTCTGGAGCTGTATGTTCCCCATGTGCCCGGCATCAGCCCCACATACATGAGAGGCCCTGCCATTGAGGGTGAAAAGTACCCCGTTCTCCTCACCGGTGACGCCTGCTACTGCAATCTGGAAAGCGACACTGTGAAGGAAGCCCGGAAGCACGGCATGATCGTTGCCATTTTTAACCGCCTGGAGCTGGCAAATGACATTCATTTCAACAGAGACGGCGGTCTGCACGACATTTACGAGGGCGATTATTCCGACATGTCCGCTTGGGCATGGGGCTACATGACCTGTATGGACGCTTTCGAGCAGCTGTCCTTCGTGGACGAGACCGAGGTCGCCATCACCGGTCACTCCCGTGGCGGCAAGACCGTGCTTCTGGCCGGCGCGATGGATGAGCGTATCAAATATGTCTGCCCCAACAACAGCGGCTGCCACGGCGTAGCCTCCTATCGCTGCGATATGCTGGCCGACGAAGAAAAGGGTCTCGGCCGTTCCGAGGTTTTGGACGATCTGCTCAGAGGCGCACCCACCTGGATGGGCCCCCAGCTGTATGATTACAAGGGCCGCGTCAACGAGCTGCCCTACGATATGCACTACTTCGGCGCCATGGTCGCCCCCCGGTACTACATCCAGATGGAGGGCATGCAGGATCACTGGTCCAATCCTGTCGCTTCGTGGCAGACCCTGATGGCTGTCAAGGCGTGCTACAAGCACCTGGGTTACGACGAGGATCGGGCAGTTGCATGGTTCCGTCCCGGCGGTCACCGGCACGAACTGCCGGACTTCTCGGAATTGATCGATCATGTGGCGCGCATGCAAAAGGGCCTGCCCGTGAGCGAGCATCTGCTGATCAACCCCTACCCCACTGTAGAGCGGAATTTCGATTGGTAAACCGCGCCGTAACCGTTGCCTGAAAGGAGAACGAAATGAGAGAAATCATTTTTCACGGCAAAATGCCGGATCCGTTTCTGAAAGCGGATGGCACACGGATGACTCCCGCCGAATGGGAGGCCAACAAGGCCGCCATCCGGAACATGGTCGTGGATTTCGAATACGGCGGTATGCCCCCTCGCCCGGAGGTTGTGGAAATTGAACCCCTGAATATGTTTCGGCGGGACGGTTTCAGCACCTGGTACAACATCTACGCCGGCACCAAGGAAACGCAATTGAGCTTCCTTCTGGAATTGTACATTCCCTATATCCCCGGCAACAGTCCCGAGGACATTGAAGCTCCTTACAACGGCACGGAAAAATACCCCGTCATTCTCACCGGCGACGGCTGCTACTGCAACATGGAAAGCGATGTGGTGGCCGAGGCCCACAAGCATGGCTTTATCGCTGCAAAATTTAACCGTCTGCAAATTGCCAACGACATTTACACCAGCCGCGAGGGCGGCATCCACAACATCTACCCCGGTGACTATTCCGACATCTCCGCCTGGGCCTGGGCATATCAGGTCTGCATGGATGTTTTTGAAAAGCTCCCCTTTGTGGATGAAACGGAAGTGGGTATTACCGGACATTCCCGTGGCGGCAAGACCGTCATGCTGGCGGCGGCGGTGGACGAGCGCATCAAGTATGTCTGTCCCAACAACTGCGGCTGTCACGGCGCCGTTTCCCATCGCTGTGAAGTACCGGAACAGGAGACCTATCCCCAGCGGACGGAGACTCTTGCCGATATGCTGAAAAAATTTCCCACATGGATGGGGCCCAAGCTGTACGAGTATGAAAACTGCGTAGAGAAGCTCCCCTACGATATGCACTATTTTGGCGCGCTGATCGCACCCCGGTACTATCTGCAATGCGAGGGACAGCAGGACTACTGGATCAACCCCATCGGCGCATGGCAGAATTTCATGGCCGTCAAGGAATGTTACAAGTATCTTGGCTGCGAAGACCACGCCGGCGCATGGTTCCGCCCCGGTTATCACCGTCATAAGCTGCCGGATTATGCCCAGTTTATCGATTTCATCGTCCGCGCACAAAAGGGCCTGCCCCTGAGCGAGCATCTGCAGATCGATCCTTACCCGGATGTCCCCCGGAATTTTGATTGGTAATAGAAAAAGAGCGTGCTTTACAGCACGCTCTTTCTATTTGATCTCAAATCAGACCAGCTCGATGACTGCCATTTCAGCAGCGTCACCACGACGGGGGCCGGTACGGGTCACGCGGGTGTAACCACCGTTGCGCTCAGCGTACTGGGGAGCGATCTCCTTGAACAGCTTGTTTGCCACATCTTCCTTGGTGATGAAGGACAGAGCACGGCGATAGTTGTACAGGCCGCCCTTCTTACCCAGGGTGATCATCTTCTCCACAACAGGCTGAACTTCCTTTGCGCGGTAGAAGGTGGTCTCGATCTTGCCGTTAGCCAGCAGATCGGTCACCAGCTGACGCAGCAGAGCCTTTCTCTGAGTGCTGGTTTTGCCCAGCTTACGAGTTCCGAACATGAACTTTTCCTCCTTCTTAAAAGGTTGACTTAGTTGTTACTGCCAGAATCTTCGCTGGCCAGGGACAAGCCCATCATTTCCAGCTTCTTCTGAACCTCGTCCAGGGACTTCTTACCCATGTTACGCACCTTCATCATATCCTCACCGGTCTTGCTGATCAGATCAGCAACAGTGTTGATATTGGCGCGCTTCAGGCAGTTGAAGCTCCGGACAGACAGATCCAGTTCATCGATGGTCATGGACAGCTTTGCATCGGGACGATCCGTGCTCTTCTCAACAACCGTGGAATCCAGGCCGAGGGTATCGGACAGGTTTGTAAACACGGTCAGATGATCGGACAGGATCTTTGCGCCCAGAGATACAGCATCCTTGGCAGAAATGGTGGAATCTGTCCAGACCTCAAGGGTCAGTTTATCGAAGTCGGTCTTGTCACCGACACGAGTGGGCTCCACGGAATAATTCACCTTTGTTACAGGGGAATAGATGGAGTCGATGGGAATCACACCGATCACGGTCTGGGCGGTCTTGTTCCGGTCAGCGGAGACATAGCCGCGGCCCTGGGACAGAGTGATCTCCATATTGAAAGTGGCACCTTCGCCCAGAGTGCAGATATGCAGCTCGGGGTTCAGGATCTCAACCTCACCATCAGCCTTGATGTCGCCGGCGGTCACTTCACAGGGGCCAACAGCGTCAATATAGACGGTCTTGATGCCCTGGGAGTGGAGCTTGACGATCATCCGCTTTACGTTCAGCACGATCTCGGTCACATCCTCAGTAACACCGGGGATGGTGGAGAACTCATGCTGCACGCCTGCGATCTTCACAGAAGTCGCGGCGTAACCGGGAAGGCTGCTCAGCAGGATCCGGCGCAAAGAGTTGCCCAGGGTCATGCCGTAGCCGCGCTCCAGCGGTTCTACGACATATTTGCCGTAGGAAATATCTTCCACATCATCCAGGCAAGTGATGCGAGGCTTTTCGATTTCTACCATAATACATTACCCTCCTTCTCAAGTGTATGGGGTGTAGAATGCACCCCACAATTTGACAATACGACCAACAGGGTACCAATTACTTGGAGTACAACTCG
>SVLT01000006.1 GCA_015067845.1 Oscillospiraceae bacterium
CGAGAAAGGTGTTTTTAGGAGCCAATATGGAAGATGAGGCTAAAACACGAATTATTGAAATAGCAAAGAAAAAGCATATTCCTGTATATCAAATGATGCTTTCTTCGGATAGATATAAGTTTGAGTATTATAAAGTGTAGCTTGATGATTTGTGTGATGAAATACGACAAATTAATTTAGTGAAGATGGCGGCAGTCTGAATTACGATTGCCGCCTTAAAACTATCGAAAAAGCCGATGAAGGATCAAACGATTCTTCATCGGCTTTTCGCTATTATTCAAAAGAAACAGGCTTTGTATCACCCGTTGCAAATGCGTTGGGGCCGGGGTCGGACATGGAGAAATACATTTTCGCGGCTTTGGTCGTGCCGAAATCACGGTTGGAGCCGGAGTTCTGCACCTTGTTAAAGGCATCGCGGAACATCTGATTGTGCGCTTCCTCGCGGTTCAAGAGAAAATCAATGGTCTCGCGCACCTTCTTGTCGTCGATCTGGCGGTAAAGGTATTCGTAAACCACCTTCGCACGCTGTTCGGATGCGATGTTACTGAGCAGGTCGGCGCACAGATCGCCTGTAACCGTCACGTAATCGCCCGTCCAAGAATAACCCGAAGCGTTGATAAGCCCCGGATTAAGACCAAGCAGAACGTGGGATTGGATCTCACCACAGGGCACCTTTGCGGCATCCACGTCGTGACCGTTTAAGAGGTTAATGGTCTGCGCCACCATCTCCATGTGACCCAGCTCCTCGGCGGCAATGTCAAGGAACAGATCCTTGATCTCGGGATCTTTGATTCGAAAGCTCTGGGACATATACTGCATCGCCGCCTTCAGCTCACCGTTGCCGCCGCCAAGCTGTTCCTGCAAGAGCGCCGCATACTGCGGATTGGGTCGCTCTACCTCCACGGGATGAAAAAGCATCTTTTCGTGTTTGAACATTTCATTACCTCCGTTTGTTTGATATAAGTTATTTTTGCCAATCCGGAGATAGATATTCAAACACCCCGCCAAATCTGCACCCGAGTCAACCCTTGCCCCGCAGTAAACAAAGAAAAAGGTGGGCTTAGATTCCAATCAATAGTTTTTTATTAACAACTCTGTAATATAACCTCGATGATCCGCATTACGATTAATTTTTCGTTTAGCATTTATACGCTGCACGTCATAATCGGCATATAGATCCTCAAAGAAATCATCTTCTGGATCAACATTTTTAGGATCTGAATTACTCAAAATAATGTAGGCACCACGAGCATCCATTTCTTCAATAAATCCAGCAAGAGCCCGCTGGCAGCTATCATCAAATTCAGTTTCGGTATAAGAGATGAAACTGTCACGACCTTTTAAAGGGCGATACGGTGGGTCGAGGTACACAAGGGTGTTTTTATCAATAAACGCTTTCGATGCAGAATAATCTCCGCACACAATTTGGACTTTAGCTAACGCAGCGGATACGGCGCGGATGTTTTCTTCATTACAAATCAGGGGGGTTGCTTGATCCCCTTTAGGTACATTAAATAACCCATTCCTATTTGCGCGATACAAACCGTTAAAGCACGTACGATTCAAGAAAATAAAGAGAGCAGCGCTTTTAATACCTGATTTGCTTTCGCCGGTTACGATCAGATTGTTGAATTCATCCCGCTTACCGTAATAATACCGCTTTCTACCCTCGTCATCGAGCGCCAAGTATTCAGTTTGGTATTCTGTCAATAGAGAGATAAGTGCTTCTGCTTGATCGCGGACGACAAGGTACATATTAATCAGCTCTGCATTCACATCGCTGATATACACCTCATCGAGTTCGAATTTAGATAGTATATCAAAAAGGACAGCGCCGCCGCCAACAAAAGGTTCTGCATACCGCCGAATTGTATCACCAAAGCCGTCGGGATAAGCGTGAGAAATCTCTGCTAAGAGCTGCGTTTTACCTCCAGCCCATTTCAAAATCGGCTTCAAATTCCTTTGTCGCAAGCGTGTCACCTCCTTCTTTTGCACCAACATAGTACAATCCAAAAATATATTATAGCACAACAGCTTTCAAATTGGAATAGATTTCTGCAAATTTCTACATTTTCTTTCGATAACCGCTCTCAAGAACAGCTCACAAAAATGGTTTTGGTAATATACAAAAAATATTACAAAAATATTTGCAAAATACTTGACAAATATTTTGTCGAGTGGTATCATATAGACAACGGAGGTGTCGAATTATGGCTGTAGATAAAAAAGCGAATTTTATTCGAATCGCAGAAGCGAGAACGAATAAAATCATTGAAAGCATTACATTGTTGGGCAATCTATCAAATACCTCTTATTATGAATATACGCCAGACCAGATAGAGGCTATGTTTTCGGCAATCCAAGAGGAACTTGATAATCAAAAAAAGCGGTTTGCAGACAGCGGCCCCAAAAAGAAAAAGTTTAGACTCTAAGGAGGGTTTATAAATGGCTGAACAAATGTGGAGATTTCCCGACAACAACTATACAAGTGAGAATGGTCTGGACACCAGTGATATGGAGATGTTCAAGAAAGACCCTGTTTCTTCTTTGGCAAGAGAGATTTGCCAGAACTCTATTGACGCAGCTTTTGGAGCCAAACCCGTGCGCGTCGAATTCAGTTTATTCCAAGTAGCAAGAGACGAGGTACCGGGAATAGATGATCTCGCTGCTCAAATTGAAGCGTGCTATGAATATAAAAAGGATTCCCCCAAAGAGGGCCCCGCTCTTCGCGAATTGAAAAAGAGCATTAGTAGCGCTACGATCACCTGCCTGCGCGTTAGTGACTTCCACACCACTGGTGTCATCGGCGCAAAGACAAACGAAAGAAGCACTCCGTTTTATAATCTTACCAAGGGCTCTGGTGTCAGCGACAAAGGCGGCAGCAGCGGCGGTTCCAAAGGTATCGGTAAATTTGCGTCTTTCGTTGTAAGTACCACAAATACCGTTTTCTACTCCACTCGCGCACACGACGAACGTACAGGAGAAGATTCCAGCGCTCATATTGGCATCAGCAAGCTCAGATCTACTCCCATTCCCGGAGACCCCGATCTTCTTACGATGGGAATTGGCTATTATGGCATCGGCAAAAAGAACTTCCCCATTTTGGAAGAACTACACTTGGACAAGGGTTTTGCACGATCCGAAACCGACTACGGCACAGATGTTTACATTATCGGTTTTAACGCTTTCAAAGGCTGGCAGAGCGACATCATCGCTAAGGTGCTGGAGAGCTTTATGGTTGCGGTTATGCGCGGCGAATTGGAAGTAGTAGTTGACGGGACAATTGTCAACGCGTCCACTGTAAAAGAAATCATTTACAGTGATGCATTCCAGAACGAGCGCACGAAAACCGAACTTCGTGAGATTCGCGCACAGTACGAATTGCTGCAGGATGACGGTTCTGTTATTGTCAAAGAATTACAAATCGACGATGATAACACTGTTACTGTATATCTTAAGCAATATGGCCAGCAAGACGAGGGTAACGCTACAAAGCATTGCGTTATGGTGCGCTATCCATACATGAAAATCACATACATAAACCCCGGCGCATTTCTTCCCTTTTCTGCGCTTTGCGTGATTCACGATAATGGACTCAACAAGAAACTCCGTGCAATTGAAAATCCGCAGCACACCGACTGGGAAATCAAGCGTTTGAATGATTTCCCCGATGAAAAACGGATTACACGCAAAATGAAGAAGGCGCTGGAAACTGCCGTGAATGAATTCATCAAGGATGTTCTTCGCGCAAGTTCTGGAGAAACAACTGATATTGAAGGCGCAGGCGAATTCTTGCCTTCACAGGATGATGTTGGTGGTGTGACCGGCAATGCCATTTCAACCGAGCAGGTGCTGGTTAAGCCTATGACGGTAGTAAAGACACAAACGCCCAAAACAGCGAAAGCTGGCGAGGCAGGTGAAACCTATGATTTTGCAGAGGGAGAACTTGTGGATGATGGCGAACCGGGCAAGAAGCCAAAGAAAAAGCCGAAGCCGAAGCCGGAACCTAATCCCGACCCCAAGACAGAGCCGAGAGAGCAAACTGAGGTTGGCCCCGGAAAATTCACTGTCTTGAAAAAGGTACCATTGAGTGGCATGCGTTATCGCACAGTGGTTACGAATAAGGCCAGTGGTAAATATGATTGCATTTTCACATCGCAGTATGATGAAAGCGATTGCGAATTTGCCATTCGTCTTTGCGGTGAGGCAGCAGACAAATACCCTGTTGATATTATTTCCGCATCCATCGATGGTGTTGACTGCACCATTGAAGAAGGCAAGATTGTCGGAATGAGAATCGAAAAGGGAAAAACCTACAAGATTTCCTATTCCGTTAACAGCACTGAGATGTTTGCAAGTGAGGTGATTTTGAGTGCATATCGGTAATAGAATTTTTCCGTATCCCGTTCTGAACAGAAACGAAGCACTTTCTGACTACGTGGAAGATTCTGTTTTTAAACTGGAATTTGAAGTTGACGAAAACGGTGCACCCATCGTTCAAAATGGCGAGGTCATTTTCAAAAACCTCCACTATACCATTACAGACGCAACACTCACTTCACTTCTTGAGCAGGGAAAGTTAAAGGGTGCTTTTATTGTAGAATGTTCTGCATCTGTTTACAGAAACCGCTTTGATATCGGTGCAACGCCGTACGATCTTAAGGTTTCCGCGCACGAGATCAACGGTAACGTTGTTGCATCGTGCTATTTGTACGCAGCAGAGGATATTGCCGACTTCAAAAGCACCGGCTTTATTCCCGAATACGCTGGCTACTCCTTCGATATCGACAAATTCGATATTCTCGCAGTAGACGATGGCTTCAAGTTCAAGATCGAACTTGACCCCACCGAGGACGATAAAGTGGCGTCCATTTTTACGGTAGTAAAAAAAGAGGACGACAGCGACATTATGTCGTACGATTACGACGACAAGAAGATCATCGTACGTCTTCCTGCTGCATACTACGATTGCTATGACAACATCAAGACCAAGAAAGAATGCAACAATATCGCTTTCGCTATGATTGCTATTCCGGCATTGGCAGGGTGCTTGGAAGATGTATGCTCCAGATACTACACTATTGAAGAAATATTGGATGACCAGTCTTGGTTTAACGCTATTTTTATCAGTTACAAGCGCAGAACAGGCAATACGCTGACGTTCGAAGATTTTGAACAAATGAGCAAGTTAGAGCTGGCGCAAATGGTTCTGAATAGCGCATCCTGCAATGCACTCAAGGACTTTGATAATATGCTTCTTGGAGGCATGAATCATCCGGAAGAGGAGGGCGAAGACGAATGAGTAAAATTCATATAAAGTATATGACGGACGAAGCCCTTGAAACGTTAAAGGCCAATACCGACACCGTTACAGGAAAACTCATCGAGAACCCTAAAAGTTCCGCCTGGCTGAAATCGTTCTTCCCCGGTACGCTGTGGGTAACGAAGAAGTACGAAATCGAAGAATTCACCCTTAAAGTACCCAAGGATGATAAGGATCGCGAAACGGACATTTACAACTCGATCCTTCTGTATGAGCGTTTGCGCCATTTACCGCTCTATGTTCTGACCGACGAACGATTCTGGTGCTGGATGAATTTCGAGATGGGATATGAGGTGGCGTTAAAATACATGCCCGTCAAGAAAGGGTCTTCCGTTTTTAAGGATCACTGGCTTTTAACACAGGGCAAGCGTCGCGGTCTGTTTTTTGGCGTTCTGTCTCGCTGTTATTTCCGTGTAGCATTATCCGTCGACGAAACGCTCGCCGATCCTTATGAACTCTCAAAATTCGTCATCGAGAACCCGCTTCGGTTCAGAGAGCTAACTTGGCGTTCGTTCTCCAGCGAAAAAATGATTGTTCTTGGTGCTTTAAAAGCAGAAAAGCGTGTAATTGCAGAGTATCCTCAAATGGAGGAAAACACAAAACATTTTGCCGAAATCGCAAAGCTTCTGTCGAAGTTGGGAAGCGTAATGTTGCTTGACTGCATGACAGAAAAAGACATTGAGGACTACGTCTATAAGAAATACAAAGCAATGGTCGAAGAAGAACTTTCCAGTGGCGGTTTGCTAGGGAAAATCAAAAAAGCTGTGACGCGCGTCTTGAAATAATTTACAAGGAGGAAATCGCAATCGTGCGGTTTCCTCCTTAGGTGCACTTTTGTAATTTGGAGGACAACAGCTTGTGATAAAAAACTTAATGCACGATCCAATATTTCTCGCAGGAAAGTCGGAGATTGCAACGAAAGATGATCTGCCGGTCGCACAAGATTTACTTGATACACTGATAGCACACAAGGATAGTTGTGTTGGTATGGCAGCGAATATGATCGGCGTGCGCAAGCGCATCATCGCTTTTCTTGATGAGAGTGGACGAGCTTCTACATACATGGTGATGCTCAACCCCGAAATCATTAAGAAGGACGGTGCATATAACACCGAAGAGGGATGTCTGTCACTTCTTGGTGCCCCCAGGCCTTGCAAACGCTATAAATCCATCAAGGTTAAGTATCAGACCATGGAACTGCAAACCCGCATCAAGACCTACTCCGGCTGGACGGCGCAGATCATTCAGCATGAGGTGGATCATTGCGATGGAATCTTAATTTGATATATATTAGGAGAAAGAATATGAAACGAGTTTATGATTTCTTGAAGAAGGCAGAAGTGTATTACTTGGCAACTGTGGAAGGCAATCAGCCGAGAGTGCGTCCTTTTGGTACAGTAAATGAAATTGAAGGTAAACTCTACATACAGACCGGAAAAGTAAAACCTACGAGCCAGCAGCTTATCGCTAATCCAAAAGCGGAGATCTGTGCGTTTACAAGTGGAGAGTGGATTCGTGTTGCGTGCGAACTCGTAGAGGATGATCGCTTTGAAGCCAAGAAATCTATGCTCGATGCATATCCCAATCTACGCGGAATGTACGATGAAAACGATGGCAACACTCAGGTGTTCTACATGAAGAATGCAACTGCTACTTTCTGTGCTTTTGGTAAAGCATCAGAAGTGGTTGATTTTTAATTTGTTATATGGAGAACATTACCCGAAAACAGCATTTTGTTCCGCAGTTTTACTTATGGTGGTTGTACGAACACATTTACTACTCAAGACAGTTCATTTTCATTTGTTAATGGTACATTGTGTATAAGAACTAAAAATTCATTTGGTAGTGAAATGAGTATTGATGTTACATAAAGGACGTTATTATATGCGAATTACTGAATCGTTAATTGACAAAAAGCAAAATTATATTAACTATTGGATAGCTGAATCTTCGTACAGGGATTTGGCAAAGTTCGTTAGTAGTTATACGGCGAAAAAACAGGATTCTTCAGGTGTGACCTATAGTGCGGACGAAATATTTAAACGCGATTTTGACAATGAAGATGATTGTGTCGATAATTATTGCATTAGATCAAAAATAGTAAAAATGGCAACAGAAGTTTGCGAATTGTATTGCAAAGCAATTTTAATTGAACGAGGAAAAAACTGGGGTCAATTGAAAGACATAGGACACAATTTACTTGATTGTTATAATGCGTTAGATGACGATGATAAAATTCTGATTGAATCCATTCCATTGGATTACATAATGGGCAATCCAATGTTTTATGCGTTTATTATATCTCCTCCGGTTGGATGCGAACGAAACTACAAAGACGAATATCCAGACGAATATAGAATACCGCTTGTTGATTATTTGAATACTTTTGCGACAGGGAGAATTTTGCCAAACATCAGAGCGAGATATCCTGGTCAAACATTAGTGGACTTCAACGAGAAATTCATTTTGGGACTAGCAAAATTATTGCATTCTTTCTTTCACACAAAAAAGATGAAAGATTTAGTAAATAAAACAGATGATATGTATCAAAGATTTATAAATAGCAAAATGGTTGATAGTTATTTAGAACTATGACTTCTGCGACTATAAAACAAAGAAAACCCTCTGGAATCAAGCGAGTCCAGAGGGTTTTTGGTCCGAGTGACAGGGATCGAACCTGCGGCCTGATGGTCCCAAACCACCCGCGCTCCCAGCTGCGCCACACCCGGATATCTATTCGATTTTTGGTCTTTTTGCGTGGAAGTGGGACAAACTGTGGTCAAACGCAAAATCCACGCATTTTTGAGTTTTCTCAAAACCCCGAAAGTCCGCACCGTTAAAGGCTTTTCGGGACTTTTGTAAAATCTCGGCTATAACTGCTAGGCACGCTCCCAAAGCAGGCGCGCTACCAACTGCGCTACACCTGGATGATTATACGATTAAAATGAAAGCGGCGCAACAGCAGGCGCGCTTCCTGTTGCGGTGCCCGGCATCTTCCTTGGTGACAAGCACCTGCGTCATCTGCCGACCGCAGCCACTCGCTCAGCTCCCTTACTCCGCTACCGGCGGCGGTCGCCTCGCTCCCCAACTGCGCTACACCCGGAAATTTTAACTCCTTGATATTATACACGACAGCTTGCAAAAAAGCAACCACATTTTGTCTCTACCATTTGGTATATTATCTTTCCTTTCACAAACACTATCTCAAAGGAGTGATTGAATGAACGGACACGAACTGGCAAAGCAGGCCTTGGATCAGATTCCCCAAGCAGATACAAATGCCAAGCGCATTGTAGGGCTTGTGAAGGAAGGCGGCAGAATCACAGGATATCAGCTGTCTGACAATACCGTTGTGGAAAAGCAACAAGCAGTGAATATGGCAAAGCAGGGACAGATCGCCGGTGTAGGCATCGCTCACCGGGGAGATACTGAATACCTGAAATCCATCCCGGATGGCAGTGAGAACAATAACCTTGGCAATCTGCCCGCTGTATCGCCGCAGAACTAAATATTGGGCCGGCAGCCGTTCAAGCTGTCGGCTTTTTGCCGCTTATGGTACAAAAATGACCGTTGGAACGATTTTGCAACATTTTTCTTCTCAGATATGATACAATGCAAGCAAAGGAGGTAAGGCCATGAATTTTAAGCTCATCATTGACAAAGAAGCGGACGAGGAGATCATCGCCACAGTCCACAGCCGCTCGGCATTAACGGACGAGATCGAGGCGCTTGTTATGAAATACGCAGGCAACGATCGCATACCAGCCTATGCCGAGGACGACATGAAAATGCTGTCGTTTTCGGATATTGAATGTATCACGGTTCTGGATGGCAGGACTTTCGCCATCGATTCTCAAAATCATCGCTACCGCTTGAAGCTGCGGCTGTATGAACTGGAAGCCATGCTCCCCTCGTCATTCATACGCATCAACAAAAGCACCCTGGCAAACGAAAACCGCCTGGATCGGTTCGCCGTCACATACAGCGGCGGTGTGGACGCGGTCTTCAAATGCGGTTACCGGGAATATGTCTCCCGGCGTTGCTTTGCCCAGATCAAAAGGAGGTTTGAAGGAAAATGAAAAACTTTTGGAAGGCATTTTTGTCCCGCGGCCTGATCTGTGCCAGCGGAGGACCCATCGTGTTAGCCATTATCTATGGTATTTTGGGTGCCACCGGTACTGCGGAAACACTCTCCCCCACCGAGGTTTGCACGGGCGTTTTAACCATCACATTATTGGCCTTTGTAGCCGCAGGCATGACTGCCATTTATCAGCAGGAGCAGCTGCCCCTGCCTAAGATGATCCTGCTTCACGGCGGCGCACTGTATATTGCCTATATTTTTACCTATCTCATTAACGGCTGGCTGCATAATTCCCTTGTCCCCATCCTCGTCTTCACCGGCATTTTTGTTGTGGGCTATGCTCTCATTTGGCTCACCATCTATTTCGTCACCAAGGCCAAAGCAGACGCTCTCAACAGGAAATTGCAGGCAGATCCCAAAGTGGAGTGAACAGTATGGATGCAATTAAAATTGAAGGTTTAACAAAGAAATATAAGGATGTGGTTGCTGTTGATCACCTTAGCCTTACTGTGCGCAAGGGAGAATTGCTTTCCTTGCTGGGTGTCAACGGCGCAGGCAAAACCACAGTGATCAAAATGCTGTCCTGCCTGACACAGCCCACAAGCGGTGATGCCCTGCTAAACGGAAACAGCATTTGCAAGGATGCTGCCGCTGTAAAAACGCTTATCGGCGTTTCTCCCCAGGAAACTGCAGTTGCATCCGGACTCACCGCATACGAAAATCTCCAACTCATGTGCGGTGCCCACGGATTTTCCAAGGAAAAACAAAACGCGAAAATTGCCGAACTGACCGAACTGCTGGGACTTGCGCCGGTGATTCGGCGAAAAGCCGGCAAACTGTCCGGTGGCTGGCAGCGCAGGCTGAGTATCGCCATGGCGCTGATCAGCGAACCGGAGATTCTGTTTCTGGACGAGCCAACCCTGGGACTGGATGCACTGGCCCGCAGCGACTTGTGGGAGCTTATCCGTTCCCTCAAAGGGAAGGTCACCATCATTCTGACCACCCATTATATGGAGGAAGCAGAAGCACTTTCCGACCGGGTCGCCATCATGAAGGACGGCAAGCTGCTCATATGTGACACCCCCGAAAAAATCAAAGAGCTTGCCCAAACCGATCGTTTTGAACAAGCCTTTGTTCGTATTGTGAAGGGGGTTGCGGAATGAGAATGTTGGCATTTGCAAACCGAAACACAAAGGAACTGCTGCGCGACCCACTAAACTTGGCCTTTGGCCTTGGTTTTCCTCTGGTGCTGATCCTGCTGCTTAGCGCCATTCAGGCAAATGTGCCCGTGGAGCTGTTTGAAATTCAGCACTTGACCCCCGGCATCACCGTCTTTGGTCTTTCCTTTATGACCCTTTTTTCGGCCACGATGATTGCCAAGGACAGAAGCAGCTCCCTATTGCAGCGGCTGTACACTACACCCCTGACACCGGTGGATTTCATCCTGGGCTATACCCTGCCCATCATCCCCCTTGCCGTGGCGCAATGTGCGGTCTGCTATGGGGCGGCAATTCTCCTGGGATTGAAAGTAACGGTAAATATTCTGTACGCAGTCATATTCATCGTCCCCGTTTCCCTTTTGTTCATCGCCTTGGGATTGCTTTTCGGCAGTATTCTGACCGACAAGCAGGTCGGCGGTGTGTGCGGCGCATTGCTCACCAATCTTTCCGCCTGGCTGTCCGGCACATGGTTTGATCTTTCGCTTGTAGGCGGTGTTTTTCAAAAAGCAGCATATATGCTGCCATTCGTTCACGCAGTGGAAATGGAACGGGCCGTGCTTGCAGGGGATTTTTCCGGTATTTTTCCTCACCTATGGTGGGTGCTTGGATACGCAGCCGCGGCTCTTGCTGCCGCGATCCTGCTGTTTCTGCGCCAAATGAAAAAGCAATAGTAAACGCCGCCCATTGGGCGGCGTTCATCATTTATAATCGGTTTCATAGCTTCCGGCAGGAAGGACATAACCGCAGGTGCAGATTTCATCACTGATCAGCGTGCCGGTCTCTCCGATGGCACCGCCCATCTTCACAAACACCTCTACCCAAGCTCCGCACTTGGGGCATTTCACCTCAGAAAGCCGAGGGGTACCTTTCCCCTCCTGGCAACCGTTCAGCAGCATTGCGCTCTCTCCTGTCTCCTTACCAAATAAACGGGATAATTCTGTATTTGACCTTCTGTTTATACTCGGCATAGCCGGGCAGTTCCCGGGTCAGCAGTTCCTCTTCATCTTTCAGACGGACGATAATGATGGCTGGGTAAAACGCAAAAGCGATCAGCGCATACCAAGAGCCCAAAACAATGGGGATCATCAGAAACAGCAGAATCGTCGCCATATACATAGGGTGCCGGACAATTCCGTACAGGCCGGTATCCACCACCTTTTGCCCTTCCTCTACTTTAATCGTGCGGCTTAAATATGCGTTTTCCCGCATAACTTCCGTATACAGAGCGTAGGCGAGCAAAAACAGCACCGATGCTGCGATCGTTATCGGCAACGGCATGACCGACCACCCAAAACGGTAGTCCAGTCCTGCCACCACAAAACCGGCAATGAACATCAGCCCGGACAGTGCTACAACACCCTTTTGTGTCGACTGCTTTTCTTTGGCATCCAACCGTTTCGCAAGAAAATCCGGAGATTTGAACAGCATCACCAACCCGGCAATCAGCATGGGAATAAACAGCAGCCCGATGAACAGCCAGCCGTATGTATAGCTCAGCGTACCTGCCGGAAGAAAAATCAGTAACCCCACCAACAGCAGTCCGCACACAAACTTGGTCAGCGCATTCAGCAGCAATTTCATTACGCTTCCTCCAAATACCGCACCGGTTTGCCGGTAGCGTGGGCATAATCGATCTCCGATCTTGTGCTGGATCCAATATAACCGCCCACATTGATGACGAATATCTCATCCGCCATGTCGATCTTCCGCTTGTGCATATCGTCCAGCATTTCCTTGGTGCCTTCCGTCCAGACCTCGCTGTCACCGGAGTGCCCAAACAGACCAACGCTGATCACGATGTTGCCTTCCAGGGTCAGTTTCTTCTGGGCTTCCATAAACTGATCCTTGAATTTCGTGCTGCCGCACAGGGTGATTACTTTATAGTTTCCTACCATTTTTGAAAAGTCTCCAACCAGAGTTTTTTGATGAGTTCATGACCGCAGATGGTGGGATGTACGCCATCCTTTGCCCAGTATTCCGGCGGTGCCATCTTGCAGGCGGCATCAAATGCGGGCTGTAATTCGATCAGGGGAAAGCCGTATTTTTCCGCAATGCGCTTGGATACAGCCGCTTTTTCTGCAACATCGGTACGGAATCTTTCCAGTCTATCAGGAATTTCCTCAGTGTTGCAGGTAGCCGTTCCTTCCAGCACATAGGGCGCGATGATCATGATCTTGGTATCAGGACAGGCGGCCTGGATCTCATCGATGAGCATGGAGTAGATCTTTTCAAATTTCGCCGTATCCACACCGTTTTGCTGGGTGATCTCATGCCAGGCATCATTTACGCCAATGTAAATACTGGCATAATCCGGCTTCAGGTTGATGAAATCCCGTTTGATTCTTGCGTAAACATCAACAATTCTGTTGCCACTGATGCCCCGATTGATAAATTCAAATTCATTGGGACACTCCGTACCCAAAGCGGCCTTCACTAAATTGGCATACCCATTGCCCATATGATAGAAATCTTCCTTGACTCTGCCGCAATCCGTAATGGAATCGCCTTGGAATAAAATTCTTTTCATCATATTACCATCTCCAACAATTTCTTATAGCAGCACACCAAGACAGCAGCCAAAATCAAATATCAAAAGGATACTTTAATTGTATTTGCTCCCTGATATGATCCATTTGTTTCAAAATTTGAATGCTCTTTGACATGGGCATAATGTCGCTTTGCAGCTTACCAGATCTAATACAGTTGCACGCTTCACAGATTTCCTCTTCAAAGCCATTTCCCATGCTGGGCTTTACAATACGTCTTTCTTCCTTGTTGACACTAACCACTAATTCCTGTGCGCCATAAAAACGCGGTAATACAATGTATCCCTTTGTTCCGGATATGCATCCGGTCGAAGGTTTAACAACGTTGGTAGCGGAGGAAATCGACGCTATGGCACCATTTTTGTATTTAAGCAGTATGTTTGTATGGCAATCAATACCGTAGTTGATATCGGAAATGGCTGTTATTGTTTCAGGATCTTCCTCAAAGAAAATATCTGCCAGGTTTAAGCCATAAACACCAACATCCAAAAGCGAACCGCCTGCCATATCATTACGATAGATTTTGTGATCCTCATTCGGTGTGATGAAGTAGCAAAAATCTGCGCTTACGCCTCTGATTTCTCCAATTTCGCCGCTTTTTGCTATTTTAATTGCTTCTTGAATGGCAGGTAAAAACCTGGTCCACATTGCCTCCATTAAAAACACACCGTTTTTCTCCGCACATTGCATGAGATCCGTTGCCTGTTTTGCATTGACACACACCGGTTTTTCGCACAAAACATGCTTTTTGGCATTCAGAAAAATTTCCGCACAAGACTTATGAAACGGATGGGGCGTTGCAATATACACCGCATCAACATCGCTGCACATCGCCATGTCTTCATAGCTTGAAAAAACCTTTGGGATGTCGTATTTTTCAGCAAATTCCCTGCTCTTTTCCTCTGACCTGGACGCAACCGCAAAAAGGCTTGCACCGGGCACGATTTTTATAGCCTGAGCAAATTTATTCGCGATATTTCCGGGGCCTACGATCCCCCACTTGATCTCGTTTTTCATATTCCGCATTCTCCTTTGCAAGATAACAAAGCAACTTTCTGTATGTAAACTTTCAACATAACCACCAGTTGGAATTATAGCATAAAAGCAGCGGGGGTGCAAGTGGAAGTAAAGTTAAGTGTACTGGCCAGATTTGTTTGCATCCGCGCACGAAAATGTGCGCGGATTATTGTTTCGCTCCGTCAAGCCGTCGCGAGCAACAGTCCACCGGACTGTTGCATTTATATCTTCAAATCTGTTCAATCCTGTTTCTCCAAACAAAAAGGACATCCTTTCGGATGTCCTTTTTGTTTGGAGGTACTGGCCAGATTTGAACTGGCGGATCAGAGTTTTGCAGACTCGTGCCTTACCACTTGGCTACAGTACCGTATGAAATAAGGAACGCTGCGCGTTCCTTATCTGTCTGGAGCGGGTGACGAGGCTCGAACTCGCTACCTCCACCTTGGCAAGGTGGCGCTCTACCGGATGAGCTACACCCGCATCTCGGTTCCTTTTGGGAACCGTGGTGCCTCCGGTCGGAATCGAACCAACGACACGTGGATTTTCAGTCCACTGCTCTACCGACTGAGCTACAGAGGCATATGAGGAGAATGTTTCCTCCCCAACGCACCAAGATGCGTTATAAAAATGGCGACCCGGAACGGACTCGAACCGTCGACCTCCAGCGTGACAGGCTGGCGTGCTAACCGACTGCACCACCGGGCCAGATGGTGGTGGGAACAACAGGGCTCGAACCTGTGACCTCCTGCTTGTAAGGCAGATGCTCTCCCAGCTGAGCTATGCTCCCGAAGTCAATCGCAGGGTTTTCACCTCAGCGACGTGGATTATTATACACAGAAACCCCTTATTTGTCAAGCACTATTTAAGCAATTTTCAAATAAATTTTCCGCATGCAAAATCCTGTTCTTCCCCACCGTTTTCACATATATCAGATCTTTTTCAGCAATTCCTGCACATTTTCAGGTGTGAATTCATACACCGTGTCGCAGAACTGGCACTCCACAGGAAAAGTCTTTCCCTCATCGGCAATCTGTGCCAATTCCTCTCTGCCCAGGCTGATCAGCGCCGCCGTCACCCGGTCGCGGGAGCAGTAGCATTTGTAGGAGACCTCTGTGGTTTCCATGAACACGACGCCCAGCTCGCCGCATACCTGGCCCAGGATGTCCTCCGGGGTCATTCCGGCTTCCAGCATGGCGGTCACCGCGCCGGATCGCTGAATTCCCCGTTCCACCGCGTCGATGGTCTCCTCCGGCGCGCCGGGCAGCAGCTGGATCAGATAGCCACCGGCTACCTTGACGCTTTGGTCAGTATCCACCAGAACACCCAAGGCGCAAGCCGTGGGTGTCTGCTCGCTTTGTGCAAAATAGGCGGTCACATCATCGCCGATCTCACCGGAAACCAGTGGGATCTGGCCGATATAAGGCTCTTTCATCTGCAAGTCACGGATCACAGTCAGCGTTCCGTCCGTACCAACAGTTGCGCCCACATCCAGTTTGCCCTGGAATTTTTCCACCAACGGAACATTGGGTTCTGTGACACAACCACGCACATTACCTACCGGATCGGACACCACGGTGATGGTGCCGATGGGGCCGCCTCCACGGATCTGTAAGGTCATGGAGCCGTTCTCCACCTTCTGCATATTACCCATCATGGATGCGGCTGTCAGAACGCGTCCAAGGGCCGCTGTGGCGTTGGGTGTAGTCTTTTGTATCTGTGCGCCTCGGCGCACCAAATCGGTAGAACGGATGGCAACGACCTTTACAAAGCCGTCCATGCTCATGCCTCTTACCAAATAGTCATTCATTTGCGTTTACCCTTTCTTGCTTTGAAATAGATCCTCTGTTCTCCCTGTCTCGGTACTTCAAACACTCGATCTGCGTAGACTTCGATATGCGTAAAACCGGCATTGCGCAAAAAACCGGTGAGCTGTTTCTGGGAATAGGCGTATTCCCGGTGCTCCTCAAAGGATCTGTACCAGCAATTTCCCTCTCGCTGGAAAATATCCATACCGTAGGAACAGATATTGGTCTGCTCATCAAATTCTCCACGCCAGACGCAATACACATCGTCATCCTCGTCCAGGAAAACCTGGCCGTCCATAGCCCGGAGCTTTTCCGGGGTATTCACATCGAAAATGAAGATGCCACCGGGGTTCAACGCCTTATAGACCTGCTTGATGGCCTGAGCGCAATCATCAGGGTCGGTGATGTAGTCCAAACTGTCCAGGGCACAAACCGCCAGGTCAACGCCCCGGGGAAGTCTCAGCTCCTGCAACGGCTGGCACACAAACAGAGGGGGATTTGCCATACCCCTGACTTTTTCACTGGCAACGGTCAGCATATCTTCTGACAAGTCTACCGCTGTCACCTTCATTCCCTGCTCTGCCAGCAGCATTGCCACAGAGCCGGTACCGCAGGCCAGGTCCACCGCAGTCCGGGGACGCAGATTTTCTCTTTGCAGTATTTGATTGTAAAAATCAACGACGGCTCCGTAGTCCACATCGTTGGTCAGCCGGTCATAACTGGCCGCCAGAGCTTTATATGCGTTCATAGCAAACTCCTAAAAAACATCCCGGGCTGGGCCCGGGATGTAATACGCAACTGGTTATTACTTGTTGAACAGATCGAAGAATGCTTCCATATCTTCGTTGCCTGCACCGGTCTTGATGGGGGATTCCACAGCAACGCCCTCAGCCACAACAGGAGCGGCTTCCTTCTTCTGCTCAAAGCCGGTAGCGATAACGGTAACGCGCATCTCGTCCTCGAAATCTTCGCTCCAAGTAGCGCCGAAGATAATATTTGCCTCAGGATTTGCGTTCTCCTGCACAATACCCGCAGCAGTCTCCACATCATCCAGGGTCAGCTCGGTGGAGCCGGTCACGTTGACCAGAACACCGGTAGCGCCGTTGATGGAGGTTTCCAGCAGGGGGCTGTTGATAGCGCTCAGGGCAGCCTGCTCAGCCTTTTCACGGCCGGAAGCAATACCAACACCCATGTGTGCACGGCCGGCGTCCTTCATGACGGTGGTAACGTCAGCAAAGTCCAAGTTGATGATCACGCGGGTAGAAGCGCCAACCAACTCAGCGATGGAGGTAACAGCCTGCTTCAGAACATCGTCCGCAATGCCGAATGCGTTGGCAAAGGTGATCTTCTGATCGGTAACATATTTCAGACGGTCGTTGGGGATGATGATCAGGGAGTCAACCTTGGTAGCCAGCTCAGCGATACCAGCCTCAGCCTGACGCATACGGTTTGCACCCTCAAACTTGAAGGGCTTGGTAACAACGCCAACGGTCAGAATGCCGGCCTCATGAGCCAGATCTGCAACGATGGGTGCAGCGCCGGTGCCGGTGCCGCCGCCCATACCGGCGGTAATGAACACCATATCGGTGCCTTCCAAAATCTTAGCAATGGCAGCGCGGCTCTCCTCAGCGGACTTCTTGCCGATGTCGGGCTTGGAACCTGCGCCCATGCCGCCGGTAAGCTTTTCACCGATCTGCACTTTATTCTTGCAGCGGGAGTTGTTCAGATCCTGCTTATCGGTGTTGACGACCACAAAGTCGATGCCATCCACACCGGCATCGATCATACGGTTGATAACATTGTTACCTGCACCGCCGACGCCGATTACCTTAATTTTTACCACGCGCTCCTGAAACATGTCAGACATATGATTTCCTCCTATGTATCGTTTTGCAGATGGGATACCCATACTGCTTCAAGTTACAAATGTACTCTTATATTCTATCCTAAAAAAATCATGAGGTCAATATCAATTTCTCATTTTTCGTCAATCTTTTTAGGAAAATTTCTGGAATTACTGGAATCTGGTGTATTTTACACCGGTTTTATTTACCGTCAGACTGGCATCCAGCACGCCGCTGTTGTGGCTTTCCTTGCTTAATTCCTCAATCGCGCCCTTAACCAGACTGATCTTATAAGACAGTTGACTTTCATCTCCCAGCTTTACCTGATACTGCTGACCGTACCAAAATTGGATATTCCCCAGGTCGTTGACATCAATGCTTGCGACCACACCCAGGAAAGGATTGGGCTTTCCTTCCAAATAATCCGCAATATCCAGTGCTACATTCAGCCGTTGCGCCGCTGTAACGGTTACGGGAATGGTATTGCCCTCTTCATCCACGCTGGGCGTGGATGTCTCCAAGGCCACGGCCCGCTCCCCTACTTTGGGATCCTGCAAATGCACTCCCAAAATCTTGGTGCAACTTTCCTGAGCATCATTTTCGGCCTTTTCGATGATCCTGCCGGAGGAATCCACCAGCCACCAGTCATCGCCCTGGCCTTTGATCGCGTAAGTCACACGCACCTCAGTGATATCGATGATGACCATATTGGGAAGACGGATGCCGATCCGTACATCCTTCACATAGTTCAGTTCCTTGATCTTCGCCGCGGCAGCGGGCAGTTCCAAAGAGAACAGGCTGTCGCCCTGGTGGATGCCGGAAGCCAGGCTGATGTCCCAGGCGGTATACTGATCCATGCCGCTGACCTGAATATGCTCCACCCGGAAGAACACGGACATTGCCAACACAAGCGCCAGCACAATGGCGCCAACCGTTGCCAGCTTCAAAAGCAAGCGGTTACGCATAAAGGGCTTGGGCGGCATATAGACCACATCCTGCAAAGAACGGGGCTCTTCCTTTTCCGTTCTTTTTACCGGTGGCTTTGCACTTTTCTTACCGGTCTTTTCTTTTGTATTCATATCCGTTCCTCCGGAATTATTTCTGCTTTTGGGCCAGCTTCTCCGCAATACGGCAAATGCGGTCCGTGGAATCGGAAACCGCCATATTGCGCAGATTTTTGCTCATTTCGTCGCATTTTTGGCTGTCGCCCAGCAAATCCTTGATCTGCTGATACACCCGTGCAGCCGTGCATTCGCTTTCCAGCAGCACCACTGCGCCGCCCCCCGCTTCCAGGACCCGGGCATTTTTCTCCTGGTGGTTGTTGGTCACATTGGGAGACGGGATCAAAATGCAGGGCGTACCTGTGGCAGAGATCTCATTGCATGTACCGGAGCCGGCCCGGCCGATGACCACATCCGCCGCCGCCAAAACTCTGGGCATATCGTAAATGTACTGGCGCATATCGATGGTGGGACAATTGTCCACATCTAAGCCTTTTTCCTTCACCAGATCCGGCATCCATTCCCAGCCGAAGCTGCCCACTGCGTGGATGTGATGGAACGGGAAGCCGTCCTTCTGCTCCAAAGCGAACAGGTCTGCCACCATTTGGTTCATAGCACGGGCGCCCTGGCTACCGAAGGTGGAAACGATCAGCGGTTTTTCGCCGATATCCAGTTCCTTACGGGCCTGCTCCCGGTCAGTCTCCCAGAATTCCCGGCGGATGGGCATGCCCACCACTTCCACCTTTTCCGGGTGCTTGTAATATTTCTTGCTTTCTTCAAAACACACCAAGACCTGATCTGCCACATTGGCCGCCATTTTGGTGGTCAAACCCGGTACTGCGTTGGCTTCATGCACGCAGGTGGGAACGCCCAGCTTGCTGCCGGCATAAAGTGCCGGGAAGCTGGCATAGCCACCGGTGCCGATGATCACATCCGGCTTGAATTCTTTGATGATCTTCTTACATGCAGAAACTGCATCAAAAACACATTTGATTGCCTGAACATTTTTCTTGATTGCCGCCAGGCTCTTTCCACGGCTCAGGCCGGAACCGGGCAGACATTCCAAACGATAGCCCGCCTGGGGCACCAATTCCTCTTCCATGTGCCCCTTAGCGCCGATAAACAGGATGTTACAGCCGGGATTTCGCTCTTTTATCAAGTTGGCAACGGCAATAGCAGGGTTGATATGGCCGCCTGTGCCGCCGCAGGTAAAAATCACATTCATGGTGCAACCTCCTGAATTTTTGTCTTGTTTCGTTGTCGGGAGATGCTGAGAACAATGCCCATCTCCCCCAAATTCACCGCCAATGCCGTGCCGCCGTAGGAAAAGAACGGAAGGGCAATTCCCGTGGATGGGAGCAAATTGGTGACCACACATAGGTTGAGTATAGTCTGCACCGCGATCAATGCCACCAGTCCGGTGGCAAGCACCGTGGAAAACCGGTCGGATGCACGCAGAGCGATCCAAAAGCCCCGCAGGATCAACGCGCCGAACAGGATCATGATCAGCAATGCGCCGATCAGTCCCAGCTCCTCGCACACAATGGCGAAAATATAGTCGTTATACTGAAACGGCAGATACAAATACTTCTGCCTGCTTTTACCGAAGCCCAGGCCGAACAGGCCGCCTGAGCCGATGGCATAAAGTGACTGCAAAATCTGATAGCCTTTGTCCGATGGGTCGCTTTCCGGGTGAAGCCAGGCGGTGATCCGATCACCGGCATAGCCCATGAAAGTAACATACACCACCACGAAAAGGGCAGCGCAACCGGCACCGATCAGCAGCCATTTGGGATGGGTCCCTGCCACGAACATGATCACCACAGCCACAAGGCCCATGAGCATAATAGCGGACAGGTGCTTTTCCAGCGCCAGAGGGATCAGAATTCCCAGCAATGCGCCGCCAAAGCCCAACACACCGTATCGGAACTTCCTTGCGTCCGTGCCAAAGCTCTTGGTCAGCTTGGCGAACAGCACGATCATGGTGAATTTGGCGATCTCCGACGGCTGGAACTGCAAGCCTGCAATGTTGATCCACCGCCGCGCGCCGTTGACCGACTCCCCCGCCACCAGCACCAGTAGCAGCAAAACAATGCTGATGCCGTACAGCGGCCAGGCGAATTTCAGCCAAAACGATGCCGGAATCCGACTGAATATCCACATACACACAAGGCCGATACCGGCACAGACTGCCTGCTTTTGCAGATACTTTGTGGATATGGCGTAGCCGGTATCATACATGCTTTGGGCGGAGCTGGCGGAATAGAGCATCACCAGTCCCACCACCAAAAGCAGTAATGTCAAAATCAAAAAAGGGATGTCCACAGTTTCGCCGACAATGCGCCGGCGGTCCTCTTTGGCAAACAGTTTTCCTGCCGCCATAAGAACTCCTTTCGGTTATTGAGGCAACATGCCTCCGATGCCAAACCAGGCGATGACGCACATGAGCGCGGACACAGCTGTAAAGATCAGAACGATCTTCACTTCCTTCCAGCCGCACATCTCAAAATGATGGTGGATGGGAGACATTTTGAAGATCCGCTTGCCATGGGTGAGCTTGAAATAGGTCACCTGCAGGATCACGGACAGGGTTTCCACGATGTACACGAATCCCACCAGGATCAGGATCAGCGGCATATTCAGCGCAAAGGACAATGCACACACCGCACCGCCCAAAAACAGGGAGCCGGTATCGCCCATGAACACCTTTGCAGGATGCCAGTTAAAGAACAGATAGGCGATCAAACCACCCACCAATGCCGCCGGCAGGATCGCCAGATCGTATTTTCCCATGGCTACGGCAACTGCGGTGAAGAAGATCATCACAGGAAGGGTCACGCTGCCGCACAGTCCGTCCACGCCGTCGGTGATGTTCACAGCATTGTCGCAGCCGATCATCACAAACATGGAGAAGAAAACATAGAGCAGCGGATGGAGATAGAGATAAGTATCTGCAAAGGGAATGTAGATATTGCAGCGACTGGGATCCTGCTTGTACAAAAGATACACAAAGATCGCAGAGACCGCCATTTGCAGCAACGCCTTCTGAATGGATGTCAGGCCCAGATTGCGCTTGAATTTTGCTTTGCAGAAATCATCCAGAAAGCCCACCAGGCCGAAGCACAGGCTCAGAGCCAGCACATACAACACGGTGAAGTCTGTCATAATGGGAAGATTGGCTACGATGCAAACAATAGAGCCGAGGATGAAGAACAGACCGCCCATCATGGGTGTTCCTGCCTTGCTGTTATGCCAGGTAGGGCCTACTTCCCGGATGGATTGTCCTGCTTTCAGCGCACGAAGCAAAGGAAGCAGCAAAAAGCCAAACAGTGCGGATATCACACCGCCTGCGGCTACTGTGATTAAGATTCTCTCCATATCTCTTTCCTCCGTTACGCCTGCGTCTGCAAAAACAGATCCAGCGCCAATTCCATATGCATACCGTGACTGCCCTTGAACAGCAGTACATCCTGGGGTTTTGCAATTGCTTTCAGTGCATCCACCAGTTTTTCTCTGTCGTCAAAGGCCCGGGCATGTACAGTATCCATACCGCCGGTAATGGCACCGTCCACAACGCGGTCGCTGTGAGGGCCATAAGCAAGGATGATATCCGCATGCTCCACTGCAATGCGGCCAATGCGGTAATGCTCCGCTGCGGCCCGCTTGCCCAATTCCAGCATATCACCCAGAACTGCGATCCGCCGACCGGGCTTCTTGCCCAACACGGCCAGCGCCGCTGCCATGGATTCCGGGCCGGCATTGTAGCAGTCCTTGATGACGGTGTAGCCGTTGGTCTCGAAAATTTCCTGCCGTCCGGCCATATTGCGGAAATTGCTCAGTGCAGCAGTAATATCACTGGGACTTACTCCGAACTGCAAACCGGCACTGACTGCCGCCAGAGCATCCAACACGTAGTGCTGACCCTCCAGGGAAAGGTTCACCGGAATCGCACCCTGCTCTGTCTGTGCAACGAAGGAAACGCCGCAATCCGCAACATTGATATCTTCCGCAATCACCGCCGCTTCCGGATTTTGCGCGCCAAAATACAGGGCAGGTACTTTCAGCCGATTACGCACCGGCCAAAGCATTTCATCATCGCCGTTGAGCAACAGCTTGCCATCCGGGCGCAGACCCTCCAGAATTTCCAGTTTCGCCTGCAAAATGCCCTCTTTGGAGCCAAGATGCTCAATGTGCATGGTGCCGATGTTGATGATCACAGCCACATCCGGCTGACCAATGGAGGAAAGATAGGCGATCTCCCGAAAATGGTTCATTCCCATTTCCAGAACTGCCACTTCCGTATCCTCCGGAATGGACAAAATGGCCATGGGCATACCAATGTCATTGTTGTGGTTTGCCGGAGTCTTGGCAACCCGATATTTTGTTTCCAAAACCGAGACGATCATTTCCTTGGTGGTGGATTTTCCCACAGAGCCGGTAACGCCCACCACCTTCATGCCCAGACGGTTTCTCTCCTCCCGGGCGATCTGACCCAACGCCAGACGGGTATCTTCCACAACGATGGAAGGGTAATCTCCCACAGATCGGGTGCACAGCACCGCAGCCGCACCCTTTTCTATAGCCATGGGGATAAAGTCATGCCCGTCCCGTGCGCCGTTCAGAGCGACAAACAGCTGCCCCGGCTGAATATTCCGGGAGTCGTTATTCGCGCCCAAAAAGCAAATATCCGCGTATTTGGGATCAATTGTGCCGCCGCACCACTCGGCCGCCTGCGCCAATGTAATCTGTGCCATAATTACCTCGTTTCCATCAGATGCGCGGCAACCTCTTCCCGTTCATCCAGATGATACTTCACTCCGTTGATTTCCTGGTAAGTCTCGTGGCCCTTTCCGGCCAGTATAATCATATCATCTTTTCCCGCAATGTCCATAGCATATCGGATCGCTTTCCGTCGTTCCTCAATGACAATGTAGTTCTTTTTATCCCGGGGCACGCCTTCCAGAATGTCTGCAATGATATTCATGGGGGCTTCCGTCCGGGGATTGTCGGAAGTAATGACTGCAATATCCGACAGCTCCACACCGATCTTGCCCATAATGGGCCGCTTTACCGGATCCCGGTCACCGCCGCAGCCAAAGACTGCGATCAGCCGGCCCTTGCAGAAGTCCCGGACGGAGCGCAGGACATTTTCCAGTCCATCTGGGGTGTGGGCATAGTCCACCAGTACCGTGTAGGGTTTGCCCGGGGTGGGTACGACCTCCACTCTGCCCCGTACGCCCTTTGCGGTTTTCAGGGCCTGGGCGGCATCTTTCAGGGAAATACCCAGCTGCAGACCGATACCCAACACAGACAGGGCATTGTACACCGTAAACCGGCCGGGAATGGGCAGGGAAACCGCCTGCTTCACCGCGCCGTACACAGCCGTAAAGGAAATGCCGTCGGCATGGAGCGCAATATCCTGAGCATGCAGCTGCGCCGCAGACTTGACCGAGGTGGTCAGGAGCTTGCAGGTCGCTGCGCTGCGGATGCGGTTGTAATATTCGTCGTCGCCGTTCAGCACGCCCTTGTTGCATCGACGGAACAGCTCCGCCTTGGCATCACAGTAGGCGTCCATGGTCTTGTGGAAATCCAGGTGGTCTTCTGTCAGGTTCGTAAAGGCCGCCACATGGAAGTGGACACCTGCCACCCGGTCAAGGGAAATGGCATGGGAGGAGACTTCCATGACCACATGGGTACAGCCTGCGTCCCGCATCCGGGCGAACAGGCCCTGCAGCTCGAAGCTCTCGGGCGTGGTGCGCTCTGTGGGGATAATTTCGTCTCCCACCATGTTCTCCATGGTGCCGATGAGACCCACCTTTGCTCCCAGGGTCTTTTCCAAAACCTGCTTCAAAAGCAGGGTCGTAGATGTCTTTCCGTTGGTGCCGGTGACACCGATCATGGTCATGCTCTTTGACGGATGTCCATAGAAATTACAGCCGATCATCGCCAGCGCCAGTCGGTCAGATGCAACCAAAATGTACGGCACATGATCTGCCGGTTTTTTCGCGGTTACCACAGCCACAGCGCCCTTTTCCAGCGCCATGGGAATAAAGCGGTTGCCGTCCACCGCAAAGCCGCTGATGGCCACAAACAAACCGCCCGGAGCCACTTTCCGGGAATCGTAAGCAACGCTGGGAATATCCAGTTCCAAATCAACTGTGGTCTCCAGGACCGAAATGCCGGACAGCAACTCTTTCAGTTTCATGATAACTCCTCTCCCCGGTCATACCGGAGCTTTTGTATCAGCAAATTCCAACCGTATGGTCGTACCAACGGGTACTTGTGTTTTAGGCGCGATATCCTGGGCCGTGACCGTGACTGTGGGGGATATATCCTGATTGCCCACGGGCAAAATGTACAGCCCCAGCGCACCGGCAGCCGCGCTTGCCTGTTGGCGGTTCATGCCCGTAAAGTCCGGAACTTCCACCGTTCGCTGCTGTGCTTCTTCGCCCAGATAGAGCAAAATCTGACTGTTTCCGGGAACGGATGTTCCCTGCTTGGGGATTTGATCCGTTACCGTATCCCCCGTACCCACGTATTGGGCCGTCAATCCCAATGCTTTCAGTCGCTTCTCAACTTCCTTTGGTGTCAATCCGATGAAGTCTTCCACGATAACCGTTTTACCGGCAGCGTCTTCCTCGGAAAACGTCTGCTGAACACCCAGATATGGCAGGATGTCCGCCATCACCGCACCCACGGTAGGCGCGGCCATCACGCCACCGGAAATATACGTTCCCGTGGCCCTCGACGGCGTGTCCAGAGCCACTAATACAATATACTCCGGATCGTCCATTGGCGCAATACCCACAAATGATACGATTTTATCCAGCGTCGGCTGACCATTCTCGTCTAAAACGTCGATTTTTTCGCTTGTACCCGTCTTTCCACCTATGGAAAATCCGGCAACAGAGGCATTTTTTGCCGTTCCTTCCGTAACCACCGATTCAAGAAGCTGGCACATGGTTTTGGAAGTCTCTTCGCTGATAACCTGCCGGATCACGGTTGGTTCTTGTTGCAGTACCGTGTTCCCATTGGCGTCCAGAACCTCAGAAACGATATAAGGTTCCATCAGATTACCGCCGTTTACCACAGCGGAAATGGCGCGCACCAATTGCAGGGGTGTCAATTTGAAGGTCTGTCCAAAAGAGCCGGAGGTAAGGGACGCTGTGCCCCATTTGTCCGTATTCACGATCAGCTCCTTGGAGAAAAACACACCCTTGCTCTCCCCTGCCAGATCGATCCCCGTTTTTTCCATCACGCCGAAGTTGCTGATGTACTCGTAGAATCGCTCTCCGCCCAATTTCAGGGCGATGTGGGCAAAGGCCAGGTTGCAGGAATTCTGCAATGCCTGGGGCGTTTTTTCTGCTCCATGACCCGTGGAACGCCAGCAATGGAGTAGCTGGGAACGGCCCGGGATCTTCTCCGCCCCGGAGCAATGAAAGGATGTATTCAGATCGATGGCGCCGCAGTCCAGCGCCGCGGCCATGGTCAGCACCTTGAAGGTGGAGCCCGGCTCATATCCGTCGGAAATCACCCGGTTTCGCCATTGCTTCAATTGCGCTGCTGTCACCGCCGTCTGATACTCCGATTTTGCTTTTTCATAGGCTTCCGAGCCCTCCGGGAGGGCCAAATAATTCAGACGAAGCTCCTCAGTTTCCTGCCGCGCGGTCTCGTCCGCAATTTCCAGATAATTGTTGGGATCATAACTTCCCAGGGTCGCCATAGCCAGGATCTTCCCGGTTTTGACCTCCATTACCACACCGAACGCCCCGTTTTGCACATCGTAACGGGCGATGGCATCCTGCATTTGCTTTTCCAGACAAGCCTGCACAGTGGTATCCAAGGTCAGCACCACGCTGCACCCGGGTATGGATTCCACATATTTTTCATAGGAATAGGGCATATCCATTTCGTTGTTGCCCTTGGTGGTGATCACCTGTCCTGCCGTGCCTTCCAAATAGGCATTATAGGACGCCTCGATTCCCTCAGAGCCGGTATTGGAGGCATTAGTAAAGCCGATCACCTGGGCCGCCAATGTGCCGTAAGGATAGGTACGCTTGGAGCTGGGCTCCAAGTGGATCCCGGAAATTCCGTGGCTGTTGATAAACTCCCGGACCTGTGATGCAACCGCTTCGTCGATATTTGCCGCGACCTGTTGATACCGCTTGGTCAGGTCCTTACTCAACTTCAAAATGCGCTCCCGGTCCGCGCCCAGGATTTCCGACAGCTCCGTTGCCACCAGTTCCAGATCCGCCTTGGACTGTTTCAGCTCATGGGGATCCAGATAAACATTTTCCACCGTTTCGGAAAATGCCAAAATATTCATGTTGTGATCATAGATCGTACCCCGGTGGGCGGTGACATTGGTGGTGCGGGTCTGATTGCGCAGCGCCAGATTGGAATAATAAGAATAATCCATGATCATCAACTGGTACAGCTGCAATGCCACGGGTATAAATGCCATAACGCCAAATATGGCCATCACGGCCAATATTCTGCGGTGATGCCCCGAATCCGCCCGGATTCGGGAATATTCCTTCCGACCTTTCCTTTTTGCCATATCGCACCGGCCTTTCTGACTGCAATTGGCTCAAAATGGGCAGCAAGGAATCCCTCGCCGCCCATCGCAGCTATTCAATCATATTGGCCGGCAGTGGCATTATGCAAACATTCCCAGGAGGAAAGCCCAAAAACTTTCCCAGCCCGTAAGTTGCTCCGTCACCTCAGGTGCCGACACCTGTATCTGTACATGGGGAACTTCCTCCATGGGCACCATGCCCATGGCTGTGGCGATCTGCCGCACTTCCTCCGGATCGTATCCGGAAGTATATGTATCTTGCAGCTGTGCATTTTCTTCCTGCAAGGACATAGCATAATCCCGATAGATTTTGGCCTCTGACTGAGCATGGTTCATCTGCACCAAAGACACGGTGAGCATGATCACAAGCACGATGGCGGCCAGAATGCCACCCACTGCCACCAGATCAACCGGAATGACATATCTGGGCTGCTTTTTGACCTTGGGAAGCTGTGCAAAGCTTCTTTGCTGAGGTTTCTTCTCCGGCTGAGGTGCAGCAGTGCCGGATACATATGCGTTGATATACCGAATCTCAGGCTGCATCGCCATGAAGATCCCTCCTTCTTAAATCTTTTCGCAGATACGCAGCTTTGCGCTGCGGGCTCTGGGGTTTCGTTCCAATTCTTCTTCCCCGGAAACGATGGGCTTTTTGTTGATCAGCTTCACCTGAGGCTTCTTTCCACAGACGCAGACCGGGAAATTGGGCGGGCAAATACAGCCCTTTGCCCCGTCTGCCATGCCGTTCTTGACGATCCGGTCTTCCAGAGAGTGGAATGTGATGATCGCCAGCCGTCCGCCGGGATTCAGCTTGGGGATCGCCGCATCCATCACCTGCCGTACCGCACCCAGCTCATCGTTGACTGCAATGCGGATGGCCTGGAAGCTGCGCTTGGCGGGATGCTGTTTTTCCCGCAGGGCCGATGCAGGCATCGCTCCACGGATCACATCCACCAGTTCCAGCGTGGTTTTGATGGGTTTTGTTTCCCGAATGCGGCAAATATTGGCCGCGATCTGGGGCGCGTATCGCTCTTCGCCGTAATCAAACAGAATTCGGCGCAATTCTTCATAAGACCAAGTGTTGACCACCTCTTCGGCGGTAAGGACATCGCCTCTGTTCATACGCATGTCCAGGGGTGCGTCTGCCATGTAGGAGAAGCCCCGGCTGCCATCGTCCAACTGAGGGGACGATACGCCCAGGTCCAGCAGGATGCCGTCCACGCCGTCGATCCCAAGGTGGTCCAACACATTGGCGATCTCGCAGAAGTTGGAATGTACCAGCGTCACCTTATCCCCAAAGGGGGCAAGCCGCTCCCCTGCCGCTTTCAACGCCACAGGGTCCCGGTCAATGCCGATCAGTCTGCCGGTGGTGAGCCGGGCGGCGATCTGGCTGGAATGTCCGGCACCGCCCAGGGTGCCGTCCACATAAATTCCGTCAGGGCGGATATTCAGACCGTCGATGCACTCGTCCAGCAGGACGGACACATGGTGAAATTCACTCATAGGCCGATGGCCTCCAAGGATGCCAGCAGCTTTTCGGGAGTAAGGTTTTCAGCCTCGAAGGCTTCAAATTCATTAAGGTCCCAAATCTCTGCCTGGCCTGCCCGGCCAACGATCATAACTTCCTTTTGAATACCGGCGTAGCTCAGCAAGAACTGAGACAGGCTGAAACGGAACTGTTTATCCGGTTCGCACTCCACCGCGTTCATGAAGATCAAACTGGTTGCCGCACCCTTTTGGGAAATGGGCAAGGTATTATAGTTGTCGCTCAGTGTCTGCCAGTCGGATGCCTTGTAGGCGGTCAAGCACCGATGACCGCAGTTGACGCCCAGGGTTACGAAGAAATCCTCCCCCAGCTCCTGGCGCAGCTTTGCAGGAACGATCAAACGGTTCTTGTCGTCCAGTTTTGCTGTGTATTTACCGATCATGGATGCTCACCTCCTCCACTTTACTCCACTTTTCATCCATTTTGCTCCACTTAATGACAGTATAATACCTCATTTTTCAAAAATCAATATTTTTTTGCAAAAAAGTTTGATTTTTTTCAAAAAAACCGGTAAAAATCCAATTTTCGAACGCTTGTTCTATATAAAATTCTTATATTTGGAAAAAAATCTCTCCATCTCGGATCCCACCGTGGATCTCAGCCGGCTTTTTGCCGTTTCCCAGCAGCTCCTCCGCCAAAGGCCCCTCCACCTGAGACTGAACCAGTCTGCGCAGATGACGGGCGCCGTCCCTGGGTTTGCATTGGGCCGACAGGCGCTCTGCGATCCCCTCACCCAAGGTAAGCTGCATGCCGATTGCCGCCATTCTGTCTTTCAGCTGCTCCAAATACTTTTGGGCAATTGCTGTCAGTTCCGTTTGTCCCAAGGGCGCAAAGGAAACGATCTGATCCAGCCGCCCCAGAAATTCCGGCAAAAAGGTTTGGTTCAGGGATTCCTGCTGCTCCGCGGCATTGCCAGCCGGGCGGAACCCCAGCCCGTCCCCCTTGATCCTGCCGCCGGTGTTGGATGTCATAACGATGATGGCATTTTTGAAGCTGACCCGACGGCCTGTGGAATCCGTCAGCACACCCTCCTCCATGATTTGCAGCAGCAGTCCCAAAACATCCGGATGAGCCTTTTCCAGTTCGTCCAGCAGCACCAGACAGTAAGGATGACGGCGCACCGCTTCCGTAAGCTTGCCCCCTTCTTCATAGCCTACATAGCCGGGAGGCGCGCCGATGAGCCGGGAAACGGATTGCTTTTCAATATATTCCGTCATATCCAGCCGGATCATGGCATCCTTGCTGCCGTACAGCTCCTCTGCCAACGCTCTGCAAAGCTCCGTTTTGCCCACACCGGTGGGGCCGGTGAACATAAGACAGGCCACCGGCCTGTTCTCGTCCCGGATATCGGAAAAGCCCCGGCGCACCGCTTCCGCCACGCAATGGATGGCTTTATCCTGCCCGATCACGCATTTGGACAGGATCTCTTCCAGTCCCATAAGCCGCTGCCGCTGATCCGCATTCAGCCGTCCCACGGGGATGCCCGTTCGGGCAGAGACCGCCCATGCCACATCCGCGCCTGTTACCGTCCGGGGGCGTTTGTGCTCCGCAGAACGGGCCACCATTTTCTGCATTTTATCCCGCAGCTCCGCCGCTTTTTCAAAACGGCTCTCCCGTACGGCTTCGTTCAGCGCCTGCTCCAGATTCTGCTGTGTGGCATTGCGGTTGTAGCGCATTTCCTCCATGCGGGCGTGAGATGCTCCCTCGTCCAGCAGATCGATGGCCTTGTCCGGCAAATACAGATCCGGCAAATACCGCACAGACAGCCGCAGAGCCTCTTCCAGGGCGTTGTGGGATATTCGTAATTGGTGATGCCGTTCCAGCCCCGGTCGCAGCCCTTCCAGAATTGCCATGGTAGACTGCTGATCCGGCTCCTCCACCATCACCGGACGAAAACGGCGCTCCAGCGCCGGGTCTTTTTCAATATATTTCCGATATTCCGTCAGGGTCGTGGCGCCCAGCATTTGCAGTTCTCCACGGCCAAGGGCCGGCTTAAAAATGTTTGCCGCATCGATTGCGCCCTCTGCCGCACCGGCCCCCACGATGGTGTGCATCTCGTCCACGAACAAGATCACATCTCCGCACCGCTTGATCTCCTGCAACACATCCCGGAGCCGTTCTTCAAACTCGCCCCGGTACTTGGTACCGGCCACCAGATTGGCCATATTCAGGCTGATCAGCCGTTTGTCTTTCAACTGGGGCGGCACATCCCCGATGCTCATGCGCTGCGCCAAGCCCTCTGCAATGGCGGTCTTGCCCACCCCCGGCTCTCCCACCAAGGCCGGATTGTTTTTATTCTTCCGGCTGAGGATGCCTATGACCATCTCGATCTCCCAGTCTCTGCCCACCACGCGCTCCATGGTAGAGGCCTTTAAGACCAGATCCTCGCTGAATTGCTCCAATAATTTCAAATTCACCGCTCCTTTTCTTGGTTTTTCCCGCTGTACCGACGACCATTGCATCTGCTCAACAGTTCTGGTAAAAAGTTCGTTCCTGTCCACCGCGATCAAATCCAGCAGTCTCTGGGCACCGGTATGCTCCGTGCGCAGCAATGACAGCAGAATGTGACAGATGCGGATCTGCTGACTGCCCAAACGCCGGGCTTCCTGCCCGGCGGCACGCAGTATTCTTTTGCTTTCAAAGGTCAATCCCTGGGGAAGGGGCATATCCGGCGTTCCGATCCCCACAGTTGACGACGCCGCACAGCGGACAATACCGGACCCGATTCCGTAGCTGTCCAGCAGCTGCCCGATCCATCCATCCTGACCGCACAATGCCGCCAAAAGATGCTCGCTTCCTACATAACTATGTCCCAATTCCCGTGCAATTCTTGCCGCTTCCCGAATCAATTGGTCGCTTTTTGCCTCAAATCGTATACATACCCCCTCCTTCACCTGCAAATTTTTACCACCCCGGACGAAAAATATACGAAATAATTTGAAAAAAGGAATTGCATTTTCTGAAATACATGGTAGAATAGACTTGCATTTGTACATAGAGACGAATGCTGAAATCACATAATGGAGGGAAAATCATGGCTTACAATATTACCGACGCTTGCGTCAAGTGCGGCGCTTGCGCTGACAACTGCCCCGTCGAAGCAATCTCCGAGGGTGAAGACAAGTACGTCATCGATGCTGATGTTTGCGTCAGCTGCGGCGCCTGCGCCGACAACTGCCCCGTCGAAGCAATCGAGGAAGGCTGATTCTTCCGAACCACAGTCAGTCTGCGCGCTCCGGTCATCCGACTGCGCAGGCTGACTTTTTTTGGAGGTAAACCATGGAAACGATCCATAATGGCTTTACTTTGGATATCCCACCCGGGACTTTTCCGTTGAGTACGGATTCCATCTTGCTGTGTGATTTTATCAGTTTGCCCAGAAACGCCCGGGTGCTTGATCTGGGCGCAGGCTGCGGTACATTGGGTACGCTCCTTTGCGCCAAAGACGAACATTGTCAGGTGACCGGCATTGAATTAGATGGCATCGCCCATGCCGCCGCCCTGGAAAATATCCGCAGGAACAATTTGTCCTCCCGTATGAGCAGTATATGCGCGGATCTGCGGACAATCCCCGGCAAGCTCCCCACCGGCAGTTTCGAACTGTGCATTTCCAATCCCCCCTACTACACCGGCGGCCCAGCCAGTCAGCAGGCCCCTCTCGCCCGTCGGGATGACTGCTGTACCTTGGAACAGTTGATCGTCACAGCAGGAAAAATGCTGAAATTTGGCGGTGATTTTTGTCTGGTACACAAGCCGGAGCGTCTGGCTGAAATTTGCGTTTTGGCATCAGCCAACAAGCTGGAGCCGAAGCGACTACGCCTGATCCGTCACCGCACAGACGGGGATGTTTCTCTGATTTTGCTGTCCTGCCGCAAGGGCGGCAAGCCGGGGCTTTTGTGGGAAGAGCGTTGTCTTTTCCATCCGGACGGACAACCCACCGACTATTACCGAACACTTTACCATCTTTAAGGAGGCAGACCATGGCAGGCATGTTATATCTGGTCCCCACCCCCATCGGCAACCTAGGGGATATTTCCACCCGTTGCCGGGAGACTTTGGAACAGGCGGATTTTATTGCCGCAGAGGATACCCGGGTCAGCTTGAAGCTGCTGAACCATTTGGGCATCAAAAAAAGCCTTGTCAGCTACTTTGAGCATAACAAGACTGAAAAGGGTGATATGATCGTTCAGCGGATCTTGGCAGGAGAAACCTGCGCTTTGGTCTCCGATGCCGGCAGTCCGGCTATCTCCGATCCCGGCGAAGAACTGGTAAAGCAATGCGCTGAGGCCGGTATCACCGTATGCGCCATTCCCGGCCCTTGTGCGGTGATTACCGCGCTGAGCATCTCCGGACAAAGCACCGGAAGATTCTGCTTTGAGGGTTTTCTGTCCACGGCGAAAAAGAGCCGCCGGGAGCATTTGGAAAGTCTGATCGGCGAAAGCCGCACCATGATCTTCTACGAAGCGCCCCACAAGCTGTTGAACACGCTGGAGGATATGGCTGCAGTATTTGGTGCAGACCGGCCCATCAGCCTGTGCCGGGAGCTGACCAAGCTCCACGAGGAAGTGGTGCGCACCACCTTGGGCGCAGCCATCGAAAAATACACCGAAACACCGCCCAAGGGCGAGTTTGTCCTGGTGGTAGCCGGTGCTGTCCCGGTAGAAAAAGAAAAAGCCACCCCTGCGGATGCTGCCGCAAGAGTGGCTCAGTTGATGGAAGAAGGCTTGTCCCGCAAGGATGCGGTCAAACAGACCGCCCAGGAGCTGGATCTTCCCAAAAATGTGGTGTATGATGCCGCATTGCAGGTGTGAGGTGGGAATATGGTAAAATATCCTTTGAACGCATCCGATCTGGAGCTGATTCCCATGGCACTGGAAGTGCTGAAAAAGAATTTTGACGACGGCGTGTACAATCACACCGTGGGTTGTGCATTGCTGTGCAAAAACGGCAAGATTTACGCCGGTGTAAATTGTGACGGTATCCACGGTTCCTGCGCCGAGTACATCACCATGGGCATTGCCATTTCCGCCGGCGAGCGGGAATTTGAGACCATCGTTGCCGTTCACGACAAGGCAGACAAGTTTGTGATCCCCCCGTGTGGAAACTGCCGGCAGATGCTCTTTGAATACTGCCCGGATATCAAGGTCATTGTCAAGGACGAAACGGGTGAACTCGTAAAAGTTACCGCCCGGGATCTTCTCCCCTTTGCATGGGAACCTGTGATTTGTGAATAACAACAGCCGCCTCAGATTGAGGCGGCTGTATTTATCATCTCTTAATGTCCGCGGAAATCCAGCTGTGCAAACAGAGCAATCCCCTCACCAAACAGATATACGATGTAATAGTTTTCTGTATCTGTAATTTGAGTTGCAAAGGAAAGCCGCGCATGCTCCGCACACGCAATTTCTTGCGTCTTTTGCTCCTTGACAACAATATCGGCATTTTTCTGGGAATAGTAGTCAGACAGTTCTTCCCTTGTCAGTTCACTTTTGATCAGCATCGCGCCAAAGTACTGCATCCCGTTGCCGTTACCCACAAGCTTGCCGGCCTTGGACAGTGATTCTACTATCTGCGTATTCTCCGGAAGAGCGATCTCAACAAGGCTGTTTTCAACATTCCTCGCCGAAAAATCATTTACCAACGGAACGGACACAGCCAAGCCAATAAGAAGAAAAATTACTATGGCAACAGGGATTATCTTCTTTTTCAAAGTTAGCGATCTCCTTTGTCAAATTCCAGCTTGTCTGATTACACCTTGGCCTTTTCGTTATTATCCACACTATTGCGGTACACCACAAAGCGCTGGAACAGGAATTCCGTCACCATGTTCAGAAGCATATTGATAAAGGTAACAATATACTCATTCCAAGCCAAGGTGTCCGCAAGGTAATGCTCCAACACGGTGGAAAGGGGCGTAAACACGCAGTAGTATCCGGCTACCAACAGCATTGCCCGGGTGATATTGCCCGTGGATTTGAAGGTAAATTTGCGGTTGAAGGTGAAATTCCAAACAACAGACAGCACCAAGGCGATCAGGTAGGACAGCCAATAGTCCAGCTGCGCCAGCTCGTTAAGCAGAGCGAAGCTGCCCATCTGGATGATGCCGGCAGATGCGGAAAACAGGACAAATTTCAAGGTTCGCAATAATTCTTTCTTATTCATATAATACCTCTTTACGAAAACTGCCGCAGCGGGTGCTGCGGCAGTTTATTTGTGATGATTATTCGTCGTCTTCCAGAGAGAACTCCAGAGTCTCACCGCAGTTGGGGCAAGTCATGCTGCCCTTTTCCAGGGTTTCCTCGTCGAAGTCAATGATTTCGCCGCAGGCACACTCTACCTCGTAGATGGTGGAGTCCTCATCGCCGAAGTCAAAGCCTTCGTCGTCGTAGTCCTCGTCCTCATCCTCGTCCCAGTCGAAGTCGTCTTCGTCATCATAGTCGTCCTCATCCTCGTCCAGGATGAAGTCCTCGATGGCGTCCAGATCCTCTTCGATCTCGTCCAGCTCGTCAGAGATAGCGATAGTGGTGTCCTCAACAGCGGTCAGCTTCTTGGTGACATCGCCCATCAGATCCACGATAGCGGCAATCATCTTGCCCTCGTCGGACTCGGTATTCAGGTTCAGGCCATCCATCAGGCCCTTCAAATAAGCGGACTTTTCGGAAATGGTCATAATTGTTCTCCTTATGCCTTGGAACGGCCCAGGTATTCGCCGGTACGGGTATCGATCTGAACCTTGTCGCCCTCGTTGATGAACAGGGGCACCTTGATCTCAGCACCGGTCTCCACGGTAGCGGGCTTGGTAACGTTGGTAGCGGTGTTGCCGGCAAAGCCAGGCTCGGTCTCAGTAACCACCAGGTCAACAAAGTTGGGGACCTCCACGCCGAAGACCTTGCCCTTGTAGCTCATGACGGTGCAGACGTCGTTCTCCTTGACGAACTTGAAGGAATCGTCCAGAACGCTGCCGTCCAGGGGCTCCATCTCGTAGGTCTCGGGGTCCATGAAGTAGTACAGACCGCCGTCGTTGTAGGAGTACTCCATCTTCTTTCTCTCAACGAAAGCAGTGGGGAACTTGGCAGAGGGGTTCAAGCTGGTTTCGGTCACGCCGCCGGTGATGACGTTTCTCATCTTGACGCGGACGAAAGCTGCGCCCTTACCGGGCTTAACGTGCTGGAACTCGATGACCTGCATAACTTTGCCATCCAGTTCGAAGGTAATGCCGTTTCTGATATCACCTGCAGAAATCATAATATTTATCCTCCTAAGACTGTCCCTTTCGGGATTTAATAAATTACATATCTTAACTGGTATATTTTAACCTATATATTGCGTTTTTTCAAGAGGGAAAACGAACTTTTTTGCGCAATAATCATATTTTTCGCTTTTTTGCCAGAAAAATAAAGGGCATTTCCAGGACATGACGGGCTTTCAGCCAGAAATTGTGGTTATCGATCGCCTTGACCAGGATGGAGCGCACGCCGCATCCGTTGGCACCCAGAGTGTCCGTATAGATCTGATCCCCCACCAGGGCGCAGGCGGACGGCGGCAGCTGATACCGTTCCAAGCAGGCCCGGATACCCTTGGGAAAGGGCTTTTTCGCGTGGGTGATGCAATCGATGCCGAACTTTCTGCAGAATACCAAAACCCGATCTTTCTTGGAGTTGGACACCACGCACAGCTGGATGTCTGACTTTTTCATCATCTGCAGCCACCGGCGCACTTCCTCCGTGGGCTCGTTGTTGGTATATGGGACAATGGTATTGTCGAAATCCATCATCAAAAGCTGGACGCCCCATTCTTGCAAGCGTTCCACCGTCAGATCCGTGATCTTATCTGTTATGACACAGGGTAAAAAGGACATGTTTCAGCCGCCCTTTCTTTCAGAATATTTTAATTGTATCACAAAGCATTGGAATTGTCCATGAAAAACCGCCCTGCGTTTGCAGGGCGGCTTATAGAGCTGTTCACGAGGGAATTAGTAGAACTTTCTCTTGTTCTTACGGGCAGCTTCAGACTTCTGCTTACGCTTCAGGCTGGGGCTGACATAGTGCTCGCGCTTCTTATATTCGGCAATAACACCCTCCTTGGCAACGCTACGCTTAAAACGGCGCAGAGCGCTCTCCAAAGATTCGTTATCCTTAATGCGAATTTCAGACATGGTTTTCCCTCCCTCCGATGGCATCCGGCTAAATCCAGGATGCTTTCAGGGCCACTAATTGGCTTTACATATTATAAGCAAGTTTCTGTCAAATGTCAAGATAAAAAATAACTGTTTTTGACAGAATATTTCACCTGGAATTCTGGTTCGCTGTGGCAGACGTTACACAGCTTATAAACTCCCGGGCAGCAGATGTCAAATATTTTGCTTTTTTATAAATGACAAAAAGCTCCCTGCTGTTATACTGTGTATCCGGTAGATAAAACACAAGGTTGCGGCAGCCTTTTCCATAACGCAGAATGGTATCTGTCAAAAAGCAAATGCCAAATCCGCTTTCCGCATAGCAGATCGTGCTCATCAGCAAATCAAATTCCATCGAAATTTCCGGATGAATCCCGGCCTCCTGGAAGATCCGTGATGCTGTTTGGCGCATGGTATTTCCATGCTTCAGGAGAATAAATTTCTCGTCCCGCACAGCCGTAATGGGCAGTCTGAGGCTTTTTTTACCCCGGCAAATATTCTCAGCCGAAACCCGGTATTTTTCCAGCTTTTCATTCACCGGCAATTCCTGAGGGACTCCCAGCAATATCTGCTCCGTCAGCCACGGAATGTATACATACACTTCCTTTTGCAGCGGTGCATTGTCGATAATGAAATCCACACGGCCCTGCTCCAGTTTTTCTTCCAGCACCGTTGACTGTTCCACGAACAAATCGATCTGAATATCCGGATATTTGTTTTGGAATTCTTTTATAATCGCCGGCAGCACATAGGATGCAATAAAGGTCGTGCTGCCAATGGTTAGCTTTCCCGTTTTCAGGGACTGAATGTCATCGATCTGCTGTTGCAGATCGGTGCGTATTTGCAGAATTTGCTCCACCGCGCGGATGTATACCTCCCCCACCGGTGTCAGGGTGATGTTCTTTCCGCTGCGCTCAAAAATCGGCTGTCCGATTTCTGTTTCCAGTTTTTTAATGATCTGTGATAACGACGGCTGCGAAATGTACAGCCGTTCCGCTGCCCTCGTAAATGACCCTGCCTGATAGACTGCATAGGCATATTCCATATATTTCAGCATACGTACCAGCTCCATAAGCATTTTTATATGATATTTATATATTCATATATATTTGATTATAGTACATTTTTATCTTAAAATCAACCTATTACGAACAGAGAGGTTGATTGCTATGCCCTACATAGAATCTTTAGTTTATTTAATTCCCCTTTTATTCATTGCCGGTGTGCTGGACAGCATCGCAGGCGGTGGCGGACTCATCGCACTGCCTGCCTATATGCTTACCGGAATGCCTATTCACAGTGCATATGCCTGTAACAAGCTGCAAAGTGCCGCCGGTTCTGCCACTGCGGGCGCCAAGTTTATTAAAGAAGGCTATATCGATATTCGCATTGCCCTCATCGCTCTTCCCTTTACCGTCCTGGCATCTTACTTTGCCACACGCATCGTCATAGCACTGAACAGCGACACCGTTAAGCTGATTATCGCCGCCTGTATCCCAATTGCCGTTTTACTTATGTTCTTAAAGCGGAAGATAACCACAAAAACCGTTCTGCGTCAGGAACTGAATGTCAAAACCGTATCCTTAAGCATTGCATCCGGCCTGGTTCTCGGCAGCTATGATGCCCTTTTCGGCCCGGGTGGCGGCACCATCGCAATGATCATTTTCTCCCTTCTTTTGAATTACGATCTGCGTGTGGGAAACGCAAACAGCAAACTAATTATTATGTCCTCCAACATCACCGCCGCCATCAGTTACACGCTGCAGGGCTTTATGCTGTTTCACATTGCCATTCCCTGTGCGATCGCCAATATGCTGGGCAGCTATATTGGCTCTTCCATTGCGATCAAAAAGGGTGATAAAATTGTTCTGCCCACAATGCTGACCGTCCTTGTATTTCTGATCGGACAAGTGGTTCTCGGTTTCATCGTATAAAAAGTACAACAAATGCCGGTCTGTTCCTTGAAACAGACCGGCATTATCAATTATTTCACAATCAGGTTGACCAGCTTGTTTTTGACCACGATGGTCTTGACGATACTGCCGCCGTTCTTCTCCAAAAATGCGGCGATCTTCTCGTTTGCCAGCACATTCTGCACAACAGTATCGTTATCCAGATCGGCATCCATATTCACAGTACCGCGCATTTTGCCGTTGACCTGCACCGCGATGGTCACTTCGCTGTCCTTGCACTTTTCCTCATCGTAGGTGGGCCAGGACTCGAAAGCGATGGTATCATCGTGACCCAAAGCCTGCCAGATCTCTTCGCCCACATGGGGAATGATGCAGGAGATCATCTTGATGAAGCCCTCGGCATACGCTCTGGGGCAAGTGCCGTTCTTGTAAACTTCATTGACAAAAACCATCATCTGTGCAATGGCGGTGTTGAAGGCCAACTGCTCGTAATCCGAGGTGACCTTCTTCACGGTCTGGTGATAGACCTTGGTCAGCTTGCCGTCGTCGGTCTCGGTGATGTTGGCGCTCTCGGTAAAGAAGTTCCACACGCGGTTGATGAACTTTCTGGCACCGGCCACAGCCGCGGTGCTCCAGGGCTTGGACACTTCCAGGGGGCCCATGAACATTTCATAAAGACGCAGGGTATCCGCGCCGTATTCCCGGACAATATCGCTGGGATTGACCACGAATTCCGGGAAGCGCTTGCCCATCTTGATGCCGTTTTCGCCCAGGATCATACCCTGGTGCACCAGCTTCTTGAAGGGTTCTTTCACAGGAGACAGGCCGTTGTCGTACAGGAAGCGGTTCCAGATACGGGAGTAGATCAGGTGACCCACACCGTGCTCCGGGCCGCCAATGTACAGGTCAACAGGCATCCAGTGCTTCAGAAGCTCCGGATCGCAGAAGGCCTTGTCATTCTTGGGGTCGATATAGCGCATGTAGTACCAGGAAGAACCGGCGGAGCCGGGCATGGTAGAGGTCTCGCGCATACCCTTGATGCCGTTCTGGTCGTACTGCTTCCACTGGGCGGCATTTTCCAAAGGTGCCTGGCCGTTGCGACCCTTGTAGTCCTCCAGCTCCGGCAGAACCAGGGGCAGTTCTTCATCCGGCAGGAATACGGTCTTGCCGTCCTCGGTGTACACGCAAGGAACGGGCTCGCCCCAGTAACGCTGACGGGCAAAAATCCACTCACGGAAGTGATAATTGACTTTTCTTCTGGCAACGCCGGCCTTTTCCAGCTTGCAGGTAATGGCCTCCTTGGCCTCCTCCACGGTCAAGCCGGTAAACTCCTCAGAATTGACCAGCTTGCAGCCCTTGCCCAGATAATCCTGCTTTTCAAAAGCACGCTCGGACACATCCCGGCCCTCAATAACCTGGATCATGGGGATGTTATGAGCGACAGCATACTCAAAGTCACGCTGGTCATGGCTGGGTACAGCCATAACTGCGCCAGTACCATAGTTACCCAGCACAAAGTCACCGATGAACACGGGAACTTCCTTGCCATTGACCGGATTGATGGCATACACGCCCTTCAAGGGACAACCGGTCTTGGTCTTGGTGGCATCGGTACGGTCAATTTCGCTCTTGGATGCCGCTTCCTTGATGTAAGCGTCCACCTCTTCCCGGTTCTCCACCCGGTCCAGCAGGGACTGGGTGATCTTGCCGTCAGGAGCCAGCACCATAAAGGTGATGCCGTAGATGGTCTCGATACAGGTGGTGTAAATGGAGAATTCACCACCGCCCACCAGCTTGAAGTCCACTTCCACACCGGTGGATCTGCCGATCCAGTTACGCTGGATCTCCTTGGTGGATTCCGGCCAGTCGATCTCGTCCAGGCCTTCCAGCAGCTTCTCCGCAAATGCAGGCTGGTCGATGACCCACTGCATCATCATTTTCTTCACAACGGGATAACCGCCGCGCTCGGACTTGCCGTCAATAACCTCGTCGTTGGCAAGCACCGTACCCAGTGCTTCGCACCAGTTGACGGGCATCTCGATCCGCTTGGCATAACCTGCCTCGTACAGCTTTTTAAAGATCCACTGCGTCCACTTGTAGAAGTCAGGGTCAGAAGTGGCGATGCACTTGGACCAGTCGTAGTCAAAGCCCAGCTCCTTCAGCTGATTGGAGAAGGTGGCAATGTTGGTCTGGGTGAAGCCGTTGGGGTGGTTGCCGGTATCCACAGCATACTGCTCCGCAGGCAGACCAAAAGAGTCATAACCCATGGGGTGCAGAACGTTATAACCCTGCATCCGCTTCATGCGGGACATGATATCCGTTGCCGTGTAACCCTCGGGGTGACCTGCGTGCAGACCCACGCCGGAGGGATACGGAAACATATCCAGCACATAATACTTAGGCTTGGAGAAATCCCACACATCCGTATGGAAGGTGTTGTTCTCCTCCCAATATTTTTGCCATTTGGCTTCTACATTTTTATGTTCGTAGTTCATAACCAAAACCTCTTCTCAACCGGGGATTACTCCTCGATAATAATATCCTTCAAGTCAACGACCTCGGCATCCGCCCACAGGCGTTCCAGATCGTAGAATTTCCGTGCCTCGTCCGTAAACACATGGACGACCACAGAGCCAAAGTCCAGCAGCTCCCAGGAATTGCCCCGGTGGCCCTCACGGCCCAGCATAGGCTCGCCCAGCTGCTCCATGGTGTACTCTGCATAGTCGCACAGGGTCTTGACATGGGTATTGACGCTGCCGGTGCAGATCACAAAATAATCTGCCAAACTGGAAACATCACCGATTCTCAGCAGTTTGATATCAATGCCCTTCTTTTCATCCAATGCCTTGGTAACCTGCAAGGCAACTTCTTTTGCACTTAACATACTCCATTATCCTTTCCTGTTCAACCAGTTAAGGGCATCCCGGGATTCGGGAGATACTTCATTTCCCTGCTGGTTGAGTAATTCCAATGTCATGGTCAGCCCCAGCTTCAACGCCCTATCCAAATCGGTAAAGGCCAATTTTCTCAGCTCCTCCACACCGGGGAAATCCCGGTTGGGCTCCATGTAATCTGCAACGTAAATGATCTTTTCCAGAAGATCCATGTCCGCTTTTCCGGTGGTGTGATGGCGAATGGCCGCTACCACAGCTTCATTTTCCCCAAACATAGCTTCCGCCACCAGTGAGCCGGTGAGGGCGTGCAGGGTTTTGGGATATTTTTGCTGAAAAGCACTCAGTATGATACCATACTCCCCTGCCAATGTCAATTGGCGCGGGCCGTCCAGAGCCTTGGTGATATCGTGGAGCAGTCCGGCTCTCGCCGCGTCCACTTCGTTCGCGCCCCAATGCTTTGCCAAGGCAACGGCGGTATCCCGGCAGCCCAGCACATGGGGCACGCGGCTGGGTTTCAGCAGGCTTACAACCACCTGCTCTAATTTTTCCATGGGTAATCGTCGGAAATCCGCGCACTGGGTGCAGAATCCGATCTCGTCCATATAGGCTTTCAGCGTCGGTGGACAGAAAAACTCGTTAACCATAACACGTTTCCCCTTTCCTCATACCCATGGAAGATTTTCAGTTGTTACTCTTCGCCACGCAGTTGCTTTTCCCGACTGCGCTCGATAGCCTTATCAATGGCCTGCTGGCGGAAATACTCGTTGCGCTGCTCCCGGACCTTCTTGGCGGCCTGGCGACGGGCATGGATACCCTTGCGCACCGGGTCTTTCTTGGATGCGGGAGTAGCCTTCCGCTTGGCACGGCCGGTCTGATTGCGCTCTTCCTGGCACTTTTCGCTGAAGCGGTAAATGACAAACTTCGTGCCGATCACAGCAACACCGTCTGCACCGGTGGCCTCGCAAATCTCGTCACAAACCTCTCTGGGGGTCATCATTGCTCCCTCCAGCACCTTGCCCTTAACCAGTTCCCGGGCAGTCAGCAGATTTTCCGCCTCGGCAATGACGGTCTCGGTCACGCCGCTTTTGCCCACCATCAGGGTGGTATCGATTGTGGTTGCCTGTGCGCGCAGGTCTGCGCGTTCTTTACTTGTCAGCATAACCTGCCTCCTTCATTTTCTCATAAAATGCTTTTAATGCCACGCCCCGGTGAGAAACTTCATTCTTTTCCTCGGACGACAGCTCCGCCGTGGTTTTGCCAAAGGGCGGATAGTAAAAAATGGGGTCATAGCCAAAACCGTTTTCACCACGAGCTTCCCGGAGCAGCTCTCCGTGGATCTCTCCCCGGGCCTGAATGACCTGTCCATTTGGATGGACAAAGGTAATAACGCAGACGAATTTTGCCTGACGCTGACCGTCCGGCACGTGCTCCGTGTTTTTCAGCAACAGCAGCAGTCTGCCCCAGTCGTCCAGAGACTCGTCAAACCCATAACGGGCGGAGTAGATTCCCGGCTCTCCGTTCAGGGCATCCACAGCGATGCCGGAATCGTCTGCCAATGCAGGCAGGCCGGTGGCCTTCATCACCGCTTCCGCTTTTTGAAAAGAGTTTTCTTCAAAGGTAGTGCCGGTCTCTTCCACATCAATGTCCACGCCCAGTTGGGATTGGAGTACCAGTTCAAAACCGAATTTCTCCGTTATTTTGCTGATCTCCACCAGCTTGTGGGGATTTTTGCTTGCCAAAACGACTTTCATAAGCTCTCCAAATTCTGTCATTGCAATTGTAGGGGCGTGTCGTCCGCGGGCGATTCGTGAATCGCCCCTACGACATCAAATCAATGCTTCCACAAATTCTCGGGCGTTAAAGGGCATCAGATCGTCCGCCTGTTCCCCCACGCCGATGAATTTCACCGGGATCTGCAGGGCGTCCGCCACAGCGATGACGATGCCGCCCTTGGCTGTGCCGTCCAGCTTGGTCAATGCCATAGCTGTCACACCGGCGATCTCCTTGAACTGCTTTGCCTGGATCAGGCCGTTCTGACCAGTGGTGCCATCCAGCACCAACAGCACCTCCCGGGCGCTGTTGGGCAGTTCCCGTTCCACGATACGGCTGATTTTGTTCAGCTCGTTCATCAGATTCTGCTTGTTGTGGAGCCGACCGGCTGTATCGATGAGGATCACGTCGGATTTTCTTGCCTTTGCGGCCTGAATGCCGTCATACACAACGGACGCCGGGTCTGCGCCCTCATGCTGGCGCACAATGTCCGCGCCGGTGCGGTTCGCCCAAATCTCCAATTGGTCAGCAGCGGCGGCACGGAAGGTATCTCCCGCCACCAGCATCACCTTTTTCCCCTGGGATACCAACTGATTGGCGATCTTGCCAATGGTGGTAGTCTTACCCACACCGTTGACACCAATAACCAGCACAACGGAAGGTGTGGTGGACAAATTCAATGCGGTATCGCCCACATTCAGCATTTCCACAAGAATTTCTTTCAATGCCGCCTTGGCATCTTCTGTGGTTTTCAGATGCTGTTCCTTCACGGTCTTGCGCAGGCGGTCTGCGGCCTTGGTGGCCGTCTCCACGCCCAGATCAGCCAAAATCAGACTTTCTTCCAGTTCGTCGTAGAAATCATCGTCGATCTCGCTGAAGCCGGAAAAAACGCTGCCAAGGGTGTTGCTCAGCGCATCCCGGGTCTTGGCCATCCCGGCTTTGATCTTATCAAAAAATCCCATGGTAACTCCTTTATTCCACAATACCCAGATATTCTTCCATCTGGTTCAGATCCAGACGCAGCAGCTTGGAAACGCCCTGCTCCTGCATGGTCACACCGTAGAGCACATCGGATGCTTCCATAGTACCCCGGCGGTGGGTGATGACGATGAACTGGGTCTTTTTGCTCAAATTGCGCAGGTAAGTAGCAAACCGTTCCACGTTCCGGTCGTCCAACGCCGCATCGATCTCGTCCAGCAGGCAGAACGGGGTGGGCCGCACCTTCAAAATGGCAAAGTACAAAGCCGTTGCCACGAACGCCTTTTCGCCGCCGGACAAGAGCGTGATGGTTTTCAGCTGCTTTCCGGGGGGCTGTACACGGATCTCGATACCGCAGGTCAGAGGCTCTTCCGGATCCTCCAGAATCAGCCGACCGCTGCCGCCGCCGAACATCTCCGTAAAGACCTCGGAGAAATACCGGTCGATCTTTGCAAATTCTTCCACAAAAATGACGGTCATTTCCTTGGTAATATCCCGAATGATGCCTTCCAGCTCCCGCTTGGAGGTCAGCACATCGTCTCTTTGCTCGCAGAGGTAGGAATACCGTTCGTTCACACGGGCATATTCCTCGATGGCACCCAGGTTGGGCGTGCCCAGCAGAGTAATTTTCCGTTTCAGCTCAGAAATTCTCCGGTTGCCTGCCGCCACGGACTCGATCTGTCCGCGATGCTCCGGTGCGGTGCCGGGTGTCAGGCCGTAGGAATCCCACAGCTTGTCGATGATCTGCTTTTCCTCCATGGCCGTGGTGGTCTTCTTATTTTCCAGCAACGCGCAGGCCCGTTCCATATTCAAAATGTCTTTGTTCTTTTCCTGGCTTTCCCGTTCGCTCCGGGTCTTGGTGGCCTCCGCCTCGCTGCGCTGCTGCATCACATTTTGCAGCTCCTTGCGCTGGGCATCCGCATCCGCGTCATTTTCTTCCTGACGCTTCAGAACCTGGGCGATCTCATTTTCCAGCCGGACATTGTCCGCTTCGATCTGGCGGATCAGCGCCAGCTTATTCTCCCGGTCACCGGCCATGGCATTACGCAGGTTTTGCAGATCTGCAATATGGGTCTGTGCCGTTGTTTTTTCCGCTTCCAAAGCCGCTGCGGCAGTACGCAGAACGGTCATTTCCTCGGTCAGAACATTGGTCTTTTCCGCAGTCTCTGTCTGACTGCCCTCCAAGCCGGCAATGGATACACGCACCTGGGCCAGTTCCGCTGTATAGACCTGGATCTTGGCCTGGTTGGCGGCGTAACGCTCCCGATCCAGCTGCTGACGCTGCTGCAATGCATCCATTTCCCGCTGTGCGGAGACGATGGCATCCACAATGGCGGTGAGCAAAATCTCATGCTGCTTTTCCGCGCCTTCCAGCCGCAGGACCTGATCCTGGGCCGTACGCAGCTGCTCCCGGGCGGCAGTAAGTTCAAATTCCACCTGGTCGACCTGCCGCTGCGCTTCCTGCAACTGGGTCTCAGTGGCTGCTTTTTCCTTTTCCAGTTCTTTTTCCTGAGCTGTGAGCTTTTCCAGCTCGTTGGCCCGGGAGAGGATACCGGCTTCCTTGTTCACCGCGCCACCGGTCATGGAACCGCCGGGGTTCATGACCTGGCCGTCCAGAGTGACGATCTTAAAGCGGTTGTTGTACTTTCCGGCCATGGCAATGGCCGCATCCATATCCTGCACCAGGACAGTTCTGGCCAGCAAATAGGCAACCACATCCTGATACTGCTTTTCACATTCCACCAGATCCGATGCGATACCGATAAATCCGCGGCACTTATCCAGACCGTTTTCCGTCAGCTTCTTGCCCTGCATTTCGGAGATGGGCAAACAGGTGACCCGTCCCGTGCCGGTGCGTTTCAGATAGGACAGAACCGCCTTGCCGTCCTGCTTGTCCCCTACCACGATGTTCTGCATAGCCGCGCCAAGGGCGATCTCGATGGCTACAGTGTAATCATCCTCCGTCCGGATCAGACGGGACACCGGTCCGTGAACGCCACGCAAGGCACCTCTCTGGGCTTCCTGCATGACCGCTTTCACGGACTTGTTGTAGCTGTCGAAATCCCGTTCCATTGCCCGGAACACCCGGGTCTTGGCGGTGATGGAATCCAATTTGCTTGTCTGCTCCCGGAGCAGCTCTGCCAGCTCGTCCCGGCGTTTCAGTCGGGTGTTCTGGCGCAAGGTGTAGCCGGAAATGGTGTTTTCGTTGGCGGTCACATCATCCTGTGCCCGGCGCAGCTCCGTCTGACAGGCATCCAAATCGTCCTGGGCCGCCTGCTTTCTGTCCTCACCGGATCGCAGATCGGTTTCCAGTATCTGCATACGCTGAGCCGTCTGCTCCATGCTCTCGTCCAGGCCGCGAATATCCGCCTCCCGGCCGGCAATATCCGCAGCAAGGCTGGACTCCTTGCCCCGCAATTCCAGGAATTGCCGGGTTATACCCTGGGCGCTGACGGTCATTTCCGTCAACTGCTGCTGCAAGGCATCGATGGCAACCTTCTTCTGGGCCAGCTCGGCTTCAATGGACGCAATGCGGTCACCCGCCTGCTCGATCTGGGCGATGATGCCGCCGCTGCGGTCCTGCTCACCACGGAGTTCTTCCTCAATACGCTGAATGTTGCCATCGTTATTTTCCACATTGCCACGCAAAACGGCGATCTGGCCGTCCAGCTGCTGATGGTTGGCATCCAGCATATTCACCTTCACACGGACAGTTTCCAGTTCCTCGTCCTTCTGCCGCAAAAGGGCGGACAGTTCCTCGGACTGGGCATAGAGCTTGTCCAGGTCATCATGGGCCTGTTGCAGCACAAATGAAGCAGAAGCATAGTCCTCTTCCGCCTTTTTGGCCGCCGCAGAGAGCTTCTCCAGGGTATCCAGCCAAACGGCAACCTCCACGCCCTGAAGCTCCTCTTTCATTTCCAGATATTTTTTCGCTTTTTCAGACTGCTCTCTCAAAGGATCCAGCTGCAATTCCAGCTCGGAGATCTTGTCACCGATACGCAGCAGGTTGTCCTCTGTATGAGCCAGCTTACGCTCGGTCTCTTCCTTGCGGTGGCGGTATTTGGAGATACCGGCAGCTTCCTCAAAAATCTCCCGGCGATCCGCGCTCTTCAAAGAGAGAATTTCGTCGATACGGCCCTGGCCGATGTTGGAGTAGCCTTCACGACCCAAGCCGGTATCCATGAACAGCTCATGGATGTCCCGGAGTCTTGCGGACTGGCGGTTGATATAGTATTCACTGTCGCCGCTGCGATAATACCGACGGGTGATGGACACATCATCCGCATCATAAGGCAGGGCGCGGTCCGTATTGTCCAATGTCAAAGTAGCCTCGGCAAAGCCCACCGCAGAACGCTTCTGGGTACCGCCGAAGATCACATCCTCCATCTTTGCGCCGCGAAGAGTCTTGCTGCTCTGTTCACCCATGACCCAAAGGATGGCATCGGAAATATTCGATTTACCGGAACCGTTGGGGCCGACGATGGCGGTGATGTCGTCACCGAAGCGGATCAGCGTTTTATCCGGGAAGGACTTAAATCCCTGCACTTCCAAAGATTTTAAATACACAACAAAACCCCTTATCTCTATGTAAAAAAGTATCAGCTTATTATATTCCAAAAGCTGAAAAAAAGCAAGGATTTATTTCAGTTTTCTGCCTTTTCCCATTTTGTGGTTTCTTGACTTTTTCCACGGGCGATGGTAGAATTATAATATACATTCCAAGGAAGGCTGATATGATGTATTACTGTCCTGAGTGCAAAAAGAAATTTCGTGAATATCGGCGGCGCTGTCCCGTATGCGGCGGACGGTGCAATCGCAGTGACAACCGCACCATTTTGCTGATCGTTGGTGTCGGTGTGCTCTTTTTGCTTTTGCTGGGGCTGATCCTTGTGCTGTTCAACTCCGGAGATCCCGGCAACGGCACCAGCGGCAGCTCCTCCCTCCCGGCATCCTCCTCTTCCCAGTCTTCTACGCAATCCACGGCATCTGCCCCAAGCAGTTCTGTTCCCGGCAGTTCCGCCCCAACTACTTCCGTACCACCCTCCTCAGCGGTGCCTCCCTCCTCTTCGGCGGCCCCTCCTGCCTCCTCCGGGACGACCACCGGCATCGGACTGTATACCTGGGATGAGCTGAATGCCATGGACAAGACTTACAGTACAGGCGGTTTCGGCGCGGGCCGCGGTCAAAACCATGCCCGGCCCTCTACCCCGGTAGCGGAGCAGAAGAAATATTCCCAATATGACGCATATTTCATCGGTGAGGATACCAAAACCGTTTATCTCACCTTTGACTGTGGCTACGAGTATTACGCAACGGATGCAAACGGCCAAAAATATCCGGTCACTGGAAAGATTTTGGATGTTTTGAAAGAAAAGAATGTCAAAGGCGTTTTCTTCATCACTATGGACTATGCGGAGTCCGAACCAGCTCTTGTACAGCGGATGATCGACGAGGGCCATGTAGTGGGCAATCACACCAATAATCACCCGGTCATGCCCGCGCAGACCATTGAAAAGATGGAGTACGAGGTCATGAGTCTCCACGAGTATGTGCTGGAACACTTCGGTTACAAGATGTTCCTGTTCCGTCCGCCCACGGGCGCGTATTCCGTACAATCCCTGGCAGTCCTGCAAAATCTGGGCTACAAGACGGTTCTGTGGAGCTTCCAGCATTACGATTACGACACAAACGACCAGCCCTCCAACACCACCGCATACAATACCATCACCAATAATGCACACAACGGTGCGATCTATCTGCTGCACGCCATTTCCGAAGCCAATGCGGCAGTTCTGGGTGATGTTATTGACTATCTCAACACAGAAGGCTACACCATCCAACTGTTCTCTTAACGCATGAACCTCCCTGGTTTTTTCCAGGGAGGTTTTTCTTGCATTTGCGCCCATCCTGTGGTAAAATCGCCGCAAAAGGAGGTATACTATGAAACCAAATACCTTGCGCCTGCTGATCGTGATTTTATCCGCCGTTTTGGTCGTTTTATTGACATTGGCTCTGGGGATGAATCCATCCACCGACGCGCCTGATACCAGCGGATCTTCCCAAACCGCAGCTCCGTCCGGTACCCAGTCCGTTCCTTCCTCCTCTCAGCCGCAGTCCAGTCCTCCGTCCTCGTCCTCTGTGCCGGCGACCTCCACGCCGCCTGCAACAACGCAGCCCACCGGTGACTATATCGGCAATCTGTATACCCGGGAGCAGTTGGAGGCTATGGAATCCCAGAGCACCGGCTACGGCGCAGGCAAAGAGGTGGACAGCAAAAACCGGCCCACCTACGCCATCAGTCTGGACAAAAAGTATGAGAAGTACGACGCCCACTTCATCTGCCCGGACGACGGAAAAATTTATCTGACCTACAATTTCACCTATGAACACGAAGGCCTTGTACAGAAAACACTGAACATTCTGAAAGAAAAGGATGTGCAGTGCGTCATATTCATCGACAAATCCTTTGCCCAAACCTATCCCCACATGGTTCAGCAAATCCTGGATGACGGTCACATTTTGGCGAACCATTGCACCACCCATCCCGACCTGCCTACCCTGTCCATTGATGAGATCGTCGACCAGATCATGGACATCCACAACTACATCAAGGATACCTACAACTATGAAATGAAATTCTTCCGTCCGCCCAGCGGTTACTTCTCAGAGCAGGTTTGGGCCATCGCCCAGAGCCTGGGCTACCGCAGCTACAACTGGAGCTTCACCTATCTGGACTGGGATACGGACAACCAGCCCGCCCCCTCGGAAACCTTGGAGAAAATGGTAAATGCCCTGCACAGCGGTGCCATCTATCAGCTCCACGCCATTTCCTCTGCCAACGCCGGTGCGCTGCCCGATTTCATCGATGCTGTCCGGGCTAACGGATTTGAATTTGCATTGCTGCCGTAAACAAAAAGGAACGCTTCTTGTGAAGCGTTCCTTTTTGTTTAGTTATTCACGCCGTGGTGGCAGACGGGGCTGCTGGAAGTCAAGGCCTGGAAGCTGTATCCGTTCTGGATGCCCCAAATGAGGATCCGCTCCACAGCATCCACGCTGAAGCCATGGATATCATGCTGCAAGACCACTGCGGTCTTCTTGCCGCTGATGCCCTGGATCACATTGTTGTACACCTCGTCCGCAGTTTTTGCGCCGCCGGCATCGCCGCTGCTGACATTCCAGTCAAAATACTGGAAGCCCTGATCCTTCACCGCCTGAGTCAGCTGGGTCATAATACCAGCGCAGTATTTCTTGCTGATGGTATTGGAGCTGCCGCCGGGGAAGCGCATCAACGTGGTGGTCACGCCGGTGTAATCCTTGATGATCTTCTGCATTTTATACAGATCATTGAAAAACGCTTCTTCACTGGCGTAGATCTTGGAATAATCATGGGTCACCGAGTGCATACCGATGCTGTGACCGCCTTTGACCATGGCATTGAGCAAGGTCTTCATGTTATGGCCGGTATTCACCACAAAGAAGGTGGCTTTGGCATCGTATTGCGCCAAAAGATCCAACAGACGCTGGGTGTGCTTGCTGGGGCCGTCGTCAAAGGTCAGGTAGATCACTTTGCCGTCCGGATTCACCGTAGACGGCTGCTTGATGGGCTTGACTGTGACCGTTCTCTGGGCCGTTGCCTCATTGCCGGAGCTGTCCGCCACCTTGTAGGTCAGGGTATAGGTTCCTGCGTGGTAGATATTCACAGAACCTTCGATCTGTACCTGCGCGGTGATATCGCCGTCAATGTTGTCGTTGGCGGTATAGCCGGGATCTTCATAGGCATCGCCTGCATTGATGGTGATGCTTGCATCACCTTTCAGCGTAACCGTGGGGGCAGTCACATCTGTACGAACAATGGGGCGCTCCACCGTTGTCTCATTTCCGGAGCTGTCCGAAACGGTGTAGTAGACCACATCATTTTCTGTGCGAATCTGAACCTTATCCGTGAGGTCGCCGTCGTAATCATCCTGGGCGGTGTAGCCCTCTTCCTGGTAGTCCTCACCGGGCAGGGTGATATATCCCGGCTTGGTTTGCAGGGTGATCACCGGCGCGGTGGCATCCACAACGGAAACTTCCAGCTTGACTGTCTTACTCAGCCACAAATACTGCGCTTTATAGACGATCTCATAGGTGCCCAGCTTGGTGGTATCCACCGTTCCGGAGACCTCAACATCCACCTTTTCCCCGTTGGCAGTCGCCACCGCCACCGGCTGTTGGAAGGTATCTTTTCCGTATACAAGTTGGATCGGGTCTGTGCCGCCATCCACCGTCAGCTGCAAATCAATGCTCAGGCTGACCGCAACAAAAATCAGAATTGCCAGAACGATCAGCGAAATACCGCCGATCACCAGCAAACGGTCTGTATTCATGCCCGAAAACTTGCCTTTTTTCTTTTTCATGGGTTCCTCCAATTGAACTCTTTGCTATCTCAAAAGAGTTTTTTGATCAATTCCGGCAAAGCCGCTTCGAATTTCACGCCGTACCAGTGATCCGTATCGCCACGGGTGGCATGGATGCACTGCATGGTAAAGTCCGCGGCAATTTTCACCGCCTGCTCCATGGATCCGGTCTGCTGCCATGCGCCCACGAAGGAAGATGCGAACACATCCCCCGTGCCGTGGAAGATCTGAGGGATTTTTTCATGGGCATAATGCCACCGCTGTCCGTTCTGGGCCAGCATAACGCCGGTCTGTCCCGGCTGGAAGCCAACTCCGGTCAGCACCACATTGGGGCAGATCTTTTCCAGCTTATCCAGCAAATCCGCCACATATTCCTGTGTGGTATCTTCTGCATAAGGCGCATCTGCCATCATGCACGCCTCTGTAATGTTGGGTAGGATCACATCCGCGCAGGCACACAGATCCGCCATCGCCCTTGCGTACTGCATATCAAACAGCGGATACAGCTTTCCGTGGTCGCCCATGGCAGGATCCACCACCTTGACACCATCCGGTGCCATCAGCGTGTCAAAGATCTCCTTCACCAATTCCATATGGGTAATATTCCCCAAATAGCCGGTGTATACCACATCAAATTTCACGCCCAATTCCTGCCAATGGTGAATGATCGCCGGAAATTCCTGAGTCAGGTCATGGACATGGAACGCGCCAAAGCCGGCAGTATGGGTGGACAGCACGGAAGATGGCAAAATCACCGTTTCGTGTCCGCAGGCGGACAAAATGGGAAGCGCTACGGTTATGGAGCACTGTCCCATGCAGGAAATATCCTGCACCGTCAGAATTCTCTTATAAGCCATAATCAAATTCCCTTTCTGTTACAGCAGGAAGTATAGGCAAAGGGGGATGGTGAGCAGCGACAGGGTGGTGCTGATCAGAACGGTGGCCGCACCCAAACGGCAATCCTTCTCCACCAATTTGGGATACACGATGGTATTCATGCCGCAGGGCATGGCATATATGGCCACAGCGGGGATAAGCGCAAATTCAAAGCCGCACAGCTTGATCAGCCCAAAGGCCAACACCGGTGCCACCAGGAGGCGCACCGCGCAGATAATATAAACCTTCCAGTTGGAAAGCAGCTCTTTGATGGAAAATTGGGAAATTGCCATACCGGTCAGCAGCATGCTCACCGGAGCGACGCAGTTACTGCTCATTGAGGCAATGTCGAACACTGTCTGCGGCAATTGGACTCCGGAGATGCCCACCGCGCAGCCCAGCAAAATGCCGATCAGGCTGGGGGTAAAGATCTTTTGCCAAATGGACTTCTGTCCCTTACCGGCTGTGAGCATATTATAGCCCACTGTGCCGATGTAAATGCTCAGGGGCAGGCCGAACATCATGCAGTCCAGCAGCCGGTCCATACCGAACACAGCCTGCACCAGGGGGTATCCCATATAGCCCATATTGGAGGTGGCCATGGAATAGTGGTGGACATACTTTTCATAATGCTCACCGCCGAGAATTTTGGTCATGATCGCAGCCATAATGACCATCACAAGCAAAATTCCCAGAGACACCAAAATCAAGCTGCCTCTTTCGGCCAAATAGCCCAATGTGAACCGGGAAGAGAATGTATTGAAGGACATGCAGGGGAAGAAAACATAAACCAGCAGCACAGACAAAGGCTTGCTGTGCTCCGGACTCAGTAATTTTGTCTTACAAAGCACAAAGCCGGTTAGGCAGAATGTAAGTAAAATGAGAACCTGCGCAAAAATTGCAATCACTGGGAATCACCTCTTTGGGAATTATACTCCCTAGGACCAAAAATAGCAAGCCATTGCGACAAAATATTTGCCGATGTTTTTACTTGTAAAAGCTTGCAATATGTGTTAGAATATGTCAGATGTGAAAATTTGTCATTCGGAGGAACCTATATGTACCCCAGTCCGATTTAGGCACTTCCCCCTATCCACAATTTTGTTAATACGGAGGAAAAATATGTCTGATCTTATTACTGAAATCAGCCGGCGCAGAACTTTTGCCATCATCTCCCACCCCGACGCCGGTAAAACTACCTTAACTGAAAAATTCCTGCTTTACGGCGGTGCCATTGCCCAGGCCGGTGTGGTCAAGGGCAAAAAGAATTCCCGCGCCGCCACATCCGACTGGATGGAGATCGAAAAGCAGCGTGGTATTTCCGTCACCAGCTCTGTTATGCAGTTCCAGTACGGTGGCTTCTGCATCAACATTCTGGACACCCCCGGTCACCAGGACTTTTCTGAGGATACCTACCGCACTCTGATGGCGGCGGACTCCGCTGTCATGGTCATTGACGGTGCCAAGGGCGTGGAGCCCCAGACCCGGAAGCTGTTTAAAGTCTGCGCCATGCGCCATATCCCCATTTTTACCTTTATCAACAAGATGGACCGGGAGACCAAGGATCCCTTTGATCTTCTGGAAGAGGTGGAACGGGAGCTGGGCATCGAGACCTACGCCATGAACTGGCCCATTGGCAGCGGCAAGGACTTCCAGGGCGTTTACGACCGGGAAAAGGCAGAGCTCCTGTTCTTCTCCGGTGTTTCCGGCAAGAATCGTGCTGCCCGTCAGTCTGTGGATCTGTACGATCCTCAGGTGGCAGAGCTTCTGGATTCCGAAGCCAAGCATCAGCAGCTCATCGATGATGTGGAGCTCCTGTCCGCCGGTCGGGAAATGGATATGGAGGAAGTCCGCTGCGGACGGCTCAGTCCCGTGTTCTTCGGCTCTGCTTTGACCAACTTCGGCATCGAACCTTTCCTGGAATCCTTCCTGAAGCTCACACCCCCGCCCCTGCCCCGGGTTGCAGATTGCGGCACGATCGATACATTCAGTCCCGACTTTTCCGCCTTTGTCTTTAAGATCCAGGCCAACATGAACAAGGCCCACCGGGATCGTCTGGCCTTTATGCGTATCTGCTCCGGCAAGTTCCAGCGTGATGCGGAATACTATCATGTCCAGGGCAGCAAGAAAATGCGACTTTCCCAACCCCAGCAATTGATGGCGGCAGAGCGGGAAATCGTGGATGAAGCCTACGCCGGTGACGTCATCGGCGTGTTTGACCCGGGTATTTTCGCCATCGGCGATACCATCACCGTTCCCGGCAAGAAGTTCTCCTATGCCGGTATGCCCACCTTTGCTCCCGAGCATTTCTGCCGGGTCAGCGCGAAGGACTCCATGAAGCGCAAGCAGTTCGTCAAGGGCACAGAGCAGATCGCCCAGGAGGGTGCCATTCAGATCTTCAAAGTCCCCTACTCCGGTATGGAAGAAGTGATCGTCGGCGTGGTTGGCGTTCTGCAGCTGGAAGTGTTCCAGTACCGCATGAAGAACGAATACGGCGTGGATCTGCGGATGGAGACCCTGCCTTACGAAGAGATCCGTCTGATCGAAAGCTATCCCGGCGACCTGTCGGATCTGAATTTGGGTTCGGACGCGGAGCTGCTGGAAGACTATCGCGGACGCAGCCTGCTGGTGTTCAGCAGCTACTGGGCCATCGAATTTACCCGGAAGAAAAACCCCGGTCTGGAACTGAAAGAGATCGTTGTAGAAGAAGGATAACAAAAATCACCTGTTGCAAACGCAACAGGTGATTTCGTTTAATCTTCAACTCTGCGGATTCTTGCGCCCAGGTCAGTCAGCTTCTCAATGAGTCGCTCATAGCCCCGCTCCACATAGTGGACATTCTTCACCCAGGTAGTACCCTTGGCAGCCAGACCGGCAATGATCAATGCCGCGCCGGCCCGGAGGTCCTTTGCACTAACCGTCACACCGTAGAGATCCTCCACACCGGTGACGATGGCCGTCTTTCCGCTGATCTGGATGTCTGCGCCCATGCTTTCCAGCTCCGTGCAGTAACCGAAGAAACGGGTCTCATACACACTCTCCGTCAAGCGGCTGACGCCGGAAGCCAGGGACATACACACACAGATCTGCGCCTGCATATCCGTGGGGAAGCCGGGATAGGGATGGGTCTTCACCGTTGTATGGCACAGCCGGCCCTTCATGCGAACACGGATGGCATCGTCGTAATTGATGACCTCTGCGCCCATTTCCTCCAACTTGGAGGTAATGCACTCCATATGCTTGGGGATCACATTCTTCACCAGAACATCGCCGCCGGTGGCAACCGTAGCCGCCATGTAGGTACCGGCCTCGATCTGATCCGGAATGATGGCATATGTACCGCCTTTCAGGCTCTCCACACCGGTGATCTTGATGGTATCCGTACCGGCGCCGGAGATCCGGGCACCCATGGTGTTCAGGAAGTTGGCAAGGTCAACGATATGAGGCTCTTTGGCCGCGTTTTCAATAAAGGTCTGGCCGGGAAGCAGGGTAGCGGCGATCATGATATTCACCGTAGCGCCCACGGAGGCCATATCCAGACTGATGCGGTTACCCTTCAAACCGTTAACACCCGGTTTCAGGTCCACATATTCGTCGGTCTCCTCCACCGCTGCGCCAAGGCCGCGGAAGCCCTTGATATGCTGGTCGATGGGGCGGACTGCAAAATTACAGCCGCCGGGCAGCGCAACATGGGCACTCTGGAATCGACCCAGCAGCGCACCCATAAAATAGTAACTGGCCCGGAGCTTTTTCACCAGCTCCGTTTCCGGTTCTGTACAGGTCACATTGGTACTGTCCAACACCACAACACCGGTTTCGGGACGGGTAACAGAAACACCCATGCCCTCCAAAATGGAGAGCAGGATCCGGACATCCGCAATATCCGGCACATTTTCAATTCTGCAAACGCCATCCACCAGCAAAGCCGCCGGCAAAATGGCCACAGCGGCATTTTTCGCGCCGCTGATGGTGACAGACCCACACAGGGGTGTGCCGCCTATAATTTCATATCGAGCCAAGGATAATCCACTCCTTGCGAAAAATTAAGTTAATTGGGCATTGATTATTGTACCATACAAAAAGAATTATGTAAAGTACAATTTATCTGAAATGACGCAAACCCTTGGGAAAATGGTTTTTCAGCTGCGTTCCGTCCCCTTTTCCCCAGCCCAGTGTATAACCGTCCACCGCCACAAGACACCAGCCTTTTTGCGACGACGGAATTACATTTCCGCCCAGATATTTTTCCACCGTTTCGCTGTTTCCGTCCAGATTTTCCATGCAGGCGCAATCGTGGAGCCACAGTGCCAAAGCATGGGCCGGTTCGAAACGGTCCTTTTTCATTTCACCCAGTTCCAGACCCGGGCGCAGTACTTTCAATCCCTTTATTTCCGGCATTTGTACCGGTGCCCAAAAGACACGGCTGCCAAAAGTAATTGCCTTGCCCTCTGGCAGCTTGATATCCATTTGCCGTGCAAACTCCGTCCACAGTTTCGGCAATTTCTCCCCCGGTGCGCCTGCACCCTCTGCCGGCTCATCGCCTTTACGCCGCAAAACCGCTCCAAAATGCCCTTCCCCTAACAGTCTATGGGGCCACATCCGAAATTGCCCCTCCCCTGCGGGGGTAAACCAGGGAATATCCAAAATTTCCGGCTCAAAATCCGGATGCCGCTTCAAAAATTCCGCCACAGTCAGCTCGTTTTCTTCCGGGGCGAAGGTACAGGTAGAGTACACCAGCCGTCCTCCGGGACGCACCAGGCGTGCGCCGGAATCCAGAATTTCCGCCTGACGCCGGGCGCACATCTGTACCGTTTCCAGGCTCCAGTCCGTCACCGCCGCCTCTTCCTTGCGGAACATTCCCTCACCGGAACAGGGCGCGTCGATCAGCACCCGGTCAAAATATGCCGGCAGGCACTCCGCCAGACGGCCCGGATGCTCATTGGTAACCAACGCGTTGGCAATACCCATTCTTTCCACATTGCCGCTGAGAATTTTCGCCCGTTTGGGATTGATCTCATTGCACAGCAAAAAGCCCTCGCCCAGCATACGCCCGGCGATTTGCGTGCTTTTTCCTCCGGGTGCGGCGCACAGATCGCAAATACGCTCACCGGGTTGGGGATCCAGCAGTGCCACCGCGGACATTGCGCTGGCCTCCTGCAAATAGTAAACACCGGCATCGTGATAGGGGTGCAGACCGGGTCTTGCCTCCGGGTCGTAATAGTATCCCATGGGCTCCCAAGGAACGGCCTCACCCACAAACGGCAACGCCGGAATTTGTCCTTTCAGCGGATTAAACCGCAGAGCAACCGCCCTGGGGCGTTCCAGACTTTGCAAAAAGGCCGAATACTCCTCACCCAATTGCCCTTGCATCCGATCCAAAAAATCCTGAGGAAGCATTACGCCCCTCCTTTCCTCTTTTTCCGTTTTTTGCGGCAGAATTGGTAAAACCGCCACCCGGCATAGCCCAAAATGATACCCGGCACATTCAAAAGCAGATCATCCACATCGCATCTGCCCCGGAGGGTAAAGAGCTGACAAAGCTCAATCAGTACGATGGTCAAAACACCTACGGGTATGGCCTTCCACGCTTTTTGGAGCTTCTGCCACAGTATGGGCAAAAACACGCCCAAAGGAACAAACATCACAATATTGCCAAGGATATTGATGGCGGCAACGGCGGCATGATAGCGATAAACGGACGCTGCTTCCCATTTCTCTATATAATACTCCGGCCGGGTCAGAACGTCCCAATAATTGCCTACGGTATGCCATGGAACAAAATTGCAGTTGCTGCGAACCTGCTCCCAATAGGACACGCCGTCCTGCATGGCAATGTTGCGGTCAAACAGCAGAAATACCATGCCAACAGCATAACAAAGAAACAAGATCGCCGTCACGGGATTTCGGGAATTCCCTTTTTTCACTGCCATCACCTCCACGCAGAAAATGTGCCACCCTCTGCTGCGAAGATGGCACAATCAAATCACTTATTCTCCTTTATTTGCGCCTGCAAGTGCATGCTCAGCACAGCCAAAGAAGTGGCCATGTTTTCATATTGCACCAAAATACCCTGGGGAACATCCAGATGAGAGGTTGCAAAGGACCAGACTGCCTTGATGCCGCAGGCGATGAGCTGGTCGCAAACCTCCTGGGCACGGGCAGCAGGCACGGTAATGATGCCCATCAGCACCTTATTGGCCTTGCAGAAGCTTTGCAGCTGCTCCATGGGATAGATGGGTGTGCCCTCCTGGGTCTCGGTCAGAGTGGGCGCGATGTCGAATGCTGCCAGAATATTCAGGCCGTAGGCCTTAAAACCGCTGTAACCGCACAGCGCCTGACCCAGCTTGCCTGCGCCGATAAGCACCGCATCAGTGGTGTTGTCATAGCCCAAAAACTGCTCAATATCGTCAATGAGGGACTCCCGCAGATAGCCGATCTTGGGACGGCCACCGTCGGACACCATGGCAAGGTCTTTTCTGACCTGCACTTCGCCCATACCCAAGGCAGCGGCCAAAGCGGTAGCGGATATGTAAGGGGAAGCGGTATCGGGAATGGTCTTCAAATAGGCCAAATATCCGGGCAGCCGCTTTAATACGGATTTGGATATCTCCTTGCGTGTCATACATTTACCTCCGGCAAATCGATACAAAAGTTTATCGATACAATTTTGTATCGATTATAGCAAAGGTCTCCGGAATATGCAAGTGTTTTTTCAGGCGCAGCTGGTCTGGCGGAGAAATTCTTTCCGAAGCCGGAGCATGATCCGCTTTTCCAGCCGGGAAATGTAGGACTGAGAGATCCCCATCATCTGAGCGATTTCCTTTTGTGTCATTTCCTTGCGACCATACAGGCCAAAGCGCAGCAGTACGATCTCCCGTTCCCGTTCCGGCAATTCCGACAGAGATTGCCGCAGCACGCACAGATCCACATCCTCCTCCATGGGGCGGTAGATCTGATCTTCGTCCGTTCCCAAAATGTCCGAAAGCAGCAGCTCGTTGCCGTCGTAATCCATGTTGATGGGCTCGTCCAGGGAAACCTCCGCCTTTTGACAGGCCGTTTTGCGGATGTGCATAAGAATCTCATTTTCAATGCACCGGGATGCGTAGGTGGCCAGCTTGATATTCTTCTCCCGGCGGTATGTATTGATGGCTTTGATCAAACCGATCGTCCCAATGGAGATCAGATCTTCCAGATTGATACCCGTATTTTCAAACCGCCGGGCAATGTAGACCACCAGACGCAGATTGTGTTCGATCAGCAGCTGCTTTGCCGTCTCACTCCCCTGCTCCAATTCCTCTAAGGCCTCCTGCTCCTCCTGCCCTTTCAGCGGAGGGGGAAGAATGTCGCTTCCGCCGATATAGTAGATCTCCCCCACCGGCACCAAGCCAATTTTGATCAAGAATGCCCACAATTTTTCCATCATACTGTACCTCCTGCCAGTGCCTGATATCCTTCATTCCTGCCGATCTCCGCCGGTGCAAAGGCCACCATGGGACTAATAGCACGCCCTCCCAGCCGGACTTTATCCATGCGTATCATCAATAACATTCCCCCCGGTTTTCCCACCGCCCGGTAAGGGATCAGCCGCGCTCCCGGGATGCTCTTTTTAGCCATAGCTGTGATCGGGTCACAAATTATTTCCCGGGAAATACCCAGCTGTGCGCCCACATCCATTCCCACCACCAACACACCCTCGCCGGTGATCGGGTCCCGCAGGGTATTTCCGGTGTCCACCAATGCGGTCATTGTAATGCGTTTTTCCTGCCAACGCAATTCCACCTGCTGATACTTGTCTATACCCAAGGGCGATTTGATCCCCAATATACACAAAATTGCGATTCCGGCTGCAGAGAAAACCAGCGAGGAAAAATCTCCCTTTCCAAGTCCGATGGCCATGCCGCCCAGGGCCATGCTCAGCAGTACAAAAACCGTACCCCGGCGCAGCGCGCCCATGTTCCACCCATAGGCGATCACCGCCATTGCCGCCAAAACCACCATACGCCACAGGATATTCCCCAAGAAGAGCCATCCCGGCAGCATGCAGATACCTGCATAGATGCCGCCCAGTAACCCACTCAATGCGCATCGTCGCCAACCGGCCGGGTGTCCGGTGAGCCGGTTGGCCCCTACAAGAAGCAAGCCGTCCACCAAAAAATTCAGAAGCATCACCAAATCCAGGTACACCGTCATGTTACCGCCCCCTTCTGTGAAGATAGTTTCAGTATAACGGGCGAATTTCAAAAAGTTAGTCGCATCATCGGGGGCGGTTGCCGACAAATACCCCCTGTCCACTCGGTATTTTGGGACAAACCTACCCCGTTACAAAGAAAGCGGCAGCCGTTTTTATCGGCTGCCGCTTGATTATGTCGAGGAGTTTTCACTTTTACTGATGGATCGAATATTATTCTCCACCTTGAACCGGGGTGTCATGATCTCATGTCCGCATCCTAAGCACCGCAGTCGCAGATCTGCGCCGGTGCGCAGTACCTGCCACCGCTTTTCGCCGCAGGGGTGGGGCTTTTTCATGGTCAGAATGTCATTGAGTTGAATATCCAGCATTTTCACTTCTCCTTAATGGCATCCCAGTACTGCTTTGCCGCCTGTTCGATCTTATTGGGGCCGTACTCGTAATAGGTTTTTCCGGCCAGATCATCGGGCAGATACTGCTGTTTGACCCAATGGTTGGGGAAATTGTGGGGGTACTGATACCCCTGCTCCCGTTCCATGGTATAGGTGTCGGCGTGCATATTCTGCAAATGCCGGGGGAAGCCCCTGCCCAGACCGTTCTGAACATCGGCAAGTGCGGAGGCATATGCTTCATAGGCCGAGTTGGACTTGGGCGAGGTCGCCATCAAAACCGCCGCATCCGCCAACGGGATTCTCGCTTCCGGCACGCCCAGCATCAGTGCCGCATCCACGCAGGCCTTGACGATGGGGATGATCTGGGGATACGCCAGACCCACATCCTCGCAGGCGATCACCATCAGCCGGCGGCAAGCCGCCTGCATCTGCCCTGCCTCCATAAGTCGGGCCAGATAGTGACAGGCTGCATCGGGATCAGATCCACGGATGGACTTTTGCAGTGCCGACAGCAGATCGTAGAAATTATCCCCGTCCCGATCTGCCCGGAGGGCGCTCTTTTGAGAGACCGCCTTGGCATCCTCCAGCGTCAGCACCAGGATGCCGTTTTCCGGCTTGCCGGCGGAGAAAAGCACCTCCACCGCATTCATGGCCTTGCGCAGATCGCCGCCGCAGGCACCGGCAATGTATTCCAGCGCACCTTCCTCCGGCTGGGCCGTCAGCGCGGTGCGTTCTTCCAGAAATGTCACTGCACGTTTGACCGCTTTCAGGGCCGCATTGGAATCGATCTGCTTGAATTCAAAAATCGTGGAACGGCTCAAAATGGCGTTGAACACATAGAAATAGGGATTCTCCGTTGTGGAGGCGATCAAGGTGATCTTGCCGCTTTCGATGTAATCCAGCAATATCTGCTGCTGCTTTTTGTTGAAGGACTGAATTTCGTCCAGATACAGCAAAATGCCGTTGGGTGCAAGGAAGGTATCCAGCTGGGCGGCGATTTCCTTGATATCCGCCGTGGAAGCGGTGGTGGCATTGAGGTGATGCAGCGTGCGGTTGGTCTGCTGGGCGATGATCTTCGCCACCGTGGTCTTTCCGGTACCGCTGGGGCCGTAGAAGATCATATTGGGTACATTGCCCCCGTCTACCAAGCGGCGCAAAATACCGTTTTCTCCCAAAATATGCTCCTGTCCAAAGACCTCATCCAAGGTCTGCGGACGCAAAAGATCTGCAAGTGGTTGGTACATAAGCCGCCTCCTTTCCGGTTTTCACCAGTATAGCACACCTTATCGAAAAATGCACCAACTTTTTTCGATATTTTCGAATTTTTGTTCTAAATCGTTTTCGGCAGATTGGAACACAGGTCACCCAAAAAATCACAAGCGCCCCGTTCCACTTCCCGGAAGCTGCCGTCGTACTCATAGACCGTAACGGACGCATTGGGCACCCAGCCGATCTCCTGCGCCCCGGCCACCGAGCCGCAGCGGATGCAGCTTTCCATCATCCGGATGGGAATGGCGTGACATACCAGACAAACCGTTTCCTCCGGCATTTCCAGCACGCGCTTAAAAAACGCAGTCACCCGGGTATACAATTCTTCGCAGGTCTCGCCGCCCTCGGGGGTGGCTTTGCCGATATCTGTCCTCCAAACCTCGTAGGTTTGGGGATATTTTTCCCCGATTTCCGTAAAGGTCAGTCCCTGCCACTTTCCGGAATAGATCTCCCGGATGGCATCGCTCTTCTCCAAGGGGCAATTCTGTCTATCGGCAATGGCTTGGGCCGTCTCCACTGCCCTGTCCAGAGAACTTGCGTAGATCTTATCGATCCGGTATTTATCTAAGTATTGGGCCATCCGCTGGGCCTGCTCCCTGCCCACATCCGTCAAGGGCGCATCCAGTTGGCCGGTAAAGGTTTTTCGGACATTGCTTTCGCTCTGTCCATGGCGTACCATAATGATCCTTTTCATCGTAACGCTCCTACTGTAAAACTCTTGACTTATTATAGCGCAAACCGTATAATAAAGCAATCGGAAAAGAAAAAGCAGGTGTATTTTTATGACGAAGCTGTGCATCTTTGATCTGGACGGCACGGTGCTGGACACCGTACACACCATCGCCTACTACGGCAATTATGCCCTCAGCAAACACGGCATCGAGCCGATCGAAGATAAAGAGTATAACTATTTTGCCGGCAACGGCGCTGTGAATCTGATCAAGCGGGCCTTGAAATTCCGCAACTGTTTGACCGATGAAATTTTCGAAAAGGTCTTTGCCGACTATAACACCGCTTACAACACAGATACTTCCTATCTCACCGCCCCCTTTGATGGCATCCGGGAAACTCTGGACAGCATCAAAGCTCAGGACATCAAAATGGCGATTCTCTCTAACAAGCCCCATTTTGCCACCTGCGGCGTGATCAACGCACTGTTCGGCGAAAACTATTTTGACTGTGTCTGCGGTCAGCGGGAGAATGTGCCCATCAAGCCGGATCCCACCGCTGTTTTGGCAATTTTGCAGGAGTTGCATGTCAAGCCGGAAGAATGTCTCTACATCGGCGATACCGGCACGGACATGAAAACCGGCAAAAACGCAGGTCTTTACACTGTCGGCGTCACCTGGGGCTTCCGGGGTGAGGATGAGCTGCTCCAAAACGGCGCAGATCGAACCATCCACAAACCCTGTCAACTGCTTGACTGTATTGACGCAAAGAAAGGTTGATAGATCATGAACCAAATTTATATTCCTGAGGGCTACCGCCCGGTTCTGGATGCCTATGACACCCAACGGGCCATCGCCTATATCAAAAGAACTTTCCAGGAGGAGTTTGCCAACGCCCTGCATTTGAAGCGCGTATCCGCGCCCCTCTTTGTTACGGAAGAATCCGGTTTGAACGATAACCTGAACGGCTACGAGCGAGCCGTTTCCTTTGATGTGCCGGCTGTGGGTGAGGATGCCCAGGTGGTACATTCTCTGGCAAAGTGGAAGCGTCTGGCCCTGAAGCGGTACGGCTTTGGCGTGGGCGCAGGTCTGTACACCGACATGAACGCCATCCGCCGGGATGAAAGTCTGGACAACATCCACTCCATCTATGTGGACCAGTGGGACTGGGAAAAGGTCATTACCAAGGAAAACCGGAATCTGGACTATCTGAAGCTCATCGTCCGGGCCATTGTCCGGGCCATCTGCGATACCAACGACCGGCTCCATGTCCGTTTTCCCCAGCTCCGGGTGGACTTGGATCGGGAGGTTTCTTTCATCACCACCCAGGAGCTGGAGGATATGTACCCCGATCTGACCGGTTCTCAGCGGGAAAAGGCCTATGTCAGGGAGCATCACACTGCCTGCATTATGCAGATCGGCGGCAAATTGGCTTCCGGCAAGCCCCACGACGGCCGTGCGCCGGACTATGACGACTGGAAGCTCAACTGCGACATTTTCTTCTGGGATGAGGTTCTGGGCCGGGCCCTGGAGATCTCCTCCATGGGCATCCGGGTGGACGCAGAATCCTTGGCTTATCAGTTGCAAGAGGCAAATTGTCAAAACCGGGCTCAGCTTCCCTTCCACAAAATGCTGTTGGCAGGCGAACTTCCCCTGACCATCGGCGGCGGTATCGGTCAGTCCCGTTTGTGTATGCTCATGATGGGCTGCGCCCACATCGGCGAGGTACAGGCCAGCATCTGGGACGCAGAAACTGTACACGCCTGCGAAAACGCCGGAATTCGGTTGCTGTAAGTAAAAACGGAGCATCTGCAAAACGCAGATGCTCCTTCAACAAGATAGGAGTGCACTTATGAAACACAAACTCTCTCCCCGTTTTTGGCTGGCCCTGAGCCTGTTCAGCCTGTTTGGACAGGTTGCCTGGGTAGTGGAAAATATGTACCTGAATGTATTCATCTACAAAATGTTCCACGCATCCGCCGCCGATATCTCCCTGATGGTTGCCGCCAGCGCGGTCACGGCAACGCTGACCACAGTTCTCATCGGCGCGCTGTCCGACCGGATGGGCAAGCGCAAGGTCTTTATCTGCGCCGGATACATCCTCTGGGGCATTTCCGTGATGGCCTTCGGTCTGATCCGGGAGAACACGGTTCACAGTCTGTTTTTCCCCATGGTGTCCTCTAACGTCGCCGCGCTCTCCCTCTGTGTCACCTTTACCATCGCCCTTGACTGCATTATGACCTTCTTCGGTTCCTCTGCCAACGATGCGGCTTTCAACGCCTGGCTGACGGACAGCACCGACGAAAGCAATCGCGGCGCGGCTGAAGGCATCAACGCCATGATGCCGCTGGTGGCGATTTTGGTGGTTTTCGGCGGATTTATGGCCTTTAATCTGGACAGCGCAGAAAGCTGGGGTACCATTTTCTACATCATCGGCGGTGTTACGCTGGCTGTCGGCATTTTGGGCTTTTTCCTCATCGAGGACACCCCCGCCCTGCCCTCTCAGACCGGATATTGGCAGAATGTAATCTACGGCTTCCGCCCCTCCACTGTGAAGAAAAATGCCGGGCTGTACATTTGCCTGCTGATCTTCATTCTGTTTAACATTTCCATTCAAATTTTCATGCCCTACCTCATCATTTACTACGAAGTCTCCCTTGGCATGAAGGATTATGTCCTTATCATGGCACCGGCGATCATCCTGGCTTCTGTTGCAACCGCATTTTGGGGCCGTGTGTATGACAAAAAGGGCTTTGTATTTTCCGGCGTGATCGCCCTCATCAGCCTGCTCATCGGCTATGTTCTGCTGTTCCTTTTCAAGGATGTGGTGATGGTATTCATCGGCTCCCTTTTGATGATGTGCGGCTATCTGTGCGGCATGGCGGTGTTCGGTGCCCGGATCCGGGATCTGACCCCCAAGGGCAAGGCCGGTATGCTCCAGGGCGTGCGGATCTTTGCTCAGGTGCTTGTCCCCGGTGTCATCGGCCCGTATATCGGTAAAGCGGTGCTTGCCAATGCAGAGCTGATCACCAACAGCGACGGCACAACCTCCTTTATTCCCAACGAAAACATTTTCCTGGCAGCACTTGTGCCCGCAGCAATCGTGCTGGTCGTTTGCTTGGTGATCCGAAAGAAAAAGTAGGGGCGGCAACCTGCCGCCCGTGCCGGGTCGATGTAGGCATCGACCCCTACTTATGAAACGAACCCTCCGGCCTTTCGGTCGGAGGGTGTTGCTATTTAGTGATGTAGGGGCGGATGCCCACATCCGCCCATGGGCGATTCGTGAATCGCCACTACAAAAAATTCTTACACGCCGGAGTAGGCAGCGAAGCCTGCATCCACGGGCAGCACAACGCCGGTAATGGCAGAAGCAGCCTTGTCGTCACACAGGAACAATGTTGCGCCCAGCAGCTCGTCAGCATCCACGAAACGGCCGGTGGGAGTGCCGTTCAGGATCTTAGCAGAGCGGGCGGTGGGAGTGCCGTCGTCATTGAACAGTAGAGCCTTGTTCTGAGCGGACACCAGGAAGCCGGGAGCGATGGCATTGCAGCGAATGCCGGTGCCGGCAAAGTGAGTAGCCAGCCACTGTGTGAAGTTGGAAATACCAGCCTTAGCGGCGGAATATGCGGGGATCTTGGTCAAGGGGGTGTAGGCATTCATGGAAGAAATGTTCAGGATGCAGCCGGCCTTCTTGGCGACCATATCCTTGGCAAATGCCTGAGTGGGCAGCAGAGTGCCCTGGAAGTTCAGCTTAAACACGAAGTCTACGCCGCCTGCATCCAGGTCAAAGAAGGACTTGCCGCCCTCTTTTGCCTCGTGCTGATACTCGTTGTCGGTGGTAGCACGGGGGTTGTTGCCGCCGGCGCCGTTGACCAGAATGTCACAGGGACCCAGATCGTTAAGAACTGCCTGGTGGACAGCTTCCAGTGCTTCGGGCTCCAGAACGTTGGCCTTGTAGCCTTCGCAGATGTAGCCTTCAGCCTTCAGCTCGTTAGCCAAAGCCTTGACGGCATCCTCGTTCAGGTCAAGAGCTGCAACCTTTGCGCCGCTCTGTGCAAAAGCACGGGCCATTGCGCCGCAGATCAGACCGCCTGCACCGGTAACAACTACGACCTTACCGGTAAAATCAATGTTCAGGGGAAGATTCTTCATTTTGATTACCTCCAAATTAATATTTGCCGGACAGACGATCCAGCATATCCCACACGCCCAGCATATACATGATGCCCAGCGCACGGTCATACAAACCATAACCGGGACGGACGGTACCGGGACCCTCGCCCCACAGATGACGGCCGTGGTCAGGACGGATATAACCCTCGTAGCCGCAGTCGTGATAAGCCTTCAAGATCTCCAGAATACCGGTCTCGCCCTCGCAGTCACGATGGGCGGCCTCGGAGAAGTCACCGTTTTCGAAATGCTTGATGTTGCGCACATGGGCAAAGGCAATGCGGTCGCAGTGCTTGCGCACGATTTCGGCAACATTGTTGTTGGGATTGGCGTTCAGACTGCCGGAGCACAGGGTCAGGCAGTTGCAGGGGTGGTCCACCATTTTCAGGTAGCGGTCGATGTTTGCCTCATTGACCATCAGACGGGGCAGGCCGAAAATGTCCCAGGGGGGATCGTCCATGTGGATGGCCATCTTGATGCCGCACTCCTCGCAGGTAGGCATCAATGCTTCCAGGAAGTATTTCAGGTTGGCCCACAGCTTTTCGTGATCCACACCCTTATAAGCCTTGAACAGCTCGTCCAGCTTGTCCATACGCTCCGGCTCCCAACCGGGGAAAGACATATTGTACTTTTCGGTGAAGTCCATGATGTATTGGGCCATGGCCTTGTAATCATCCCGGATCTCACTCACTTCGTAGAACAGTGCGGTAGAGCCGTCGCCCACTTCGTGGAACAGATTGGTGCGTGTCCAGTCAAAGATGGGCATGAAGTTGTAGCAAACGACCTTGACGCCGAATTTGCTCAGATTGCGGATGGTCTGCTTGTAAGCCTCGATGTACTTGTCCCGGGTGGGCAGACCGATCTTGATGTCGTCATGGACATTGACGGATTCCACCACGTCCATGTTGAAACCGTAGGGTTCCAGCTGCTTCTGAAATGCAGCGATCTCCTCTTCTTCCCAGACTTCACCGGGTAATTTGTGGTGCAAAGCCCAGACAATGCTGGTCACACCGGGAATCTGCTTGATGTCAGACAGCTTGATGTTGTCATTGCCTTCGCCGTACCAGCGAAAGCCCATTTGCATTGGCATTCTATTTTTCCTCCTGCCTCTCTGTTTGTCAACAGTATAGCACAAATTTTTGCAATATATATGGCAAATCGTGTCCTCTTCATTGCAAATAATCCATAATTTAACCCGCAGGCCGAAGCCTGCGGGTTTCCTCTTACTTCTTGGCCTTAATCTTGCTGAGTTTCTTGTTTAAGTTCAGCAGATCTTCCTTGGTAAATTTGGCATCCATCATGCCGCCTGCCATGGTCAAAAGACGCAGAACAGTAAAGCCGCCCATCATGCTCATCAGCTCGGGGGTCATCTCAAAGCCCATGGGCTTTGCCTTTTCGCCCTTCTTCTTACCGCCCAACATCTTGCCCATCAGCTTGGCAAAGAGCAGCTTGCCCCGGAAGGTGACGATCACATCGCTCATCTTGGAGTTCAGGGACAGCCGGCCGGGCTTCTCTTCGATGTCAAACCAGTTCAGGATCGCGCCCTGCTCTTTCAGACGGTATTCCTCATTGAACACTTCCACCTTGCGGATGTCGCCTTCATCCTTCAGATCGCCGGAAACGGCAACCAGATGTGTTTCGCCCACATTGGGTACATCGAAGTAGAAGAAGTGATCGGGAGCTTCCTTCACGCCCAGGGAAACGCCGTTGGCGAACAGCTCCACAGTGGGCTGGTTGGAGTAGACGGTGACCTTGGTCACATCCTCCACCCGGTCAACATAGCGCTTGCCGCACAGGTGGACAAAAGGCTCGTCAGACAGCCATGCCTTGTATGCATAGAAGGCATCCTTCTTGTACTTACGGTCAAAGGTGATCAGGCCTTTGTGGTTCTGACCGTTTTCGCCACCCTCAGCACGGGCATCCGCGCCGAAATCAAACATATTCCACACATGGGTGGCCCACATGAACTTGCGGGTGAACAGCTGCTTGATCAGCTCCTCATGGTAGTATGCCTGGTATTCCTCGGTATAGTCGCCCTGTCTGGGATCGGAGGTGTGCCAGTTCAGCGCCTCACAGCCGTATTCGGAGCAGCCGATGGGGATGTTGGGATGCGTGGCGTGGAACTTGTCGAACCAGGGACCGTTCATATCGGTCTCGCCGCCGTACCAGCCGAAGTAGTGGTTGTAGCTGACCACATCAGGAATTTGCAGATAGGGATCATCCATCTTACACATGGAAACAGCTGCGACAGTGGTCTTACGGGTCTTGTCCCACTCGTGGCACAGATCGTTCAGGATACGGTGATTTTCCAGCAGGTCGGCATCGGAGCCGCCGATGGAGATCTCGTTGCTCAGACCCCAAACCACGATACAGGGGTGGTTGTAGTTCTGAGTGATCAGTTCCTTCATCTGGGAGATGGTGTTTTCACGGCCATCGGGCAAATGCTTGGAGATGTAGGGAATTTCCGCCCAGATCACCAGACCCTTCTGGTCACACAGATCATAGAAATACTGGTCGTGCTGATAGTGGGCCAGACGGATGGTGGTTGCGCCCACCTCGCAGATCAGATCAATATCCTCGGCATGATCTTCCTTGCTCAGAGCGTTGCCCTTGCCCCAGCGGTCCTGGTGACGGGATACACCCCGGAGGGGGTACTCCTCGCCATTGAGAATGAAGCCGTTATTGGGATCGATCTCATAGCTGCGGCAACCGAAAGCGGTGCAGACATTGTCCAGAACGGTCTCGTTCTCTACTAGTTCTGCCTTGGCAGTGTACAGATAGGGGTCCTTGCGGCCATGCCACTTATGGACATTTTCGATCACAAAGTCAGCCTTGGTCTCGGCAGTAGCAGTCTGTGCAACCACATTGCCCTCTTTGTCAGTCAGGGTGTAGCGGATGGACTGACCGTCCTTCATGTTGGTCAGGTAGACCTTGACTTCCACATTGGCATTTGCGCCGTCAATGATGGGGGTCACCTGGATGCCGGGACCTCCGTAGTAATCCAGATCGAAGTGGGAGTCCGCAACGGCAACGATGTTCACGTCCCGGTACAGGCCGCCGTAGAAGGTAAAGTCGGCCATCTGGGGATATACGCGGTCATTTGCAGCATTGTCCACAGCGATCACCAGCAGGCTGCTGTCCTTCAGGTCCTCAGTCAGATTCACACGCCAGGTGGAGTAGCCGCCGTCGTGGTGGGCCAGCTTCTTGCCGTCCAGATAGACATCGGCGGAAGAGTTTGCACCCCGAATCTCCAGATAATACTGCTGTGCCACGGGCAGCTCAGCCTTGGTGATGGTCTTGGCATAGCAAGCAGTACCACGGAAGTAGTCGTTGCCGCCGTCCTGGCCGTCCACTGCGTTCCAGGAATGGGGCAGATCCACCTTTTCCCATTCGGCAGGCAGTGCAGCGGGGATCTCACTCTGCTTGTTGAACACCCATCCGGCGTTCAGATTGATAATTTGTCTCAATGGAATTTCCTCCTTTTTCGTCTCAAAGACTGCCGCATCCGTCCGTACAGATGCGGCAGCCATTAATTTTAGTTTGCAGCACGGCGCTCTGCCAGCTCGGTATTCATTGCCTCCACAGTCTTCTTATCCAGATTGTAGATCAGTGCAATGCCGATGAACTGTACCACAGCGCTAAACAGGTAAAGACCCGCCACCAGCCAGCACATATTGTGTGCAGTTTCCACGCTCTGACCGATGGTACCATACTTGGAAACGTAGCCCAGCGCACCCATCAGCAGCAGGACCACAGAGGGGCCTACGCCCTGTGCCAGCTTACGGAAGAAGGAGTGCAGTGCGTAAACAGTGCCTTCCTCGCGGGTGCCAAACTTCCACTCGTTGTAGTCAATGGCATCGCCCATCATAGCCCAGGAAACACAGGTGTAAACGCCCATGCCCACACCGAAGAACACCAGACCCAGCAGGTAGACCAACAAACCGGTATCCGCATTGGGGATCATGGGGAAAATCAGCATAATGACACCGCCCACCAAAGAGACGATGGTGCCCACAACAGAAGCCTCTTTCTTGCCATACTTCTCAACGATTTTCTTGATAAAGGGAATGAAAATAAACATAGGCAGGAAGCCGATCATTTGTACAAGACCGGACATGGAAGCCTGATTGAAGTAGGTAGCAAACATAATGGTATTTGCAGTTGTTGCTGCATTCATACCCAGGAACATACCCATAGCAGCCAGGGTTGCACCCACAGCAGCGCGGTTCTTCATAAAGTTGCCAAATGCTTTCAGAATGTTGAATTTTGCGCCGCCTTCGTTGGTTTTTACAGAGTTCTCATCCACACGAATGGTAATATTCTTGAGCATGAACATAAATGCGGCAAAGCCAAGCACACCCATGATCAATGCAGCCCAGAATACAACTTCACCCTGCAAAATCTCTACCTGTTTACCATTCTGAGGGCTGAGAATGGCCTCGCCCATCTGATATGCTTCGCCGGTCAGAGGATTGGTGAGGAATTGCTCCTTGGTAAAGCCCTCCGGAATCTCGATTTTGTCCAGAAAATCCGTAGTGCCATCCCAGTTCGCTTTCTGCCAAATCAGCATAGGCAGAATAATGCTGGGCAGGATATTACCGATCATAGAACCAATAGAACGCCAGGTTGACAACTGAGCACGCTCGCCATTGTCAGGTGTGACCAAGGACAACATAGAGCCGTAGGGAACGTTTGCCACAGTGTAGAAAGCATCCCACACGATGTAACCCAGAATAAACAGAACAGCCTTTACCGCCACAGACGCACCGGGGAAGGGCAGAAATACTGCCGCGCCACCAAGCAGCAGACCGCATGCACCTACAAATATGTAGGTTTTAAACTTGCCGTGTTTGTAAGCTCTTCTGTCATTGTCGATCATGGAGCCGATCAGCGGATCGTTCACTGCGTCCCAAATCTGCACGAGCAACAACAAAATGGACAGCAGGCCGGTCTCCATCATCATATAGACCAACCAGAAGGTTTGGACAGTGCCCTTTAAAGCGAAACTCATATTGCAGCCCAGGTCACCGGCTGCATATGCAAGTTTGTCCCGCATACCAAAGGGTCTTTTTTCGCTTTTGGTTTTCACAAGAAATGCCTCCTTTGTGTTATTACATAAGATTTCCATACGAAATCCACACTTACGCAGTCATTTTACCAAAAGAAAGGGGTTGAAGAAACAACATATCTGTGATATACTATAACAAAACTTATGCACTTTACAAGGAGTCTCCATATGTTGGAAAAAGTGAAGATTATACAGGAAATGACTTCCTTATTTTCCGGCGCGGATGTGTATGTTATGCCAAATTCCGAGCCGGAAGTGCGCGCCTTTCTCACAGAAAATGTGTCCGAACGGCTGAACGCAGATGTTGGCAGTCACGGGGCGGTTGCACAGATCTGTGCATTGGATTCAGAATTCATTTACGAGTTCAACCCCTTCCCCGGCATCTCCGCGCTGATCTATTCTGCCAAGACCATGGAGAAGCTTTTGTTCATAGGCCCCGTAACCACCGAAGCATATACCTCCCATAATTTGCTGGCCTACTTGCAGCAGCAAAGTATTCCTCAAGCAACGGTAGCCGGATTTATAGAAACGGCGAATCGATTGCCGACTATGCGCACAACGGACTTGTACGGACTTATGGACATCCTGCTGCGGCATCTTTGCGGCTTTTCCCTGCCCGTTCCCGTTTGCAAAATGGAAGCATCTGAGCATGTGGACCCCGTCTCCCTGCTGTCGGATATCACACAGCATAAGGATGTCCACCAGATCCGGCAGGTGGAAACCCGGTACGAGACCAGTATCATGCTTACGGAGGCGGTCAAACTAGGCAACCTCTCCCTGGCTCTGCAAACTCTGCAAAACAAGGATTTGCAGTACGAAACCATCGTGCGCAACAAAAACCCCTTGCGTAATATGCAAAATCAGTGTATCATTCTGAATACCCAGCTGCGGCACTCTTTAGAGGGCACCGGTATCCATCCTTACGCTCTGGATCATTTGTCCAACGAGATCGGTATACAGATCGAACGGCTGAATTCACCGGAGGCTGCCAACCATTTCAGCACCTATATCATTGAGCAATACTGCCGTTTGGTGCAGGAGCAGTCCTATCAAAAGCTCAGCAGTCTGATCCACCAGGCGGTGATCTATATCAAGAACAATCTGCACGCCAACCTGACGGTAAAGGACACCGCCAAAGAGCTTTCTGTCCATCCGGACTATTTGTCACACCAGTTCAGTCAGGAAATGGGTATGACCTTCATCCATTTCCTCAACCGGGAACGCTGTATGCAGGCCGCCAGCTTTTTGAAGCATACCGGCTTGCAGATCAAGCAAATTTCTGCCATCGTTGGCTTTAACACTATCAGCTATTTTACCAAGCAATTCATTCAGGTTTTCGGAAAAACGCCCCGGGATTTCCGTAATGAGCGAATTTTTCGAAAACAAAATTCCAAATAATACTTTCATTACAAGGAGACGATCATATGAACTTTTACGAAATTGCCAAAACCCGTCAATCCTGCCGAAGCTACGACCCCGCAAGACCCGTGGAAGAAGAAAAAATCGCCGCTATTTTGGAATCTGCCCGGCTCTCCCCTTCCGCCTGCAACGGCCAGCCCTATCATTTTTCCGTCTGCCGCGGGGAAGCCGCCAAGGCGGTAGCCCAGACCACCATGCACATGGGGATGAACAAATTTGCCGCGGATGTCCCTGTTATGCTGGTCATTTCTGAAAAACCTTATGTCAAATCCGCCGCTGTGGGTGCCAAGGTCAAGAAGAATGATTACCGCTCCATCGACATTGGCATCGCTGCTGCCTATATCACCGCTGAGGCTGCCGCACAGGGCCTTGGCTCTTGCATGATCGGTTGGTTTGACGACGACAAGATCCGGGAAATCTGTAATCTGGACGGCACGGTACGCCTTGTTATCGCCATCGGTTACGCCAAAGAAGGCGATAAACTCCGCCCCAAAAAGAGAAAAGAAATGGATGAATTGGTAACACAGTTATAATAGAAATCACCCCTTCGGTTTGAGCCGAAGGGGTTTGTCTCAGTATTTTCTTCTCAGAATCATATAGGAGGCCCAATACAGCAGAATAATCAGACAGACGCAGTAACCAGCAATGACAGAATACATATCCTGCCCCAGAATCCTCAAAACAATGCTGGCAATGGCGCAGATCATTACAAACAAGTAACCTGCCCAGGACCAGGCCTTCATTGCCAAAAACTTGTTCCTCTCGTCTCCGGTCTCCACATCCACGCTTTCTTTATAGCTTTTATCGGTGCGGTAACGGATATGTCGAAGCAGCAACAATCCTCCCACGACCACAAGAGCAGTACCCATACCGCTCCAATAACTGTCCACCATTCCCAACGCGCCGCACACAGTCAGCGTAACACCTATGGCGATCTCCATGATGCAGGCGATCATACGCTTGCTATTTTTCATTTTTCATCCTCCTCAAAAATAAATACTTCTTCAATGGTCATGCCGAAAAATTTGGCAATACTGTATGCCAAAGTGATGGACGGATTGTACCGCCCGGTCTCCAACGAACTGATGGTCTGGCGGGACACTCCCATCAGTTTTGCGAATTCCTCCTGCCGAATCCCCCGCTCTTTTCGGATAGCCTCAATTCTGTTTTTCATCGCACCATATCCTTTCTATGTAAAGCTTCCTTAACATTAGTATAGCACATATTTTCATTTTGTCAAGTATGCTTTACATTTTTCATATAACGCCCCAATCTTCTTGACAAAGTCGAGAGCAGAGAGTATAATTTGTGATGTTCATGGGCTTGTAGCGCAGTTGGGAGCGCACCACATTCGCATTGTGGGGGTCGGGAGTTCGAATCTCCTCAAGTCCACCAAATAAGGAACACCACCCATCGGGTGGTGTTCCTTATTTGGTATGGTATTCACGCAGAGGAGATTCGAAAAATTAAATGCGGCGCGGATGAGCGCTGCCCGCTGCGGCTGGACGCAGCGGAACCTTGATTAAACGAATCTCCTCAAGTCCACACATTGCATTGTGCAAACAACCATGTTATACTTAAACAACTAACCTTTTGGGAGTACCTGTTATGCAACACAAGAATAGTATTCCGGTAATCTGCTTTTTACTTATAGAAAGCATCCTCTACTATTTCATCCTCACCACCGGCGGACAGACATTGGTCGTCACATCCTATTTATCCATTATTCTTTGTTTTCTGTTTTCCTTACAAGGCATCCGTCGCAATCCGCTGATCGTGGCCGGTCTGGCATGCACGGTAGGCGCGGACTTCTGTCTGCTGGTCTGCGACCCCATCCAGCGGCTTTGGGGCATGGTATTTTTCCTGGGGGTACAAATCCTTTACGCCATCCATCTGCACAGAAAACAGCCCAGTAAAGTCCTGCTGCTGGTTCGTATTGCGCTGAGCATCGCGGCAGAGGTCGTGACCGCTTTGATCCTGAAGGACAATCTGGATGCCTTGGCCATGGTATCCATGGCGTACTACGCAAATCTGATCGTGAATATGGTTGCAGCATTTACCCAGTGGCGCAAGAGCAAGCTGCTGCCCATTGGTTTTGTACTGTTCATCCTGTGCGATACCATCATCGGCCTGCAGGTGGCTGCCGGCGGATACCTGCCCATTGCCGAAGGCTCATTGCTGTATAACCTGATTTTCAGCGGTTTCAACACCGCATGGATGTTCTATCTGCCGTCCCAGGTGCTGATTGCCCTGTGCAGTGCGAAAAAGGAGACGTAAATGGACGCAAGAACCCAATTTCTGAATGACCTTTTGGGCAAAACCGTCCATGTGGTCGTGGATCGCCCCATGGGGCATTGCCACAAGGGCATAGTCTACCCCGTCAATTACGGCTATATCCCGGGCTTGCTGGGCGGCGACGGAGAAGAACAGGATGCCTATATTTTGGGCATCGATACGCCCCTTTCCGAATTTGACGGTCAAGTTGTCGGCGCGATTCGGCGCAAAAATGATGTAGAGGACAAACTGATCGTCGCTCCGGCAGGAATGGTGTTTCACCAAGGGCAGATCGCAGAGGCTGTCCATTTTGTGGAGCAGTATTTTGATACTTATATCCTTTCCCTGTTCCGAAAATCCTGCGGTGTACTCCCCTACCGATTGGTAAACGGCGCGCCGGAATATCTCCTTGTGTTTGAGGAATTCTCTCAATGCTGGAGCCTGCCCAAAGGGCACATGGAAGCCGGTGAAACAGAAATAGAGACCGCACAGCGGGAGCTATTGGAAGAAACCGGTTTGACAGCCAAATTGGACGCTTCAGCCACCGCGGTTATCGAATACCCCATCTCCCCGATTGCGAAAAAGCAGGTGGTTTTCTTCCGGGGTGAGGTCAGCGGCACGCCGAAAACGCGCCCCGGTGAAATCGGAGGCTTCAAATGGGTCAACGCCAGGGAGTTGAAGGATCATTTGTTCCCCGATACCGTTTCCACCTTGCAAAACTTGCTGAATATCTGAAAAGAACCGGGATCACTCCCGGTTCTTTGTGTTTATTCGGTTCTCAATGCCACAACGGGGTCCTTCTTGGCCGCGCTGCGGGACGGGATGATGCCTGCAAACATGGTCAGCAGCACGCTGATTGCCACAAGCAGCAGTGCAAACGGCAGCGGCAGATATGCTCTCAGGTTGCCGAGGCCGGTCAATGCGTACAAGATCGCATTGATGGGGATACACAGCAGCCAAGTCACACCCACGCCTATCGCGCCGGCAGCAAAGCCGATCATCACCGTTTCCGCATTGAACATGCTGGAAACATTCTTCTTGGATGCACCGATGGCACGGAGCACGCCGATCTCCTTGGTTCGCTCCTGCACGGAGATCAGGGTGATCACGCCGATCATAATAGAGGAAACGATCAAAGACACCGCCACGAATGCGATCAGCACATAGGTGATGGCATTGATGATGGTGGTAATGGAGCTCATCATCAGACCGATATAGTCGGTGTACTGGATCTTGGATACTTCATCCTTGTCCGCATTGTACTCTGCGATGACCTCTTCGATCACATCCTTGCTCTCAAAGGTGGTAGCATAAAGGTTGACGGATGCCGGGGATTCCAGATCCAGATAGCCCAACTTCAGCAAATTGTCCTCATAGCTGGACTCAGAGAATTCCAGTATTTCATCATAATACTGGGCGCACTGCTCCAAGGTGTAATTTGCACTTTCCATGGTCAGGGCCGCCACCAACTGCTCTGCAGGGATATTGGCCATCTGCGCCTTCACCTGGGCAGCATACTGCATTTTGACCTGCTGGGTAATGATCTGGTCGAACATGGACAGGATGTCCTCTTCCTTCATATTATCCATGTATCCCGACAGTTCATCCTCGCTCATGCCGGTCTGGGTCAGCAGCACCTGCAAAAGCACGGCTTTTTTCGCCTCGACTGTTGGATAGCCTTGCATAGCCTGGGCAACCATACCCTCCAATTCTTCGGCAGAGGGAATGGACTCGATCTTGATATAGGTCTGGGCCTTTTCCGCATTGCTCAGCTCGTTGATATAATCAAAGAATGCGTTATACTTCTCTTCATCGGTCAAATTGCCGGTATTTTCCTTGAAGGGCAGACCGGTAAAAATGTCCGTGTGGGGCGAATCCAGCTGGGCCAGGATCGCAGGAGAATCCTTCGCTTCCTCGATCACATACTCGGTCAGCAAATGGGTATAGCCGATGGTGCTGCCCAGCATGGAAGCGCTGGCATCTTCATTGGGACGGATAATGCCGGTCACCTTCAGATCCAGGCCGTTGTCATACAGGTACTTCATGCCCTCCTGGGTCTTGCGCAGGTCGGTGTAAACATCCCCGACCTTGGTATAGCAGCTGGCGTTAAAAACCACCCGGAAATCCATAGCGCAGATCTCCTCAAAGGTCCAGCTCTTCATTTCCACTTCCACCGGGGTCTTATCCTTGGAAGCAGCGGCCAGCGCGTCCATATCCGCTTTGGATTTCAGGCCCAATGCGTACAGAGTCAGATCATCGATCTCGTTGTTTTCATCCACAACCAAGACGATCTCGTTGTAGGAGTTGGGCCATTCGCCATAGATCTTATCATACTGATCGTACATCATTTCGTTGATGACCGCGCCGTTATCACCGGGCAGAATTTCCTGGAACAGATTTACGGAGCTGCCCATGGGGCTCATACCGGCCATGGCCTCCATGTCAAAGCCGTAAGACTCCGACATTTGCAGCATTGCGGACATATCCATGTCCAGATGCTCGATCATCAGTTCCTGCATCAAGGCCATGGTATCGGACTGAATGATCTTCCCGTCGATGCTTTCGGTGTACACCATCAGATCCAGATCATAGGTGTACTGCACACCGCTGAGTGCCTGGGACAGCTTGCTCTCCGGGTCCGCCAGCTGTTCATCGATAAAGACCTTAAAGGCTTTCAGGTCGTTGTAGGAGGTCTCCATACTGTTAAGGGTATTGACAAGGTCGTACAGCATGGTCTTTTCGTAGACGCCATCCTTGTCATGCTCGCCGGTGGACTGAGCCTGACCCATAAAGGTCAGCATCAAACTGGCCATATCCACAGACTCCGCCTGGATGGTCAGCGGATAGGAAGAAAGGGTCTCTTCCTGGATGATATTGATATAGGTGGTCATACCCTGGGAGACTGCATAGATCAGCGCAATGCCGATGATGCCGATAGAACCGGCAAAGGAGGTCAGCGTAGTGCGTCCCTTTTTGGAGATCAGATTCCGCAGGGAAAGTCCAAAGGATGTGAGCAAGGACATGGAGGGCTTCTTTTCCTTCCGCTTGCCCTGCTTTTCCGCCTTTTCCTGCTCTGCCCGGTGTTCGGTATGCACCTCTTCTTCCGTCAGGGGTGCGGAATCGCTGATCACCAAGCCATCCACCACCCGGACGATCCGGCTGGAGTATTCTTCGGCAATTTCCGGGTTGTGGGTAACCATAATAACCAAGCGGTCTTTGGAAATCTCACGGAGAATCTCCATTACCTGCTTGCTGGTTTCTGTGTCCAGCGCACCGGTGGGCTCGTCGGCCAGGATGATATCCGGATTATTGACGATGGCACGGGCAATGGCCACACGCTGCATCTGACCGCCGGACATCTGATTGGGTCTTTTCCGCAGCTGATCGCTCAGACCCACCATGTCCAGGGCTTCCTTGGCACGTTTCCGGCGTTCGTGCTTGGAAACACCGGAGAGCGTCAGCGCCAGCTCCACATTTTGCAGAACGGTCTGATGGGGAATCAGATTGTAGCTCTGGAACACAAAGCCTACAGAATGATTCCGGTAGGCATCCCAGTCCCGATCCTTAAAATGCTTGGTGGAACGGCCGTTAATGATCAAATCACCGCTGGTGTACTGATCCAAGCCGCCTATGATGTTCAGCATGGTAGTCTTGCCGCAGCCGGACGGGCCCAGAATGGACACAAATTCGCTGCTGCGGAACTGCAGATCGATTCCTTTCAGGGCTTCCACCTTGCCGCCGCCGGTGGGATACTCCTTTGTTATATTCTTCAATTCCAACATAACAGGTCACTCCTCTTGGATAAACATGTATATTTCTCGTATTATAGCAGATAGATTATACCATTGCAATCTAAACATTAAAATAACAAAGTTTGACAAATCTATGAATTTTTGCTATTCTTACACTATCATACCTAGATAGAAAGAGGTTTTGACATGAAAAAACTGGGCGACCGCAAAGACGGCATCAAGCTGCACAAAATTCATTCCATGCACGTGATCATGCCCCTGATCTTTCCCAACCGCTGTGACAACGAAGCATTCATCAGCGAACGCATCGACTTGACCAACATCAATACATATCTGGCGAAGAAAAATGCGGACAATCCGGAGTACGCCTACAATCTGTTCCAGGTGGTTGTAGCCGCGGTTCTGAAAACCATGGTCCTGCGGCCGAAAATGAATCGCTTTATCGCCAATAATACCATGTACATGCACAAGGACATTTCCGCTTCCTTTACCGTCAAAAAGGTTTTTGCTGATGACGGTGCGGAGGCCTTGGCCCAGGTCCGTGTGAAGGGTGAAGAAACCATTGATGACATTCACAACGAGATCTTCCGTCAGATCTCCTTCTGCCGCAGCGATGAGCTGGACGGCGGCACGGAAAGCCTGAATGCGGTGGCAAATCTCCCGGGATTTTTGACCCGTTTCGTGGGCAATGTGGCAAGATGGCTTGACCGCCACGGCTGGATGCCCGAGAGCGTTACCGAGGGCGATCCTTTCTACGGCTCGGTGTATCTTTCCAATCTGGGCTCCATCAAGCTGGGCGCAGGCTATCACCATTTGACCAACTGGGGTACCTGCTCCGTGTTCTGCACCATCGGCGCCAAGAAAAAGCGTCCTTTCTATGACGAGGACGGCAATGCGCAGATCAAGGAATGTATCGATCTGGGGCTGACCATCGACGAGCGCATCGCCGACGGCTACTATTACTCCCGTACCGTGCAGCTGCTGAAAAAGCTTCTGGAAAATCCGGAGCTTTTGGAAAAACCGCTGAATGAAGAGGTAGATTACTGATGATTGCTGCCAAAACTCCCTGGAAGGATTACATGGGCGATGTGCCCATGCACTTGGATTATTTCGAAGGCTCTATGTTCGAGGGCATCGAGGCCACGGCAAAGAAATTCCCCAGCTATACCGCCTTTGATTTCATGGGCAAAGCCACCACTTATGGCCAACTGGTGCAGGAGATCGAAACCTGTGCAAAATCTCTGAAAACCCTGGGCATCCGCCCCGGTGATAAGATCACTGTTGCCATGCCCAACTGCCCTCAGGCTATCTATATGTTCTACGCCATCAACCGGGTGGGTGCCATCGCCAGCATGATCCATCCTCTGTCCGCTGAGAAAGAGATCGAATTCTACCTCAATGACTCCGGCTCTGTTGCGGCGATCACTCTGGATCAGTTCTACGGAAAGTTTGCCAACATCCGGAAAAATACCGGCATCCGCAATCTGATCATCACCAGCATTGCCGATGCCCTCTCCCCCGTTATGAAAGTTGGCTATGCCCTGACACAGGGACGGAAGGTCGCACCCATTCCCAAGGATGCTCCCGTAATCATGTGGAAAGATTTTAAGGTCCTGAGCACCTGCGGACATGAGTATGCAGTCAAGCGGGAAGCTGGCGATCCTGCTGTCATTCTCTACTCCGGTGGTACCACCGGCACCAGCAAGGGCATCGTGCTGACCAATAAGAATTTCAACGCCTTGGCACAGCAGGTGGTTGCCACCAACCCCATGTTCCGTCCCGGTGACAAAATGCTGGCAGCCATGCCCGTTTTCCACGGCTTCGGCCTTGGCGTGTGCATCCACACCATGCTGTTCAACGGCGGCCGGTGCATCTTGGTGCCCCGGTTCACCCCCAAGAGCTACGCCAACGACCTTGTAAAGCACCGCTGCAACTTTATCGCCGGCGTGCCCACCCTTTATGAAGCATTGCTCCGTCTGAAAGACATGGACGGTGCGGATCTGAGCTGCCTGAAGGGCGTTTTCTCCGGCGGCGACAGTCTGTCCGTGGAGCTGAAAAAGAAATTCGACAAATTCCTCTACGATCACAAGGCATCCATTCAGGTGCGTGAAGGCTACGGCACCACAGAGACCGTCACCGCCTGCTGTCTGACTCCCACCCACATGAGCAAGGAAGGCTCCATTGGTCTGCCCTTCCCCGATACCTATATCAAGATCGTGGAACCGGGCACGGACAAGGAAGTGCCTTACGGTCAGGAGGGTGAGATCCTGCTGGCTGGCCCTACGGTGATGCAGGAATATATGCACCATCCCGAGGAAACCGCCCAGACTCTTCGTAAGCATGAGGACGGCCTGACCTGGGTCTACACCGGCGACCTGGGCATTATGGACGAGCAGGGCTTTGTGTATTTCAAGGGCAGAGCCAAGCGGATGATCGTCACCTCCGGCTACAATGTCTACCCTGCCCAGCTGGAAAATATTTTGGATGCCCACGACTTTGTGCAGATGAGCTGTGTCATCGGCGTTCCCGATTCTTACAAGATGCAGAAGGTCAAGGCATTTGTGAAGCTGGCTGCAGGAGTTGCTGCAACCGATGCAACCAAGCAGGCTATTATGGATCACTGCCGCAAGCACATCGCCAAATACGCCATGCCCTATGACATCGAATTCAAGGACGAGATACCCAAGACCTTGGTGGGCAAGGTCGCTTACCGGGTTTTGGAGGAGGAAGAGTTGAAAAAGCAGGAGAAATCATAATATGAAACGAATCTGTGACATTAAGTACAATGACTTGGAAAACAGCTATGTGGATCTGTATCTGCCCGATGGAGAATGCACGGATCTTCTGATTTGGTTCCACGGCGGCGGTCTTGTGAATCTGGACCGCACCAAAATCAGCTTTGCGGAGGACCTGACTCTGGCAGGCGTGGGCGTTGCCTCTGTGGAATATCGGATGTATACCCACGGCGCAAAATTCCCGGACTTTTTTGTCGACTGCGCCAATGCGGTTAGATTCATTCAGGACAACATTCAGATTTATGCCAATCCCAAGCGATTCTTCATCTCCGGCCAGTCCGCCGGGGCCTACATCACACTGATGCTGGCATTTGACAAAACATATCTGGAAAACGCAGGTGTAGATTCCTCTTCCATCGCCGGCTTCATATCCGACAGCGCTCAGACGACCACCCATTTCGCTGTCCTGCGGGAACGGGGCATTGATCCCAGTCTGGAACGGATCGACGATGCCGCGCCCCTGTACCACATCAGCAAGGAAACCTCCCTGAACAGTCTCCTTTTGATCTACTACACCAATGATGTGGTTTGCCGTCCGGAGCAGAATAAGCTGCTTTACGCCAGTCTTCGAAAGCTGTGCCCCGATTTGAACGTACAGATTAAAGAGCTCCCCGGTAAACACACCAACGGCTCCGAACACCGCAACGAACGCGGGTCTTTTGACTTTAACGATACGGTTCTGGAATTTATCCGCAGTTTAGATTGATATTACAATAAAAAGGCACCGCAGGAGCGGTGCCTTTGCTTTATAATAGATGCTCATCATAAACGGCTCTTGTGCCGCCGATGAATTTGGGGCGTGTCCGGGCTGCAACGATCAGGGCTTCGCCGATCCGGTTATTCTCCAGACGCACCGGAACAGCCACCTTTTTCATGTGCATACCGATGAGGGTCAGGCCAATGTCAATACCGGCATCCGCCTTGATTTCCTCCACAGCCACGGGATCGGTAAATCCTGCGTATGCCTGTGTAGCCAAAGAGCCGCCAGCCTTGGGCTGGGGTACAACATTAACGGGTTCGGCAAACGGAACAGCCGCCCGTTCCACGATAATGGCCCGGTTAAGATGCTCACAGCACTGCACCGCCAGATAGTATCCGTTTTCCTTGACATATTCATGCAGAGCATCGAAAATCTCCTTGGCAGTGTCGGGATTGGAATTGGTACCGATCTTGGAACCAAGCACTTCACTGGTGGAACATCCCACCACAATAATACTGCCGGGTTTCAGATTTACTTTGCATCCTAATTCTTCAATGACCGCACGGGTCTGCTGATAAATGGTCATGGAATTCACTCCTTTGTGTTTATGGTGATATTATAGCAAAGAGTTTCCGCATTTTCCAGTAGTAATTGAAAGAATATTTTGAGATTAAAAGCGTTTCGTTAACACATTGTAGGGGGGCGGCGCCCACGACGCCCCGTATACGGTCCCCTTTTGCGCCTTCGGCGCAGGAGACTACGGGACTCGATTTACATTTTCGCCTTTGGCGAAAATAATTGTGTTGCCGCCGTCCAGCCGGCGGCAAGCAACAGTCCCCCGGACTGTTGCATTTAGATTGGTTCGAGTCCCGCTCCACGAAAAAATCCCACGCCCCGTATGGGGTGTGGGATTTTTTGGTGGAGACTACGGGACTCGAACCTGTGACCTCATGCGTGTGAAGCATGCGCTCTAACCAGCTGAGCTAAGCCTCCATATTGGGAACAGGTAAAATTATAGCATACTTTGGAAATTTGTCAAGCACCAGTTTTTTCGCTTTTGCAAAAGATTTTACTTCCATTCCTGGCATATATATGCTATGATATAAAATAGACAAAAATCGACAAGGAGAATCACTATGAAAAACTCTTTTAAACGCATAGGCGCCGGTATGCTTGCTCTGTGCATGGTGTTGGCGATCGTCTTCACCGCCCTCCCCACAGATGTCTTTGCAGCAACTATCACCTATTCTTCTTCCTCCAACTCCGGCACCCGTGACGAGATCTGTATCTCTCTTGATGGAACAGGTGCTGCCGACTACTACACATCATCCTATACATTCGATACCCTTTCTCAGCAGAGTTCTGACCAGCTTCTGCAATCTCTGCGCACGCTGATGACCAGCACACATACGAAAATAACCTCTTACGACAATTGCAGAGATTACGCTACCCGGACCGACTGTGAAAACGAAGATGGCCGCGTTATCCTGCTGTATACCAGCTATTCCGCCACCAGAAGCCAGTACAACGGCTGGAACCGGGAGCATGTGTGGCCCCAGTCCCTGGGCGGTGGAAATACCAGCGGCGGTGGTGCTGACTTGCACCATGTACGTCCCTCGGACGCCGGTGTCAACAGCTCCAGAGGCAACAAGAAGTACGGTGATTCCAACAACGGAACGGAAAAATACGGCACCAATCCTGCAACGGGTTACCTTGGCGGTACTTACAACAGCACCTATTTTGAGCCTTTGGACAATGTAAAGGGCGATGTAGCAAGAATTTGCCTTTATGTTTATGTCAGATGGGGCTCTGCTTGGGGCGCCGACAGCATTACCGAAGTGTTCCAGAGCGTAGATGTCCTGCTGGAATGGATGGAACTTGACCCTGTTGACACCTGGGAAATGGGCAGAAATGAAGTTGTTGAAAACATTCAGGGCAACCGGAATGTGTTCATCGACTATCCCGAATACGCTTGGCTGCTGTTCGGCCGCGATGTTCCCGAAGGCATTACCACACCCTCTGACAACGACGGCGTAACCGCCAATCCCGGCGGCAATGGCGGCTCCGGTGGATCCTCTTCCGGCGGTTCCTCTTCCGGAAACACCGGAAATTACACTCAGGTTTCTTCCCTGAAAGACGGCGACAAGGTGGTCATCGTCAATCCCGGCAGCAACATGGCTCTGTCCTCTGCCAAGACCGGCTTTTACAATGTCGGTGTTGATGTGTCCACCGGTTTCGGAAGTATTTCCGGCACAGAAATCTTTACTGCAAAGAAAAACAGCGACGGAACCTGGACCTTCACTTCCGGTGACGGCAAAAAATTGGCTCTGGCTGATGAATACAATTCTCTGAACGATACCGGCACCCACGACAAATGGGAGCTGACCAGCGCCGGTACGAACCAATTCTACATGAAGAATGTGGGCCGCGGAGTTTACCTGGATTGGTATGCCGACAAGAGCAATTGGAGTACATATAATCCTGACACACTGGATGCAAACTATGTGTTGACCTTCTATACAGAAAAAACCACCAGTTCCGGCGGTTCTTCCAGTGGGGGCAGTTCTTCTTCCGGTGGTTCCTCCAGTGGCGGTTCTTCCTCCGGCGGCAGCACAACGACTACCAAGCCCGCAACGCAACCCGCAACCCAGCCCTCCACGCAGGCTACCCAGCCCAGCACCGCGCCCTCTACCGGTACAAGCACCCCGGTGACCACAACACCCCCCACGTCCTCCAACGGCGCTCCTGCACCCATGGCCACCAACTCCGTTCCTGCTCCCACACTTCCCAAGGGAGATGAACAGAGCAATCCCAACTCCTGGATCCTGATCGTGATCCTGGTGGCAATTGCCTTGATCGGCGGCGGCGTGGCTGTTTACTTCCTCGTTATCCGGCCCAAGAAAGTCAAGTCTGTGACTGAGCCCGAGAACGAAGAAACCAACGACAATAACGAATAACATAGAATTTGCCCGGATGCGTTGCATCCGGGCATTTTTTATACAAATCGGTAATCGTCACCATCGACTTCCAAAGACCCGGCGTAATATGCGGCGATCGCATTTTCCAAGTCGATGGCATCCCGCACACCGGCGGTTTCATAGCAGGAGTGCATGGCCAGCTGAGGCAAGCCGATATCTGCTGTGGGCACGGACACATGGGAAAGAGAGATGTTGCCCAAGGTGGAGCCGCCGGGGATGTCCGCCCGGTTGCAGTAGGTCTGCACCTTCACATCTGCCTTTTGGCAAACCTTGCGGAAAATGGCCGCAGACACCCCATCGGTGCAGTAGCGCTGGCTGGCGTTGAATTTCAGCACCACACCGCCATTGACTACGGGGGCATTGTTTGCATCGGCAAATTCCGGATGGTTGGGATGGACAGCGTGGGCGTTGTCTGCGGAGATCATAAAGGAATTGCTCAGCATCACCTGCTCATCCAGGCCCAGTCCGGCGCAAATGCGGCTGAGGGTGGATTCCAGCAGCTTGGACGCTGCGCCCTGTACGGAAGCAGAGCCTACTTCCTCGCTGTCGAACACGCACAGCATGGGGATGCTGTTGCCGTCCTCCGCTTTCAGGAAGCCCTGGGTGCAGCCCCATGCGCATTGCAGATCGTCCAAAGCGGCAGAGGAGATATATTCCTCATCGATGCCCCAAACGGTGGCTTTTTGACGAATGTAGAGGTACAGATCGTGACCGAGAATCTTGCCGCCTGCCTCTTCTTCCAGCAAAGCCTGCAATTTTCCGGTGGCATCCGCGCCGCCCAGCAGGGGCAGCGTATCCACAGCAGGATTCCACTTGTAGCCCTCATTTGCCTGACGGTTCATGTGGATAGCCACATTGGGGATCATCATCAGATCTCGGTCGATATCCACCAGACGGCTCTGAACACCATCTTCTGTTTCTACAAGCACACGGCCTGCAACGGACAGGGGTCTGTCCAGCCAGGGAGCCATCAACATTCCGCCGTACTTCTCCGTTGCCAGACGGGTGTATTTGCCTGTCAGCTCCCCATTTTCCTTGACCTTGAAGGTGGGACGGTCGGAATGGCTTGCCGTCATCAAAAAGCCCTTGGGGGTGGTCTCCGGCACGCGGAATGCCAAGACCGCCGTACCGCCCCGGGTCAGATAGTACTTGCCGCCGGCGGTGAGATTCCATGCTTCGCCTTCAGACAGACGGGTGTAGCCCGCATCCTGCAAAATACCAGTCAAATAGGCCGCTGCGTGGTAAACGCTTACCGACGCATCCAAAAAGGCCATAAGTTTTTCTGTTCTGTGATCCATAATTACCTCCAATTATGCTTCTACCAACCGGCAGAACAGCTCGATCTGATCTGCAATGGTCTGCAATGCGCCACGCCAGAAGTCCTTATCTGTCAAATCAATATCTGCAACCTTTGCCACATCCTCTGCGGTGGCAATGGGGGTTGTGTGCAACAACTTTTTATACTTTTCTACAAAGGCCACGCCCTCTTTTTCATACTGGGCGTACAGGCCCCGGGCGAACAGACCGCCAAAGGCATAGGGGAAGTTGTAGAAGGTAGGGCCGTAGTAGTGGCTCTTGCACACCCACATATAGGGGTGCATCACATCATTATCCAGGCCGTCACCGTAGGACTGCTTCTGGGCTTCGGTCATGTAGCCGCACAGGGTATCCGCATTCATGAACTGGGCTTCCCGGTTGGCAAAGACCATGGTCTCAAAGCGGTAACGGGAATAGATGTCACAGATGATCTGAGTGGCATCCTGCAACTGAGACTCGATCAGGGCGATCTGTTCGTTCTTATCTGCCGCCTTACCAATGGCGGACGCCATAACGATGCACTCGTTAAAGGTGGATGCCGTCTCCGCCAGGGGCATGGAATAGTCCAGATTCAGCGGACGGTGATCCCGGATACACAGATTGTGGAACGCATGACCCAGCTCATGAGCCAGTGTCACCACATCTCCGAACATGCCGTCGAAGTTTGTCAGAATCCGGCTTTCCCCCAAACACTCCACGCCGGCACAGAATGCGCCGCCGGCCTTGCCATCCCGGGGATAGAAGTCGATCCACGCCTCATCAAAGGCTTGGGCAACCATATCGGAAAGCTCCTGATCAAATTCCGCAAACAGGGAAACCAAATAATCCCGGGCCGCCTCAGCGGTAAATTTGGTGGATGTCTTGCCCATGGGCGCAAAAAGATCGTACCAGGGCAATCCCTTTTCGTGACCCAAAGCCTTACCCTTAGCCTTCAAATACTGCCAGAATTTCGGCAGATATTCATCCATAGCGCCCAGCATGGCATCCAGGGTTTCCCGCTTCATGTCGGAGTGCTTCAAGGTACGCTCCAAGGGAGATTCGTAGCCGCGCAGCTGGCAATCGGAAATGGTTTCCAGTTTGATGGAGTTCAGTGCATAGGCAACCGGATCCTTGATCCGGTCATAGCAGGCAAGTTCTGCCTCGTAAGCATCTTTACGAACGGAGGCATCGGCATCATAAGCCAAGTTTCGGATGGAAGACAGATTGGTGGTCGTTCCACGATAGGAAACCGGAACAGTACTGGTCAGATACTGCTGCATCTCGCTCCAGGCATCGCCGCCGGACATACCCATTTTAGCCATAACCGCTTCGCCAATACCGCTGAGCAGATAACGGCTGGATTCTTCCAGATTTTTGAACAGGAAGGCATAGTCTTTCAGGTCTTCGTCCCCTGCTACCAGCTCCTGTAGATTCTCCACCTTGGCAGCCCACTCTTTCCATGCGGCGAAAGGAGCAGCCACACCGCTGTACAGCTGCATCACCTGTCCCATACGGGAGCCGGCCTCCGGATCACGGGTATTGGCCGCCTGGCGCAAAGACGCATAACCGGCCAATTTGCTCACCAGCTTCATAAATTCTTCCTGCAATGCAATACCCTGCTTCAAGCCTTGCAGCGCTTCCAGCTCCGGCAGCTGGGCCGTCTGAGCCTGGATCTTCTCCACGAGCTCTCTCAGAGCATCCATATCTGCGCCATAGGCAGGATCGTCAAAGCCCTTGTAAATCGGGTCTAAGTTCCATACATCATTCATAAGCGTGCCTCCTGTGAAGTGTATTTTTTATTATTTTACATAAAATACTCCCTTGCGTCAACTAGAAAACGGAAATGTCGAATTTTGTCGACCGTTGTCGAACGATTGTTTACATTACCCCTTGCAAAAAACGAGACATTATGCTAAATTATAAATGTCGCACACGGCAGGTTTTGTCGTGCTTTTGGGGAGTAGTTCATTATGACAGGAGAGGAAGTTATGGATAAACGCACAACTGTATTTATTGCCGACAGTACAGAAGAATTCTGCAGCGCACTATCATCAGCGTTGAGCAGTACAGGAAACTTTCAGGTCGTCGGAACAGCCAGCGACGGGGAGCAGGCTGCGAAAATGATCCAGGAAAAGAAACCCGACATGTTGATCATGGAAATGATGATGCCCAAAATGGACGGCATCAGCATGTTGAAGGAAATCTCCGGAATGGAAAAGAAACCCATTATCTTAGCTACATCCGGGTTTATTAACGACTATGTGGCATCCATTGCCGCCGGATTGGGAGTCCGGTACATGATGCTCAAGCCCTGTGATGTATCCGCTGTTGTGGATCGTTTGGAGGAATTCCGCGGTGGGGAGAACCAGCGGATCATTCCCATGCGCCGCCCGGATAAAAACAGCATTGAAACCATGGTCACGGGAATCATTCACGAGATCGGTGTTCCCGCTCACATCAAAGGCTATCAATACCTGCGTGAGGCCATCATCATTGCCGTGGAGGATATGGATGTGATCAACGCCATTACCAAGGTATTGTATCCCCAGGTTGCCAAGAGCTTTGGCACCACCGCATCCCGGGTAGAACGGGCCATTCGGCATGCCATCGAAGTGGCGTGGGACCGTGGCGATCTGGACACGCTTCAGAAGTTCTTTGGCTATACGGTTTCCAACACCAAGGGCAAGCCCACCAATTCCGAATTCATCGCCCTCATTGCGGACAAGTTGCAGTTGCAGCTGAAATCCGCCGATGTGGCACATTTATAAAATAATGGCAGACACTTTTGTGTCTGCCATTATTTTGATTAGTTAATGCGGCTGTTCCAGACCTTTTCCATCAGATCCATACTCTTGGCGGCGTCTGCAATGGTACACAGCGGCTCGCGCCCCTCCAAAATAGCGTTGACAAAGTCCACATCCTCGGACTTGTAGCCGTAGTACTGGTAGAAATTGCTCTCCCCCGCCACATCCTTGGCGGTCAAGACCTCTACATTTGTCTTGTTGGTACCGGCAGCAGCCTGGGAATAGATGGATGCGCCATCGCCGTAAACGATTGTGGCGCTTTCCTCACGGTCGGGGAAGCCCAGGTCGATAAAGGCGCTGGCGTGCAGACCGTGAATTTCAAAGTCATGGAGTCTGGCTGCGACCTGATAGTTGGAACGCAGGGTGCCGGTCACGCCGTTTTCGAACATCATCACGCAGTTCCATGCGTTTTCGATGGGTGAGTTATTGGTAGCGATCACAGAAGCCACCGCAACAGGCTCAGAGCCTGCCAGATAGCGGACGCAGTCCAATGCGTGAATAATGTCGCAGTTAAATGCGCTGGCATAGTGCCAGCCCTTGGAAATATCGCTGGTCTTCATAAAGCGGCCGTCCACCTGCACGATGTCGGTGACCGCCTTCACCCGCTTCAAAACCTCTTGCAGCAGAGGAACATGACGGCGGTTCATGGCAACCGCGGCAGTCTTACCGGTCTGCGCGGCCATACGCTCCAGAGAATGTGCCTGGAAGGCATTGATGCCGGCGGGCTTTTCCATCATCACATGAAAGCCTGCTTTCAGGCAGTCATAGGCAACACGGTAGGTCTTATCCGGCTGGGTCAGTACAAATACCGCATCCATTTCCTCGTTCGCCAGCATTTCGTGGTGCAAGGTATAGATCTTGGGAACGCCGTATTTTTCGGCCATGGCTCTGGCCTTTTCCTCATGGTGGTCACAAATGGCAACCACTTCACAATTTTCGATTTCAGACAGGCTGGGCATATGAACATTTCTGCAAATACCGCCTGCGCCGATCACGCCAACTTTCAGCTTTCTATCCATATTGTACATCCTCCTATACTCTGTCCCTTTCGGGCTGATTACAGTATAGCAGGTTTTATTTCCCTTGTCGTTAGCCCAAATTGGCTTATTTAACCGCAAACTTATCAGAAATTGTCTTTCCTTATTGCCGCTTCAGTGCCTGTATATATTTCCGGGGCGAAAGGCCGGTAGCTTTCAGAAACACCGCAGAAAAATGCTGCAAAGTCTGAAATCCCAGTTCTTCGGCGATCCGGGTAATGCTCTTGTCGGTAACCACCATCCACTCCTTCGCCTGCTCAATACGGGCGTTACGCAGATATTCCATGGGCGCAAGTCCCATCACTTTTTTGAACTTCTTGGCAAAGTAGACTCTGTCCAAATGTACCGCATCTGCCAGCTCCGTCAAAGTGATGGGCTGTCCCAGATGTCCACGCATATACCGCAGCGCCGGTTCCAATGATGCTCTTGCCTTGGGATCCTCCCACTGCTGCTCCACCGCCAAGCGCTGCAAAAGGCACATCAGCCCATAGGCTTGAGCCGCCAATACCTGCTGATACATGAGATTTCCCCTGTCTTTTTCCTGCCACATATCCCACACCAGCTGACCGACCGCATTTTTCCGGGCATCCAGCGCAAAGGGCATGCTCCGCATTTTTTCATCCAGCGCAGCATCCAAAATCTGAAACTTCAGCTCCACGGTCACCAGCGGATCTTTCGGATCGTGGTCAAAGGCATGGGTAACCCCCGGCCCGGTCAAATACATCTGCCCCGGGGCAAAATCAAAGGTCTTGTCGGCGATCCGGATCCAGCCCTTGCCCCGGATCACATACATATAGTGATACACGCCCTCCGGATGGGTATGGGGAGCAGGTCGCAATGTATCGTCGTACTCACGCAAGGCAACCCACAGCAAATTGATTCCAAATCGGTTCATATGTAACGCCCCTTTCCTCTTGTTTTTCCTTATCTTATCATCTCTTGTCCTTTTTTGTCAACGGAAGTGGGCAAACGGAACCCCGCCGCTGCCACAAAACGGCTTCAATGCACGGTTTTTGCTGTTTTTCTCATTGACAGAACGGGCAAAAGCATCTATAATTACCATAGCAAATTAGGGTTTACACCCGGAAAGCATACTTAGGAGGTTTTTAATTATGGATGTTTTAAGCAGACTGGCAAACTCCATCGTTGTCCCCGTTGTGGTCATCGACGATGCAAAGGACGCAGTCCCCACCGCTAAGGCCATGGCCGCCGGCGGCGTCGACGTGATGGAGATCACCTTCCGTACCGCTGCTGCTCCCGATGCCATCAAGGCTGTTGCTGAAAACTGCCCCGATGTGCTGGTTGGTGCCGGTACCATTCTGAACCTGGAGCAGTGCAGACTGGCTGTTTCCATGGGCGCAAAGTTCATCGTTTCCCCCGGTTTTGATCCGCAGGTCGTTGGCTGGTGCATCGAAAACGGCATCGCCGTCACTCCCGGCTGTGTCACCCCCACCGAGATCACCATGGCCGTGAACGCAGGCCTGAAGGTAGTTAAGTTCTTCCCTGCCAATGTTTACGGTGGCCTGAACGCTATGAAGAACCTGTCCGCTCCCTTTGTGGGCGTGAAGTTCCTGCCCACCGGCGGTGTCAACGCTTCCAACATCAAGGAATATGTGGACGCTCCCTTCATCCACGCCGTTGGCGGCAGCTGGGTGTGCCCCAAGGCTGACATCGCAGCCGGCAATTTCGACAAGATCACCGCACTTTGTGTCGAGGCTCGCAAGAACGCTCTCGGCTGATTAACAGAAAAGGAAGGAAATCAAAATGGCAAAAGTAATTACCTTTGGCGAGCTGATGCTCCGCCTGCAACCCTACAACTATGAGCGTTTCGTACAGTGCGACCATGTGGAATTCACCTTCGGCGGCGGCGAAGCCAATGTTGCTGTTTCCCTGGCTAACTACGGCGTGGATGTAGCTTATGTTACCAAGCTGCCCACCCATGCCATCGGCCAGAGCGCCGTCAACTCCCTGCGCCGTTTCGGCGTGGACACCACCAAGATCGTCCGCGGCGGCGACCGTGTGGGCATCTACTTCAACGAGAAGGGCGCTTCTCAGCGTGGCTCCGTTTGTATCTATGACCGCGCCAACTCCGCCATCGCAAAGGCTGAGCCCGCCGATTTCGACTGGGATGCCATCTTCGACGGCGCTGAGTGGTTCCACTTCACCGGCATTACCCCCGCGCTGGGCGGCAATCTGGTTGAGATCTGCAAGCAGGCATGTATCGCCGCTAAGGCAAAGGGCCTGAAGATCTCCTGCGACCTGAACTACCGCGGCAAGCTGTGGACCCGTGCTGAAGCTCGCGAGGCTATGACCGAGCTGTGCAAGTACGTTGACGTGTGCATCTCCAACGAGGAAGACGCCAAGGACGTGTTCGGCATCGAAGCTGAAGCTACTGACATCTACGGCGGCAGCCTGAACCACGAAGGCTACAAGTCCGTTGCCAAGCAGCTGGCTGACAAGTTCGGCTTTGAGATGGTCGCCATCACCCTGCGTGAGAGCCACTCCGCATTCGACAACGGTTGGAGCGCAATGCTGTACAATGTTAAGGACAACGAGTACTGCTTCTCCAAGAAGTACAACCTGCACATCATCGACCGCGTTGGCGGCGGCGATAGCTTCGGCGGCGGTCTGATCTACTCCGTCCTGAACGGCAAGAGCACCCAGGCTGCTGTGGAATTCGCAGTTGCCGCTTCCGCTTTGAAGCACTCCATCGAGGGCGACTACAACATGGTCACCGTTGCTGAGGTTGAGAAGCTGGCCGGTGGCGACGGTTCCGGCCGTATCCAGAGATAAGGGGCACTCCATGGCAAACGAAGAAGTTTTGCAGGAAGAGCAGTCCAACATTCTGGTGCTCACCGACGAGAACGGTCAGGATGTGGAATTTGAATATCTGGATTGCATCGAATACGGCGGCAAGGAATATCTGGTTCTGATGCCTGCTGACGAGAATTCTTCTGAGATCATCATCCTGGAAGTGGAACCGGTGGACGAGGAAAGCGAAAACTACCTCTCCGTCTCCGACGAGAAGGTTCTGGATGCTGTCTACGGCATCTTCAAAGAGCGCTATAAAGATGTTCTGACATTTGAAGACTGATATATAGCAAATCGGCACCCATTTGGGTGCCGATTTTTTGTATCTCTCAATCCTTTGTCAAAACTTTTTTCTGCCAGGATTTCTTGCCGCATTGCGGACAGCGCATATATCTTGTTCTGGCCATATGCGGTGCTAAATTGACCGATTTGTATGTCGGTACATATCGGTTTCCGCACTCTTTACATGCATAGTAACCGGCTACTTGCTCAATCCGCAGCGCATAGAAGCAACCTGCCAAAAACAGAGCAAACCCAAGAACAATCAGAGAAATTCTTACCCAGGATTCCATTTGCACAAAGGCTGCGACAAAGATCAGCGCAAGCAGAACAACGGTTGCTGTAATGCCGATCAATACTTCTACTGCCAGTAATCTTTTGTCTGCCTGTTCCTTTTGTTTGACTGCTTCAAGCAAGTTCTTTTCCAATTCTTTATTGTAATTATCCAATGTAACTACCTCCCCACTCAATAAATCGTTTACGGTAATACCCAGAACATCACACAATTCCAGCATAATCGAAGAATCCGGCAGAGATTTCCCGTTTTCCCATTTGGATATTGCTCTATCGGTGATTCCCAGTGTTTCTGCCAACTGCATTTGCGTCAGATTTGCACGTTTTCTGCGCTCGGCAATAAATTTTCCAATTTTAACCTGATCCATGGATGTCCTCCTTTCGATTTCAGTATAACAGCGTCGAGGGAAACTGTCTACAAACTGGTGGTTGAGTGAGAAAACAGGGGCGATTATGAATCGCCCCTGTGATTTTTAATGCCAACCAGAGTCTTCGGATTCCGGTTTTTTGCTTCTGTTCAGCAACTGTTCCACGACCTGTGCTGCGGCAACCTTTTCGTATAACACCGCACAGGCCGCACGGACGATGGGCATATCCACGCCGTACTTATTCGCCAACTCTCCGGCAGATTTGGCAGCATAGTAACCTTCCACCACCGCGCCGATCTGCTGTCTTGCCTCATCCGGAGTTTCCCCCTGGCCGATGAGGATACCTGCCCGGCGGTTTCGTGAGTGGGGCGAAGTACAGGTAACGATCAAGTCCCCTACTCCGGCAAGTCCTGCAAAGGTATCCCGGTTCGCGCCCATGGCAACGCCCAGACGGGCCATTTCCGTCAGTCCCCGGGTCATGAGCATAGCTTTGATATTGTCGCCGTAGCCCATACCGTCGGTCACACCGGCGCACAAAGCGATGACATTTTTCAACGCGCCGCCCAATTCCGCGCCCACAATATCTGGGCTGGTATAGATGCGGAAATAATCGGACATAAACGCATCCTGCACCAGTTCCGCATGGGACTGCTCCGGGCTGGCCGCTACACAGCCGGTGGGCATGCACTGGGCCAGCTCCTCCGCATGGCTGGGGCCGGTAAGGGCCACCACGGGGCGTTTGGTTTCCTCCTGCACCACCTGACTCATGCGCAGCAAGGTACCGGCCTCAATACCCTTGGTGACGGACACCATCACAGCATCCCCGTCCAAGTACCGGGCAACCTGCTGACACACCGACCGAATGGCCATGGACGGGCAAGCGATTACCACCAAAGCGCATCCTGCGACACAAGCAGGGGCAGCGGAAATATTCAGTTCATCCGGCAGATTGACCCCACGCAAACGGGGATTGTGCCGGGTATTTTTCATTTGTTCCGCTTTTTCCGCAGAACGGGCCAGCAGGGTCACATCATGGCCGTTTTTGCACAAGGCAATGGCCAAAGCCGTACCCCAGGCACCACTTCCAACTACTGCAATTCTCATTTGTTCAAATCCCTGTGAATCAGATGGACCTTGGACTCTGTTCCCTTGATCAGACGGCTGATATTGCTTCTGTGCATATAGATCGCCAGCAGGCCGATGAAAATACCGCCGGCCATCACGATCCAGTTGCCGTAATACACCGCGCCAAAGCCCACAGAGCAGGTCAGCGCGCCCAGCACGGAGCCCAGAGACACATAACGGGTGATGGCAAACGCGATCACAAACACCGCAAGCATTACCAAAGCAATGCGCCAATCCAGGATGAGTGCCGCTGTAAAGCCGCAGAGGATGCCCTTGCCCCCCTTAAAACCGAGCAGTGCCGGGAAATCATGGCCCAAAGAAACCAACACGGCGCCCAACACCAGGCCCTCACGATAGCAACCGAAGGATGCCAGCATCCAGCCTGCGCCATAGGCAGCGGCAACGGTTTTGATCATATCCACAGCCATGACCAAAAAGGTACTCCAGCCGCCGTAGCTGCGGAAGAAATTGGTCAGACCGGCATTGCCGCTGCCGTGCTTGCGTACGTCATCCCCGGCAACCAGGGCAGAAATGCACACCGAGCCGTTGAGATTTCCCAAAAGATAGGCAGTCAACGCCGCAACCAACACAGCCCAAACCATCATACTTCCTCCTTATCGCCCTTCTGGCGAATGGTAATGCGAACGGGTGTGCCCTTCAATCCAAACACCTCACGGATCTGGTTTTCCAGATACCGCTGATAGGAGAAGTGGAACAGCCGGGCATCGTTGCAGAAGATCACGAAATGGGGCGGCTTGGTGCTCGCCTGAGTCATGTAGTAGATCTTCAAACGACGGCCCTTATCCGTGGGCGGCTGCACCCGGGCGGTTGCATCCGCCAGGACGCTGTTCAGCGCGCCGGTAGTGATACGGCTGGTATTCTGGGTATGCACATCCTGAATGACCTGGAACAGCTTGTCCACCCGTTGACCGGTGAGCGCAGACAGGAACACCACCGGGGCATAGAGCATATAGCTCAGGCCGTTGCGGACCTCCCCTTCCATGTCACGCATGGTATTGGTTTCCTTATCTTCCACCGCGTCCCACTTGTTGACCACGATGATGGCAGCTTTGCCTGCCTCATGGACAAGGCCTGCGATCTTGGTATCCTGCTCGGTGACGCCTTCGTTGGCATCCACCAAAATCAGACACACATCCGCGCGCTCAATGGCATTGATGGAGCGCATATTAGAGTAGCGTTCGATGGCATCGTCCACCTTGCTCTTGCGTCGCATACCGGCGGTGTCGATGAAGCAGTATTTTCCGGACTCGTTTTCAAAATAAGAGTCGATGGCATCCCGGGTCGTACCGGCCACATTGGAAACGATGACCCGTTCCTCACCCAAAATGCGGTTCAAAAGGCTACTCTTGCCCACATTGGGTTTGCCAACGATAGCAACCTTGATAATGTCGCTTTCTTCCTCGTCCTCATCCTCGGCAGGGATGTTTTCCAACACCCAGTCCAGCATGTCGCCGGTGCCGTGACCGTGGACGGCAGAGGTCTCAAACAGGTCGCCAATACCCAGGCTGTAAAATTCATACACATCCGGGTTCACAAGACCCACAGAGTCGCACTTATTGACTGCCAGGCACACCGGCTTGCCGCTTTTGCGGAGCATGGTAGCCACATCCTGGTCGGCAGCGGTAACGCCGGAGCGAACATCCGTAACCATAATGATGGCATCCGCCAGTTCGATACCGATCTCCGCCTGACGGCGCATGAATTTTAGCATATCACTGTCGGTATTCGGCTCAATACCGCCAGTATCCACCAACGAGAAGTGCCGGTTGCACCACTCACAGTCACCGTAGATCCGGTCCCGGGTCACGCCGGGGGTATCTTCCACGATGGAAGTCCGCTGGCCGGTGAGTTTATTAAAAAGCATGGATTTGCCCACATTGGGTCTGCCAACAATGGCAACCAAAGGCTTTGCCATATCCATCGCTCCTTTCATAAATAATTCTTTTCCTTATTATGCCACATTTCTCTGTCAAAAGCAAGGAAAAAGAGGAAGGCAATACAGCCTTCCTCTGCGCATTCGCATTTTCCTGCCTTAGTCAGCCTTGGCGGCCAGGACCTGACGGCCATTGTAGGTACCGCAAGCCTTGCAAGCTCTGTGGGGCATGACGGGCTCACCGCACTTGGGGCAAACGGCCACGCTGGGAGCAGACAGCTTCCAGTTGGAGCCACGACGCTTATCACGGCGGGCAGAGGACACTTTACACTTAGGGACAGCCATGGATGACACCTCCTTGGTCAAACTGCTTTTTTGGCAGCATTCTAATGGTTTTTACTTCTCGAGAAGCTGCTTCAAAGCAGCAAAACGGGGATCCAGCTCCTTTTGGCAGGTGCAGGGGCCGTCGTTCAGGTTCTTGCCGCAGCGGCAGCAGAGACCTTTACAATCTTCCTCGCACAGCAGCTTGGAATCCAGATTCAGCACAAATACTGTGCGGACGATGTCTTCCAGATCTGCATTGTCTCCCACCAGGGGGAATACCCATTCGTCTTCGTTTTCTTCATTGCTCAGCTCGGTCACCAACACCACATCAATGGGAATGTCCACAACTCTCTCAAAGTCCCGGGCGCAGCGGTCGCAAACGCCGTGGATCGTGGTATGGACGGAGCCGGTCATCATCAGCACACCGGCGGTGTTGCGCACCGTACCGGAAGCAAGCACCGGTTCACTGACCGGATAGCTTTCGCCGTATTGAAGATCACTCAGGTCCACGCTGGTCGAAAAGGGAACGGATGCACCGGGACAATCTATGATCTTAGACAGTCCTAAAAGCATAGTTTCCCCCTCCTCGCAGTCATGCTTAGATATTATATAGCTCTTTGCGCCATTTGTCAAATGTTATTTTTGAAAAAACATTGGGTTTTCCGTAATTTTTTATTTTCTCTGTTCTATCGGCTTTTGCTGGGACATACCTTGTTGTAGACCATGGCAGGAGCCTGAATCCTGCCGGATGAGGAGGCAGGCTATGGAAAATATTTATGCAGACATTGCCGCCAGAACAGGCGGAAATATTTACGTTGGCGTTGTTGGGCCGGTGCGGACGGGAAAATCCACCCTGATCAAACGCATCATGGAGCAGCTGGTGATTCCGGGGATCGACGATCCGTATCTGAAAGAGCGCGCCCGGGATGAGCTCCCCCAAAGCGGGTCCGGCCGGACGATCATGACCTCGGAGCCGAAATTCATTCCGGAGGAAGCCATCGAGATCTCCCCGGACGGAAAAGTCAAGCTGCGGGTGCGGATGATCGATTCCGTGGGCTACATGGTTCGGGGCGCGGTGGGCGCGGACGAAGACGGCATCCCCCGAATGGTCACCACCCCCTGGTATGACCACGAAATACTTATGACCGAAGCCGCGGAATTGGGAACAAAAAAGGTGATGGATGAGCATTGCTCCATCGGTCTGGTGGTCACCACTGACGGCAGCATCACCGATATTGACCGAGCTGACTATCTGGATGCGGAACGTCGCGCCATACAGGATATGCAAGCGACCGGAAAACCTTTCCTGGTGATCATCAACACTCGCTACCCCAATTCCCCACAGGCCGCGGATGTGAAAGCATATCTCGCCCGGGAATTTGGTGTGGACGCAGCCATCGCAGACTGTCAGGCCCTGGATTCCGGGGATATTGCGGCCTTGCTGCAGGATCTGCTTTACGCCTTCCCCATGCAGGAGCTCAAGATCTATTGCCCCCGGTGGATGGATGCCTTGGAAGCCGAGCATCCGGTAAAAACGGCGCTTTACGAGACGCTGCTCCGCTGTGCCGGGCAAATCGGAGCCGTTGGCCAGGCGGAGACCGCTTTGGCAGAGCTGACTCAGATCCCTCAGCTCCAATCCTATGCTGTCCGGGATATTGATCTGGGCAGCGGAAGTGTCTCCTGTCATTTGGAATTCCCGGAAAGCCTGTTTTATCAGATCCTCAGCGAAAAAACCGGCATTGTCATTGAAAATGACACCCAGCTTATGAAATTGCTCATTGAGCTCAGTCAGGCAAAGCAGGAATATGACAAGATCTCCGATGCTCTGTCCGCAGTCAAGACCACCGGCTATGGTATTGTAATGCCCTCCGCTGACGAAATGGCTTTGGAAACGCCTCAGATTTTGCAAAAAAACGGCGCTTACGGGGTCAAGCTGAAAGCCGGCGCGCCGTCCATCCATATGATAAGAGTGGATATTGATACCGAGATCAGTCCCATGGTGGGCAGTGAGCAGCAATCCCAGGATCTGGTCTCTTACTTAACCGGTGAAGACCCGGATAAGCTCTGGCAGAGCAACATTTTCGGCAAATCCGTCTACGATCTGATCCAGGAAGGACTGACCGCCAAGGTCATCCGAATGCCGGAGGATGTGCGCATGAAATTCCGTGGCACCCTGAACCGCATCGTCAACGAGGGCGCAACGGGATTGATCTGCTTGATTTTGTAAATACCTTCCCCCGAGGGGGAAGGTTTGGGTGCACAAAAAGCCGGCTGGGTATCCAGCCGGCATATTTTATGCATTTTTCAGCTTTTTCGCCATGGTCTGGGCGACCGTTGCACAGCGATGGGCTGCAATGGCCTCAAAGGTGGGATAATCCATATCTGCGCTGTCATCCGCCTTGTCGGAAATAGCCCGAATGATGACAAAAGGCACTTGGTTGCGATATGCCGCCTGGGCGATCGCGCCACCCTCCATCTCCGTGCACAACGCCTGCGTAATATCGATAATGCGATTCTTGACTGCCTTGTCGCAGATAAACTGGTCACCTGTGGCAACTCTGCCTAACTTGCTGTGACCGGGATTGACTGTCTCTGCCGCAGCAAGGGCATAGGAAATCATGGTTTCGTCTGCTGGAAAGGCAATCACATCCATCCCCGGTACTTTGCCGTGGGGATAGCCGAAGCCGCCGCAGTCAAAATCGTGATACATAGCATCCTTGCTCACCACCAGATCGCCGATATCCAGTTCATTACACAGCGATCCGGCAATGCCGGTGTTCACCAGATGGGTCACGCCGAAGCAGTCGCACAAAATCTGCACGCACAGCGCGGCGTTGACCTTGCCCACACCGCACTGCACCACAACCGTGGGCAGGCCCTCCAACGTGCCGTCACAGAACTCCATTCCGGCGCGCCAGGTGACGGTCTTGTTCTCCATATTTTCTTTCAGCGTCTCCACTTCGATCTTCATGGCGCCGATGATTCCAAGCTTCATAGTTCTCCCTCACTCCGGATAGACCAGGCGGTCATCCTCAATATTTTCCAGCAAAGCTGCGTATTTTTTGCCCCAGTAATTGGCCATGGGCAGGTTCATATCCAAATAATTTCCGCAATCCTTGGCGGATGCCCCCGGGACTTCTCCCCGGAACTCCGCAACAAAACGGAAGCAATCACGCACCAGGAGAAGTACATCCTTGGAAGTCCAGTCCCCTGCCAGCAGCAGATAAAATCCGGTGCGGCAGCCCATGGGACCGAAATACAGCACCTTGTCCTTCCAGACAGGCTCGTTGCGCAGATAGGTAGCCGCCAGATGCTCAATGGTGTGTATTTCTGCGGTGTTCAGCACCGGCTCGTCGTTGGGCTTGGTCAGACGCAGGTCGAAGGTGGTGACCGTCTCCTGCCCTACCCGGTCTTTCCGGGATACATACAGCCCCGGCTGCAGCTTGATATGGTCAATGGTAAAACTCGTGATCTTTTCCATAGTGACTCCTTTTACTTTGAATGGAATTATTATACTCCAAAACAGCTCCAAAAGCAAGAAAAATGCGATCCAACCAACCGTTGAGTACCGGTCAACCGGCTGTTGATAAGAAAATTTTGCAATTCTCCAAATGTTTTATAGCATTTTCCTTCATTTTATGGCATAATGAAGCCATAAATTGATGAGGAGGTATCCTTATGGAACAAACCTTAGGCAAACGCATCGTTGCAAACCGCAAGCGTCTGAATTTGACCCAGGATCAGCTGGCCGAACAATTAGGCGTCACCGCTCAGGCAGTGAGCAAATGGGAAAACGACCAGTCCTGCCCCGATATTTCCATGCTCCCCCGTCTGGCGGAGATCTTCGGCATCTCCACCGATGAGCTTTTGGGCCGGGAAGCTCCCCCACCCACCTATCAGGGCGAAGTAGTGACGGACGATGAAGATGAGTCCGAAGAAAAAGGCGGCTGGGAATTCCATTGGGATGCCGGCCGCAAAGGTGCACTATCCTTTGCACTTCTGGTACTGTTGGTCGGCGGCCTGACTTTGGCAGCCCGTATTCTTTCCTGGGATGTTTCTTTTTGGAGTATTCTTTGGCCCTCTGCTTTCTTGGTTTACGGTTTGAGCAGCCTTTTCGGAAGATTCTCCCTTTTTTCCTTTGGTGCTACCATGATCGGTGCATACTACCTGGTTGAAAATTTGGGCATTTATTCCTTGGATATTGCCGGTGATCTGGTATTTCCCCTCATCGTGGTTCTGCTCGGTTTGGGACTTTTGATTGACGCACTGCGTAAACCAAAAAAGCCTAAGTTCACTTTCCGCCATAAGGGTGGCGAACACAAAAAGGCCCACAGCAGTATGACCGAGAATGGGGAAAGTTTCGATTGCAGTGTCAGTTTCGCGGAAAATACATACACAGTGACTCTCCCCCGTCTCTCCTCCGGTGAGGCAACTGTCAGCTTCGGTGAATTGACCCTGGATCTGACCCAGTGCGAAGAGATCGCAGACGGCTGTGACCTGGATCTTTCCTGTTCCTTTGGCGAGCTGCGTTTGCTGGTACCCAAATCCTGCCGGGTCGTGCCGGATATCTCCACCTCCTTCGGTTCTTCGGAAATTACCGGCCATCCGGACTCAGACGCAACCGCTACCATTCATGTTGACGGAAGCGTCTCCTTTGGCGAAATCGAAATTCACTATGTTTGATAGATCAAAACCGCCCCGAAACGGGGCGGTTTCCTTTTTATGCAATTCCCAAATTGGTTTCTGTTTCTGCCTGGTTCTGTGCATAGTATTGATTTGCGCTCTGCAAACCTTCCCCAACAATGGCCATGGTGCGGTCATAGGACTCTTGGCAGAGATTCAAAAGTTCTTCTGACAATTCCCCATTTGCCTGCCAATTGCTGTCATCATCCATGGCAAGGATTTGGAAAATCGTTTTTCCGTTCTGTGAATAACGATTCACCCAAGTAGGCGTCACCTTTGCTTTTTCCAGCAAAACCGTTCCGTCAGAGTATTTGACAAATGTGACCTGGAACAGCATACCGTCCTCTGTTTCAGCCGGATAACTGGGACCTCTGCGAATATTGGACAGCAGATTGCCGGTGGAATACAGGCAAAGCGTTTTTTGGCTTTCGTCATTTGCGTTGGTGAGCAGCTCCACCGGCTGGGGCACATGGGCGTGGTTGCCCACGATCACATCAATGCCCATGTCGCACAGCGCCTGAGCCATTTCCTTTTGGGTGGCGTTGGCTTCGGTGTGATACTCATCGCCCCAATGGATATAGAGCATGACCACTTCCGCCCCATCGGCCTTCATGGCTTCCAGTTCCCCGGAAAGCTTGGCATAAAAACCGTCCAAATCGTCGTAACTGAATGAATTGACCAGACTCGTGGCCTCTGCCGTCAGGGGAATGTAGTTCAGGGATGCATTGCCGTTTCCGTCGAAGCCGGTATTGTAGGTATAGTTGATCATACCAATGTGGATATTATTGATATTCTTTACAATATAGTTTTTATCTTCCTGGGTATAACGGGTACCGATATAATCCAGCTCCCGGTCCTTGATGACCTCCTGGGTGCGCAGGAAGCCCGTCATCCCGGTATCAAAGCTGTGATTGTTGGCCGTCAGCAGCATGTCAAATCCGGCGTTTTTCGCCGCATCCACGATGGCATCCGGTGCGTTGAAACAGGGATAACCGGCATAAGGATAACCGTTGTCCTCACCGCAAAGCGTGCCCTCCATGTTGGCAACTGCATAATCCACCTGGGATACAAACTGGGAGAACGCTGAAAAAACATTGTTATAGTCGTAGGTGTCCGTGGCCGCATCGTAACCGCTTTGGATCAGTTTAGTATGTAGCAGAATATCACCGGAAACACCCACGGTTGCGGAGTGGAGTTTGGTAACTTTGGGTTTGGTATCCGGCTGAGAAACCGGCACGCTGGAAGAGGGAGTTGTGGAGCTGGTGCTCTGACTTCCCATCTGCGGCGCATCATTGGGCTGGGGCATCAGAAAATGCCCGCCAACCACCGCAAGACCAACCAGCGAAACCGCAATCAAAATACAGCCGATCCACACACGGACCTTTCCGGCGTTGCTCCGTCGTTCATGAAAATTTCCTGCCATTTTTCTCGTTCCTTTCAGGTATTTTCGTTATTATACGATGAATACTCCGGAAAGTAAACCGCAAATCTTCCATTTGCGGTGTTTCTGTATTTGACAAATGCTCTTTTTCCCATTAAAATGGTGCATAGAAATTTACAACGAGGTGATTCCCTATGGATAAAAAACTTGGAATGGAAACCCTGTGTATTCAGGCGGGCTATACCCCCGGCAACGGCGAGCCCCGGCAGATCCCCATCGTGCAGAGCACGACCTTCAAATACGCCACTTCTGAGGACATGGGCAAGCTCTTTGACCTGGAAGCCAGCGGCTATTTCTACTCCCGTCTGCAGAATCCCACCTGCGATGCGGTTGCTGCGAAAATCGCGGCTCTGGAGGGCGGCACAGCCGCCATGCTCACCGGTTCCGGTCAGGCGGCAAACTTCTTCGCCATGTTCAACATCGCTTCCTGCGGTGACCATATCGTGTCCAGCTCCGCCATCTACGGCGGCACCTTCAATCTGCTCAGCGTTACCATGAAGCGGATGGGCATTGATGTGACCTTCGTCAGCCCCGATTGCTCCGACGAAGAGCTGAATGCGGCCTTCCGCCCCAACACCAAGCTGGTGTTCGGTGAGACCATCGCCAATCCTGCCCTGAGTGTTTTGGATATCGAGCGTTTTGCCAAGGCAGCCCACGCACACGGCGTTCCCCTGTTTGTGGACAACACCTTCGCAACCCCTGTCAACTGCCGTCCCTTTGAATGGGGCGCAGACATTGTGACCCACTCCACCACCAAGTATATGGACGGCCACGCCAGCGCTGTGGGCGGCTGTATCGTGGACAGCGGCAAATTTGACTGGACGAAATATCCGGACAAATTCCCCGGCCTGTGCACTCCCGATGACAGCTATCATGGTGTGACCTACACCGAGCGTTTCGGTCTTGCAGGCGCGTTCATCACCAAGTGTACCGTGCAGCTGATGCGTGACCTGGGCTCCATCCAGTCTCCCCAGAGCGCGTTTATTCTGAATTTGGGTCTGGAGAGCCTGCCCTTCCGCATGAAGCAGCATTGCTCCAACGCCCAGAAGATCGCCGAGTATCTGCAGGGCAACGAAAAAGTCACCTGGATCAAGTACTGCGGTCTGAAAGGCGACCGGTATTACGACCTGGCACAGAAATATCTGCCGAACGGCTCCTGCGGTGTTATCGCTTTCGGCTTGAAGGGCGGTCGCAGTGCGGCTGAGACCTTTATGAAGCATCTGAAGCTGGGCTCCATCGAGACCCATGTGGCAGATTCCCGTACCTGCTGTCTGCACCCTGCCTCCTCCACCCACCGTCAGATGACGGATGCGGAGCTGGATGCCGCCGGCGTAGGCGCGGATCTGATCCGGCTCAGCTGCGGTCTGGAAGATGTAAATGACTTGATCGCAGATCTGGAACAGGCCATCGCAAAGGTATAATTATGGCTGATCAGTATTCCCGTACCCGCCTGCTTTTGGGTGAGGACGGCCTTTCCAAGCTGCGCAGCGCCCGGGTCGCTATCTTCGGCTTGGGCGGTGTGGGTGGCTATGTGGCAGAGGCTCTGGCCCGTTCCGGTGTCGGTCAGCTGGATCTCATCGATGATGATACCATCAATCTGACCAATCTGAACCGGCAGGTGCTGGCACTGCACTCCACCGTCGGCATGAGCAAGGTGGAAGCCGCAAAGAATCGGATCCTGGACATTGACCCCACCATCCAAGTCCGTACCTACCAAACCTTTTTCCTGCCGGAGAATGCGGCGGAATTCGACTTTTCCCAATACGATTATGTGATCGACGCCATCGATACTGTCACCGGAAAGCTGGAGCTGATTGCACAGGCAAAAAGCGCCGGTGTTCCCATCATCAGTTGCATGGGAACGGGCAACAAGTTAGATCCCACCGGTTTCCGTGTGTCGGACATTTCCAAAACCTCCGGCTGCGCGTTGGCCCGGATCATGCGCAAGGAGTGCGCAAAACGGGGCTTGAAGGGCGTTAAAGTGGTGTATTCTCAGGAATTGCCCCTGGACCCCCAGGTTGACCCCAGCGAATTTCAGGAGGCGCAACGAGAAGGGTCTTCCCGTCGTGCCCTGCCCGGCTCTACCGCCTTTGTGCCCGGTGTGGCCGGGCTGATCATGGCCGGCGAGGTCATCAAGGATCTGTGCAACGCCAAGGAGGTTCGCTGATGGTTACCTATTTGAAGCAAAGCGCCATCATCTTCGGCTTTTCTCTTCTGGGCGAAGCATTGAACCGACTGCTTCCTCTGCCCATCCCGGCGGCGGTATATGGCTTAGTGCTGTTGTTTGCCGCCCTGTGTCTGAAAATCGTAAAGGTGGAGCAAATCGATAAGGTCAGCGATTTTTTGTTGACCATCCTTCCCCTTCTCTTTGTCTCCCCGGCGGTAAATCTTCTGGAAAGCTGGGGCATTGTCGCTCCCCATGTGGTTACGATCGCCCTGCTGGTGCTTTCCTCCACCATTTTGGTATTTGCCGTGGCCGGGGTGATCTCCCAGCTCATATGCGGAAAGGTGAAAGACCATGGAATGGATTCTTGAACTCTCCTTACTGCCGCTGATCGCCACCATTCTGGCCTATCAGCTGGGCCTGTTTCTGCAAAGGAAGACAAAATCGCCCCTGTGCAATCCCCTGCTGATCTCTATTATTTTATTGATTGGGTTGATGGTACTCACCGGCTATCCCAACGCCAATTACCAGGCGGGCATGAAGACCATTTCCTGGCTGATCACCCCGGCCACCATCTGCCTGGCAGTGCCCCTGTATCAGCAGGTGCATATCCTGCGCAAGAATTGGAAAGCCATTCTTGCGGGCATCACCGCCGGAACATTGGCCAGCTTGTCCTTTATTCTGGTAATGTGCCGGGTTTTGGAAGTGGGCAATGTGCTGACCTATTCCCTGCTCCCCAAGAGCATCACCACCGCCATGGGCACTGCATTGAGTGAGCAGACCGGCGGTGACGGCGCCATTACCACCGCAGCCATTGCCATTACCGGCATTCTGGGCTGCGTGCTGTGCAAGCCTTTGTGCAAGCTATTCCGCATCACTCATCCCGTCGCCCAAGGCGTTGCTCTCGGAACAGCGGCCCATGTGCTGGGCACCACCAAAGCCCGGGAATTATCGGATTTGACCGGCGCGGTCAGCAGTCTTTCTCTGACTGTGGCAGGTATTTTGACTGCAATTCTGTATCCGATTATCACAATGCTATAAAAATGGTCTCCCAAATGGGAGACCATTTTATTTCAATCGTTTGGCAATCTCGTTGGACAGCTTGGCAAATTCGGGGATGCCCAAGGTTTCGCCACGGACATTTTCATCAAAGCCACAAGCAGCGATGACTTCTGCCGCACCCTCTTTGCCCAACTGGGGGAAGCCGGATGCAAGGCCGTTGCTCAGCTTCTTCCGCCGCATGGCAAAACTGGCGCGGACGGTACGGAAGAAAATGTTTTGATCTTCCACATTCCAGGGACGCTCCTTACGAACCCGGAGTGTGATGACCGCAGAAGTCACTTTCGGCTGGGGCAGGAAGCAATGGGCAGGTACATCAAACAACAGTTCCGGCTCAGCATAATACTGGCAAAACACCGTAAATGCGCTGTAATCCGCCGTTCCCGGCGCGGCAGCGATCCGCTGTGCCACTTCCTTTTGCACCATGACTGTCACCTGATCGAAGCACTCCGCTTCCAACAGGGCGGACAGAATGGGCGATGTGATGTAATAGGGCAAATTGGCGCAGGCCGCCGGGCGCAAGCCATCAAATTTCTCCTTCACCAGCGCAGGAATATCCAATTTCAGCACATCATCCCAAAGAATTTCCAAATTCTCGAATTCCCCTACAGTCTGTGCCAGAATGGGCTTCAGCCGGTTGTCCAGCTCCACAGCGCAAACCTTCCCTGCCCGCAGGCAAAGCTGCTGGGTCAGTGGACCGATGCCCGGGCCGATCTCCAGCACGCCGGTATTTTCATCCACCCCGGAATCCAGCGCGATCTGCTCCGGCACCCAGGATGCAATCAGAAAGTTCTGCCCCTTTGCCTTGGAAAAATGAAATCCGTGCTCTGCAAGCAGGGGCTTCATCACTTGAATATCACAAACATTGATCATAAAAAGACCGCCTTTCTTCCGGTAGTATACCAAAAGAAAGGCGGATTTGCAACTATTATCCCAGGAAATAGATGGTACAATTGCGAATACCGAAGCGATCGCACTCAGCCACGGTATCGAAATACAGGTCAACGCGCTTGCCCTTGATGGCGCTGCCGCAGTCCTCTGCGGTGGCGATGCCGTAAACGTACTTACCATCGTTGGTTACAATGAACATCCGGGTGCCGTAAGGAATCACAGAAGGATCCACCGCAATGGCGCCTACGCGGCACTTTGTGCCGATGTAGTTATACTCGGTACAGCCGGGATCCGCATTGTTGTAGGCCGTTGCCTTGAACACATCGGAATGGGTGTAGGTCAGGTATTCTCCGTCGGGGGTGATGATATAGCCGTCACCAATGACAGGCTTACCGGTAAACTGAGGACGGATCAGATTGGAAGGCAGGTCATTTCTGTGGGGCTTAACGGACTCGCCGGTACCCACAGCAATCACTGCATTCACGGGCTCGATCGTCACAGCCTCGCTGAGGACGGTGCGGCTTACCTCTTCACCGCTGACATAAACCACATTGGCCTTGCACAGCATCTGGCCGTTCACGCCCTCCGTCAGCACCACTTCCTCGCCCTTGGGCAGCGTGGGATCATCACAGTAGGTCGTTTCAAAGGGAATGACGGTGGTGTAGGTCTCCTCCACTTCCACGCTCCGGCCGATAGTGATGTTCAGACCGTCAAAGGTCTGGGAGCTCAGCGGCACAGAAACCACATCTTCATTGGTCAGGATCAGATCCAGACGCTCCAGCAGGGATTCTACCGTCTCGCCGTAGCTGACCACATCCAGGACGTTTCCGCCATGGTTGATAGTGATGGATTGCTTGCGCTGTACGGTGATTTCAGAAACACCAAAACCCGGCTGTGTTACGAAGGTATCATCCTCGCCCAGTTCCAAACCGGCTTCGTCCAGAACTTTGGCGGGGTCCGTTGCGTAGGTGGTGTGGATCACGACTTTGCCGCTGTCATTGATCAAATAAGTATTCTTTGCGAATACAGTCTGACTCAGCAATAAGACGATACAGATCACCGGCAACAGCAGTGCCACAAAACGCAGGGGTCTCGCCGTCGCTCTGGTGATCAAACGATTACATTCCGGCATAGAATGTACCTCCTTTCACGAAAAATCAAATGTAAAATAGCTACCAATTTCAAATGGTATCAAAAGGTTACAAAATATTGTATGCAGGCAAACTTTGTGTATTATAACATTTTTTCATAAAAAGTCAAGCATTTTCGTCAAAATCTGATATTTCGACAACTTTTAATAAAAAATCCTATAAAATATTATGTAAACCTCATGCCTCAACATATCGTTTTTTGCACGAATCTTACACAAGATATGGTAAAATAATGACAATTTGTTAACATAATGACGATAATTACGCAACCATCCGTTATGGGAAGTACTTTTCTGTTATGGTAACCAAAAATCGCCCATTTTTTGGGTTTTCCCCTCCCCGGGATTGACAAAGTTCTTTTTTTGTGCTACATTTACTCCGTAAAAGCTGTGACGAAGACACGCACATCCGTTAAGCTTCTCAGAGAGGGATCCGCTTGGTGCAAGGGTCCTGTTGTCTTATGGATGTGATACCACTTCTGAGCCGCAGGTTGGAAATGGCCTGCCGGGTGCGCCCGTTACCGTGCCAATGAGTGGCGAGCTTGCTCGCAACCAGGGTGGAACCGTGGAATACTTTGTATCCCACCCCTGATCTTCAGGGGATGGGGATTTTTTATACCCTCCCCCAAATAAAAAGGAGGAAAAACCTATGGAAAACGAAAACCTGTACACCTTTGAGAATCCGGAATACCGGAAGACCTACTGGCACACCAGCTCCCACATCATGGCTCAGGCCGTCAAGCGCCTGTGGCCGGAGGTACAGCTGGCCATCGGCCCTGCCATTGACGAGGGCTGGTACTATGACTTCGACGCTCCCTTCTCTTTCACTCCCGAGCATCTGGAGAAGATTGAGGCTGAGATGAAGAAGATCTGTAAGGAGCGCATCCGTCTGGAACGGAGCGAGCTGCCCCGTGCCGAGGCCATTGCCTGGGCAGAAGCACAGAATGAACCTTACAAAAAGGAACTGATCGAGGATCTGCCCGAGGATGCTGTCATCAGCTTCTACACCCAGGGAGATTTTACCGACCTGTGCGCAGGCCCCCATCTGGATCACACCGGCCGTGTGAAGCACAACGGCTTCAAGCTCACCAAGTCCTGCGGCGCTTACTGGCGCGGCGATTCCAGCCGTAAGATGCTGCAGCGTATCTACGGCATCGGCTTCCCCAGCAAGGAAGAGCTGGATGTGTATCTGGAGAAGCAGGCAGAAGCTCTGAAGAGGGATCACAACAAGCTGGGCCGTGAGCTGGAATTCTTCACCACCGTGGAGGAAATCGGCCAGGGTCTGCCCATATTGCTTCCCAAGGGCGCTCGTGTCATTCAGACTTTGCAGCGCTGGATCGAGGACGAGGAACAGAAGCGTGGCTATCTGCTGACCAAGACTCCCCTAATGGCAAAATCCGACCTGTACAAGATCTCCGGCCACTGGGATCACTACCGTGACGGCATGTTCATCCTGGGCGATCCCGACGACGAGAGCAAGGAATGTTTCGCTCTGCGGCCCATGACCTGCCCCTTCCAGTATCAGGTCTATCTGAACCGGGCCCGTTCCTACCGCGACCTGCCCATGCGCTTGGGCGAGACCTCTACCCTCTTCCGTAATGAGGACTCCGGCGAGATGCACGGCCTGATCCGTGTCCGTCAGTTCACCATTTCCGAGGGTCACCTGGTTCTGCGTCCCGATCAGCTGGAAGAGGAATTCCGCGGCTGTCTGGAGCTGGCTAAGTATGTTCTTGAAACTGTGGGTATGCTGGAAAACTGCTCCTTCCGTTTCTCCCAGTGGGATCCCGCCCGTGCCGGCATCAAGTACGAAGGTACTGTGGAGCAGTGGGAAGAAGCACAGCGCGTTATGGGCGAAATTCTGGACAATCTGGGCGTGGAGTACGAGATCGGCATCGACGAAGCCGCCTTCTACGGCCCCAAGCTGGACATTCAGTACAAGAACGTCTTTGGCAAGGAAGACACCATCGTCACCATTCAGATCGATATGCTGCTGGCTCAGAAGTTCGGCATGGAATACACCGATGCGGACGGACAGAAGAAGATCCCCTATATCATCCACCGCACCAGCCTTGGTTGCTACGAGCGTACCCTGGCCTACCTCATCGAGCGTTACGCCGGTGCACTGCCCCTGTGGATGATGCCCACTCAGGTCAAAGTTCTGCCCATCACCGACCGGGCTCACGAATGTGCCAAGGAATTGGTCACCAAGCTGGAAAGCGTAAACATCCATGCAGAGGCTGACTGCCGCAGCGAAAAGCTGGGCTACAAGATCCGGGAAGCACAGCTGCAAAAGGTTCCCTATATGCTGGTCATCGGTGACCGGGATATGGAAAACGGCACCGTTTCCGTCCGTACCCGCAAGGGTGAGGATCTGGGCGCTATGACTCCTGACGAATTCATGGCCAAGTGCCTGATGGAAATCGCCACCAAGAGCAAGGAAGTGTAATTTCTATGAAAAGTCTGTTCAAAAACTATTTCGATCAGTACAGCAACACCCTGAATAACGAAGTCATGCCTTATTGGCTGAAACACTCCGGCGATGCCAGCGGCGCCATCAACAACTGTCTGGCAGAGGACGGCACCGTGCTGTCCCGCGACCGGTATATCTGGTCCCAGGGACGGGCGCTGTGGACCTATTCCGCCATGTACAACCGCATTGAGAAGAAGCCCGAGTATCTGGAACGGGCCAACGGCCTTTTCAACTATCTGAAAGGCACCGGCAGAAGCGCCGACGGCAAGTGGAATTACCTCTTTGACTGCGACGGAAATATGCTGGACAACGACATCAGCATCTATGTTGACGGCTTTGTCCTGGCCGGTATGACCGAGTATTACATCGCCACCGGCAACGAAGAAGCCAAGGCCATCGCTCTGGAGACCTTTGAAAACACCTGGGATCGCATCCAACGCCCCGGCAGCTACCGGGTCGCACCCTATGTGATCCCCGACGGCATGAAGACCCACGGCGTGAACATGTGCTATGCCTTCTTCTATAACTGTCTGGGCGTGGCCACCGGCCGGCAGGATATCGTAAGCATTGCCCATGACCTTGCCATGGAAGTTTTGAACAAATTCTATGTAGCGGAAAAGGATGCCATTTTGGAATTTGTCTACGTGGACGGCAGTTTTTCCGACACCCCCGAGGGCAGAAGCTGTGTCCCCGGTCACGCCATCGAGTGCATGTGGTTCCTGATCAATGTTTTTGAGCAGTGGAACGAGCCGGAAAACATCGAAAAATGCTGCCGCCTCATCCGTCGGCACATCGAGCTTGCCTGGGACGCAGAGAAGGGCGGTCTGCGGCTGGCTTTGGACATCGACGGCAAGGAACCCATTTTCTGGGGCAAGCCCACCTACAAGCCCTGGTGGGTGCAGGTGGAGGCCCTGGTCGCCACTGCCTATGCCTGGAAGCACACCAAGGATCCCTGGTTCCTGGATGTGCACAAGAAGGTCAATGAGTATGCCTTCTCCCACTATCCCAATGGCTACGGCGATTGGTACAACTGGCTGGATGGCGACGGCAACATCGGTCAGTCCGCCGCCCTGCCGGTGAAGGATCCCTTCCACCTGCCCAGAGGTCTGATCTACCTTTATGACCTCTTTGGCAATCAGCTTCCCAATTCTCTGTAACACACGATTTAAGGCCACTCATCCGAGTGGCCTTTTCCTTATTGCTTCATTACCTTTATAAAGCGGAACATTTCATCCGGGCCTTCGCTGTCCTCTGCGGGCATTTCGTGCTCCGGCTGAAAATACTCGCACCAAAACTGGTCGATCTGAAAACCGCACTTGTTCACATAAAAGTGAATGTTGCGTTTCTCAAAATACGGCGTGCAGGTTTCCCAAACCCGGGTTTCAGGATGCAGCGCCTCAATTGCCTGCCATGCGCCATAGCCAATTCCTTTACTGTGCTCCTGGGGAGATACAAAGAATATTTCAAGATGATTGTGTTGGGTTTCCTGATCGACTTTCAGAATCACACCGCCTACCTTTTTGCCATCCAAAACAATTCGATAGGTCTCATTTTGCGGGTCATCCATACATTGCTCAATGGTTTTGCGGGAAATAATTTCCCCAGCTCCGTCTATATGATCATCGCGCTCGCCAAACTTCATCAATGCCCCATGCTTGAACGCCCACTGATTATCCAAAATAAATTGCTCTCTGTCATTTTTTGCAAGCGGTTCCAGCGTTACCTTTGTATGCTTCATAACACCCTCCAAAAAATATAGCTCCGGCTATTGCGTACACAATAACCCGAGCTCACTCGGACACCTAATCCGGCTTTTGAGTGCTACGGCACTCTGCCTCCGGTGACAACTTTATTCTTTTTTGATTATACCCCAAAGACGAAAAAAGTCAAGTTCGCCCTGATGATTTACAAATCATCCAATCTATGCTAGAATAAGAAAAATCATTCCTACATTAAGGAGAGCATCCGCGATGAAGGCTTTTTACCTGTTTGATTTTGACGGAACCTTGGTAGATTCCATGCCCACCTTTGTTTCCGTCATGCTGCGAATTCTCGACGAGAACAGCATCCCCTACCAGCAGGATATTATCAAGATCATCACGCCCTTGGGACTGAACGGAACAGCGGAATATTACATCAACGACATGGGATTGGATATGTCGAAAGAGCAGCTGATGAATATCATGAAAGAATATATGCTGGACGCATATTTTCACAAGATCCCTGCCAAGGCGAATGTTGACTCCGTTTTGAGAGCGCTGAAAGCGCAGGGCGCAAGTCTGAATGTCCTAACCGCCAGCCCGCACATCACGCTGGATGCCTGCCTGAAGCGTCTGGGCTTATGGGAGCTGTTTGATAACATCTGGTCCTGCGATGATTTTAACACAACAAAGGCCGATCCTCAGATTTACAAGATGGCTGCCGCAAAGATGCAGACGACTGTGGAAAATATCCTGTTTTTGGATGACAATCTCAATGCGGACATGACCGCGAAATCCGCAGGCATGCAGGTCTGCGGCGTCTACGACAAGTCCTCGGACGCTTACATCGACCAAATCAAGGCCGCTGCCGATTATTATATTTACGACTTTGGGGAATTGCTGAGCATATAACCGTCAAAATGAGAGGAGATCAATTTATGTATTCAAAAGAATTATGTTGGGTAAATCCCTATAAGCTTCCCTTCGCCCTTACGGACGCGCTGTGTCAGCTCATTGTCAGCGACGAAGCCATCGCCGATGCCGAAAAGCGGCTTTTGCGATTTGCACCGTTCATTAAAAAGTATTTTCCGGAAACCGAGCAGGACAATGGCCTGATCGAGTCCCCTTTGAAAGAAATACCCCAAATGAAGTCCGCCCTGCAAGACAGCTACGGCTTTGAGATCCCCGGAAAGCTCTATTTGAAAATGGACAGCCATTTGGCCATCGCTGGTTCTGTAAAAGCCCGTGGCGGCATTTATGAGGTCTTGAAGCACGCGGAGGACCTGTGCATTGCCGCCGGCAAAATCTCAGTTACAGACAATTACGAGAAGCTCGCGGATCCGGCGATCCGGGAATTTCTGAGCAACTACACAGTCCAGGTCGGTTCTACCGGAAATCTGGGAATGTCCATCGGCATTATGAGTGCCGCCCTTGGCTTTTCTGTAAAGATCCATATGTCCGCAGATGCAAAGCAATGGAAAAAGGACCTGCTCAGAAGCAAGGGCGTTGAGGTTCTGGAATACAGCGCCGACTACTCCAAGGCCGTGGCTGAGGGTCGGAAAAACTCCGATCTGGATCCCACCAGCTATTTCATCGATGACGAAAAGTCCATTGACCTGTTCATCGGCTATGCAACCGCAGCAAAAAGACTGCAAAAGCAGCTGGATGATTTGAGCATTTCCGTTGACAAGGACCATCCGCTGATCGTTTACATCCCGGCAGGCGTGGGTGGTGCGCCGGGCGGTATCACATATGGTCTCAAACGGATTTTCAAGGACAATGTCCATTGCTTCTTTGTGGAAACCACCACCTGTCCCTCCGTGCTCATCGGTTTGGATACCCAAACCTTCGAAAAAGCCAATGTTCGGAATTATGGTATCTCCGGTCAGACTGAGGCTGACGGTCTCGCCTGCGCCAGTCCTTCCGGTTTCGTCACCAGAATCATGACCAATCAGGTTTCCGGAGAATTCACGGTAGACGACGGCAAGCTGTATGATTATCTGCGGCTTTTGTATAACTCCGAAAACATTCAAATCGAGCCATCCAGCTGCGCGGCTTTTGCCGGCCCTTGCGGATTTACGACCTATCCCCAAATGGCCGAATATTGCGTTCAGCATGACCTCTCCCCTGCCCGGCTCCAAAACGCAACACAAATCGTCTGGGCAACCGGCGGCAAGATGATCCCCCGGGAAATCTACGACGCATATCTGAATACATATCTGTAAGAAACGGCTCGCCAAACCGGCGAGCCTGTTTTCTCTGTAGGGGACGGGTTTTCCGTCCCACGGACGGCCAATGGCCGCCCCTACATCATGGTGCATATCCAATAAATTACGCCATACAACACACTTGCCGATACGCCATACACAATAACCGGTCCTGCAATTGTAAACATCTTTGCGCCAACGCCAAGGACAAAGCCCTCGGTTTTGAATTCCACCGCCGGGGCGGACACCGCATTGGAAAAGCCGGTAATGGGCACCAGCGTGCCTGCACCTGCAAACTTTGCAATGTCGTCGTAAATGCTAAACCCGGTCAAAATCGCCGCCAAGGCAACCAACGTCATAGAAGTGGCGCAAGATGCGTCCATTTTTTCCATTTCTAACGCCAAATAGCCGTTCATGATCAGCTGACCCAAGGTGCAGATCAATCCGCCGATCCAAAATGCATTGATACAGTCCTTCCATATGGGCGATCTCGGTGCCAAGGATTGCACCAATTTTTTGTATTCTTTTTCCGTCATGTATCTCCCTCCCAAAATCAGTTTGCCCAAATGCAAACTTTTTATTTACAGAATGCCATCATCTGTGATATGATATAGGTTAGGATCGTAAAAACAGAGGTACAGTCATGAATTACATTGTTTTGGATATGGAATGGAATCAGCCCTGGCCCGGTTCGCCCTCCGCGAAGAAGGTGCTTCCCGTGCAGATCCGGGGCGAGATCATCCAGATCGGTGCTGTCCGGGTAACAGAGTCCCAGCAGGTCACGGATGAGTTCCAAGTCCTTGTCAAACCCAAATACTACCGCCGTCTGAACCGTCGGGTCAGCAAGCTCACCGGCATCAAGGACGCCCAATTGCGTGACGAGGGCATCTCTTTCCCCGAGGCTATGGAGCGTTTCCGCAAATGGTGCGGTGAGGATGTGATCTTCCTGACCTGGGGATTTGACGATATCACCATCCTCCGGGAAAATCTGCGGCTTTTCGGCCTGGATGAAGGCTGGACAGGCCGCTGGTACAATGCCCAGATGATCTTCAACGCCCAGACCGACGGCTCGTCATCGCAGAAGGCGCTGAAAACCGCCATGGAGATCTTCGGAATCGAAGCCACCCGCCCTGCCCACGACGCTTTGGGTGATGCCTACCACACCGCGCTGATCTGCGCAAAGCTGAATTTGGATATCGGTATCCAGGAATACGGTCAAGCGCTGAAAGACCACGACAACGGCTTCCACGGTGCGGATTTGCCCGGCTGCATCAGCCGCAAGGTGTTTTATGATTATGCCGACAAGCGCGCGGCTCTGGCCGCCATGTCCGGTGAGGAAAATCTCTGCCCCACCTGTGGCCGTCAGATGCTCAGCTCCCGCTGGTTCGCCCAGCCGGGCCATCGGTATATGGATCTTGCGTCCTGCCCCCAGCACGGAAAGTTTTTGATCCGCATCCGGATGTCTGAGCAGCAAAACGGCTTGACGCGGGTCAGTCGTCTGACCTACGAGGCTACTTCCGAGGCCGCTGCGGCCTACGCCCGCCGTGCGGAAAAGGCCGATCCCCAGGAGGTGCACGGCTCACGCCGCCGTCGTCGCCGTCGCGCCGCAAGTCAGGAAGTGCGGGACAATCAGTCAACAGAAGAATGAGACTTTCCCGGCCGTACTTTTTGTGTCGGCCGGGAAAATAATCCTTGACAGAACGGCTTTTGAGTGGTAGAATATGCAAGCGGTGGTGCTAAGCACGCCCAACGATATTATGGGCCTTTAGCTCAGTTGGTTAGAGCCTCCGGCTCATAACCGGATCGTCCCGGGTTCGAATCCCTGAAGGCCCACCACGAAAATTCGGCCCACGCCGTTCATATATAGGGGTATAGCTCAATTGGTAGAGCGGCGGTCTCCAAAACCGTAGGCTCAGGGTTCAAGTCCTTGTGCCCCTGCCAGATTAACACCTTAAAACATGGCTTTTTAGTCGGTTTTAGGGTGTTTTTCTTATTTTCTACACCCTTTTGCTGTTTGCTATTTCTTCGTATCTAACAAATATCTAACAATTTTGTG
>SVLT01000026.1 GCA_015067845.1 Oscillospiraceae bacterium
GCGTGAACCCTTCCTCGATGGCCTTGTAGACACTGTGGGTCATTCCCACTTTGTCTGCCACTTCCACTTGCATAAGCCCACGGCTGTGTCTGCACCAGCGGAGCCTGTCCGGTACATTATCGATTTCCTCATACCTGCGATACCGCTGATTGAACTGGGTCGCCTCCAGAATCTTCCGAGGGGCACACAGTACGAAACTATGTATATATAGAGGTACATACCTCACAATAGAATTCTGCGTCTGGGAAAGGACATACAAATCGCCCGATAACCGGTCTAAAATGCGCCATGCAGGCCGTTTGAAGCCTTGGGGTGCAAGGCGCTGGCTCTTAAAGTCGTTGGTGTGAGGATAGCATTTTCAACACACCGGGCAGCATAGGTAGCCAAGCGGGCACCCTTGGAGGGATCAAATGTTGTAATTCCTTTGATCAACCCGATGGTTCCAATGGACACAAGATCCTCCTGGTCCGCCCCAGGGGCATAATATTTCTTCATAATATGGGCCACCAGGCGGAGGTTATGTTCAATTAGTGTATTTCTGGCTTCCAGGTCGCCCCGGGAGGCCAAAAGAAGGTAGTGCTGTTCCTCCTCCTGCGACAGCGGCTTGGGAAAGCTACCCGGAGAAAGTTGCAAAGAGTACAGCAGGCTGCTTAAGGCAAGCCATGCGACGGCGATCATATGCCTCACCTACCCTTTCCTGTTCTCACTGTATTCCCCACAGCCAGTCCATTTTCCCTTTTTTTCCGCCGGTACACTTGACTGTCCTTTTAAAATATTGTATGATATTATCAAACATTTGCACGAAAGTTTACGGGAGGTGGGTCCATGGATTCCAACCGGCAGAAATACGCAGCAGAGTGGTTTTACGGAAAGGTATTCGGGGAAGAGTCTATCAAGCCCCGGTTTTATGAGGAAAAAATGGCACTTCCCGCCCCATTGAAGGCTGCCCGGTCTCTGGAAACCGGGATGTCCTCTCAATGGCAAAACCGCAGCGCCCTTTTCATCAAGCAAGGGAAGCTCCTGGCTGCTTATGAGGACGATTTCGTTTACGACAGGCCGGTGCTGCACTACTTCCCCACCTATCAGTCCCTTTCCAATGAGGAGCTGCGGGGGTATTTTTCCTGGCGGACCAGACTGCGCCGGGGCGATCTGCAAAAATGCCAGCTGACCTATGCGTTCTTATATCTTTATGAATTGCTCAATGGCATCGGCGTGGACTCCCCCGAGGACGGCTACCGGAAGCTCATCCAATTCCGGGACAGCTACGGCCCTCTGGACGGGCAGATCCTGCCCTATCTCCGGCGGTGGATCCGGGATTACACCGTGTATCACTGTCTGGAACCGGAACTGCTGGCAAATGATCCAGCCGTCATTCACAACAATGCCATTGCCGTTCTGGCGGATATCCACAGCCACACTGACAGCCAGCTCCTGGAGGCGGTGCACATCCTTGCCCCAAACTGGCTGGACAGGTCCAAGTTTTACAAGGAAAACAAAAACGATATGGAATACATCCTTATCCGGGTGCTGAAAAATGTCTTTGACCACTATGCCAAGGGTAAGCGTTCCATGGTGGAGCAGTTCTGCGGCGATTACGACACGCTCCCTCTGCGGCTGTTTGAGTCCGCCGTGTTTTACGACCGTCACAAAGACCGCAGCTGCATCTACCGCCCGGATGCTTCCCGGGTATTTCGCTGCCGAAATGGGGTCTGGTCCGTGCAGCAATACGGCATTACGCAGCGGAGCAGCCAGAAATTGGGAGATTTTATTAAGACTGTGGATGCGGTAATGCGCCCCTATTACGGCTATAAGGAGATTCTCCTGGGCACGGAGCTGAAATGGCTTCACAAGCTGATCACAGAGGAAGTACAAGCCCTGCTGGATGCCCGGAGGGCTTCGGAAGCAGCAAAGGCCGCAGCCGAGGCCAAGCGGGTCACCATCGACTTCTCTCGACTGGATGCCATCCGCCGGGATGCGGCGGTGACCCGGGATAAGCTCATTGTAGAAGAGGAGCTTTGGGTGGAAGACAGCGGCGGAATTTCTGCGCAGTGCGAAGATCTTTCGACTCCATCTGCGCCTTACGGCGCGGAGATTGCACCAAAGGCACTCCCTATGGTCGCCACGGGCGCAAGCGCCCTCGCAATGACAGAGGATATGATAACACCCTGCGTAATCAGGGAGTCCGGCAATTCCTGTCCTGCCGGGGTAGGACTGTCTGGTACGCAGTACCGGCTGCTGCACGATCTTCTCTATGGCGGCAGCCTTGCCTGGGTGCAGCAGGAGGGGCATATTCTATCCGTCCTCACAGACGGCATTAACGAGGCCCTTTTTGACACATTTTCCGACACCGTTCTGACCCCCGATGAACCACCGGAGGTCATTGAAGATTACATTGACGAACTGAAAGAGATGGTACAGCCATGAACATTCCCAGAAGAATCGCCCAGACCCTTATTAACTCCTTAAAAGGCGGCGTTGTGCCCAGAGTGGGCCTGCCCTATATCACCGTGGGCCGCAAGGCTGAGATCGACGCGCTGCTACATGATGTGGAGATCATCGCAGACGGCGGTGCCTCCTTCCGCTTCATCATGGGCAAATACGGCAGCGGCAAGAGTTTTCTGCTGCAAACCATCCGCAATTACGTCATGGCGAAGAATTTCGTTGTGGTGGATGCGGACCTGTCCCCGGAGCGGCGGCTGCAAGGCACAAGAGGCCAGGGTCTTGCCACTTATAAAGAGTTGATCCGCAATATTTCCACCAAGACCCGCCCCGAGGGCGGCGCCCTGTCGCTGATTCTGGACCGGTGGATCAGCAACACCCAGCAGCAGGTGATGGAGGAGTCGGGCCTTGGCATCACCGACCCGGGTCTTGCCCCGGCGGTGGAGAAGAAAATCGCCTCTGTGATCTATTCTCTGAATGAAATGGTTCACGGCTTTGATTTTGCAAGACTTCTGACCCTCTACTATCAGGCCTATGTTGCCGGGGATGACGGGACGAAGGCCAAGGTCCTCAAATGGTTCCGGGGAGAATACGGCACCAAGACCGAGGCAAAGCAGGATCTGGGAGTCAATATCATCATCACCGACGATGACTGGTATGAATATCTGAAGCTCTTTGCAGCCTTTTTAAAGCAGGCGGGCTATGCGGGCATGCTCATCCTCATTGACGAGCTGGTGAATATCTACAAAATCCCTCATTCCATTACCCGGCAGTATAACTACGAAAAGATCCTCACCATGTACAACGACACCATGCAGGGCAAGGCCCAGCACCTGGGCATCATTCTCTGCGGCACACCGCAATGCATGGAGGATCCCCGCCGGGGCGTCTACAGCTACGAGGCTCTGCGCTCCCGGCTGGCAGAAGGCCACTTTGCCGGGGAGCACAAAGACCTGCTCTCCCCCGTGATCCGGCTGCAGCCGCTGACCTATGATGAGATGCTGATTCTGGTGGAAAAGCTGGCGGACATCCATGCCGGACTCTACGGCTACAGCCAGATCGTTACCCAGCAGGATATGGCGGATTTCATTGAGATCGAATTTACCCGGATCGGGGCGGATACCCACATCACCCCCCGGGAGGTCATACGGGATTTTATAGAGGTGCTGGATATCGTCTACCAGAATCCGGAGCTGAAGGTGCGGACCCTTCTGGGCTCCGACAAGTTCACCTATGCCAAAAATGCCGTGGAAGCAGAGACCACGGATGAGCAATTCGCGGAGTTCGAGCTGTAAAACGCAACCAGCTTTCCAAATAGTATGTCATTGCGAGGAGCGAAGCGACGTCTAAAGAACTCTTGGAGCAAAGCGACTTAGAGTTCTTAGTGCACAGCTGGCAATCTCCGCTGTACAATCCTATGTCTACTGATGCTCTTCCGGCAAATTCGTACCGCTCTGCCAAGAGATTGCCACGCCAGTGTGCGCACTGGCTCGCAATGACAAAAGAAATTCGATGGTTGAGTGCACCGTTGATCGGTGCAACCGGCTCTCAAATCTCCCTGTCATTGCGAGGAGCGAAGCGACGTGGCAATCTCCTGGTACAATCCAGAAGGGTCAAACAATGAACTATTATGTATATATCCTTACAAACAAATATAACAATGTTCTGTATACAGGCATGACAAGAGATCTGCCAAGGAGAGTGTACGAACATCGAAATCATCTTGATCCAGGTAGCTTTACTGCAAAATACAAGGTCACTCGGCTTGTATATTATGAATGCACCAATGATGTTCGTGCCGCAATTACACGGGAAAAGCAGATAAAAGATTGGAGCCGGCAACGAAAGAACGCGCTGGTGGAAAGCATGAATCCCACGTGGACGGACTTATATCCGTCGATTTTGGAGTAATATTCGACGGAAGACTGTGCCGGGAGATTGCCACGGCCTCCGGCCTCGCAATGACAATGGTAGAACGATAGCTACAGTGTCTTTCCCCATTCCTCTGTCATTGATAGCAGGTTGCGCCGATTTTGTCGCAGTATTGTCCATTGTCAATTATCCATTGTCAATTCATCAAAAGGGGGGCTTTTATGAGCGTTTTTGACCGCTATGCGCCTTTTATTCAGGATTTTATTTATCGCAACCGGTGGGAGAATCTCCGGGCCATTCAGGTGGCCGCCGGAGAGGTTCTTTTCAACACCGATGAAAATCTGCTGCTCACCGCCTCCACCGCCTCCGGTAAGACGGAAGCGGCCTTTTTCCCCATTCTCACCATGTTCGCGGAAGACCCCCCGGCCTCTGTGGGCTGCATTTACATTGGCCCTCTGAAGGCACTGATCAACGACCAGTTTTCCCGGCTGACAGACCTCTGCCAGGAGGCGAATATCTCCGTGTGGCACTGGCACGGAGATGTAGCCCAGAGCCACAAGGAACGTCTCTTAAAACGGCCCTCCGGTATTTTGCAGATCACCCCGGAATCCTTGGAAGCCTTGCTTTTGCACAAGCATGCCGCCATCCCAAAACTCTTCGGGGATCTGCGGTTTGTGGTCATTGATGAAGTGCACTCTCTGCTCCGGGGTGACCGGGGTGGGCAGACCCTGTGCCTCATTGAGCGGCTCTCCCGAATGGCGGGGGTGAACCCCCGGCGGATCGGTTTATCGGCCACCATAGGTGACCCGGAGTACGCGGGAAAATTCCTCTCCATGGGCACCGGACGGCAGACCATCATCCCCAAAATCGAGGCCAAGGGAAGTAAATGGCGGCTGAGCATGGAGCATTTCTACGTCAAGGATACCCAGGCCGGGGATGATAAAGATATAGAAGCCCTGCCGGTTCTGGAGGAAAAGACCGACGAAGCCCCTCTGCGGGCAGATCCCGGCATCGGCTATATTTTCGAGCACACGTTGGGCAAAAAGTGTCTTGTTTTCGTCAACTCCCGGGAGGAGTGCGAGACGGTGACTACAACTTTGCGGCAGTACTGCGAATACAAACACGAGCCCGACCGTTTCCTCATTCACCATGGCAACCTCTCCGCCTCTTATCGGGAGACTGCCGAGGGCATTATGAAGGACGACTCCCTGTATATGACCACCGTCACCACCGCCACATTGGAATTGGGCATCGATATTGGGCGCTTAGAGCGGGCTTTTCAGATCGATGCTCCCTGGACAGTGTCCTCCTTCCTACAGCGGATGGGTCGGACAGGCCGCCGGGAAGCGCCCCCGGAGATGTGGTTTGTTATCCGGGAGGATGAGGCTGAGCCACGGGCCATGCTGCCCTCCACCATCCCCTGGAAGCTGCTGCAGGGCATTGCTCTGGTGCAGTTATATCTGGAAGAGCGCTGGGTAGAGCCACCCCGGTTGGACCGGTTGCCCTACAGTCTTGTGTACCACCAGACCATGTCCACCCTGGCCTCCTGCGGGGAGCTGTCCCCCAGAGCATTGGCAGACCGGGTGCTGAAGCTTCACTATTTCCACCGGGTCAACCAGGAGGATTACAAGGTGCTGCTCCGCCACCTCATCGCCACGGACCACATCCAGCAGACGGAACAGGGCGGGCTCATTGTGGGCATCACCGGGGAACGGGTGATCAATTCCTTTAAATTCTACGGAGTCTTTGTGGAGAGTGAGGAGTACACCGTCCGCTGTGAGTCTCAGGAGCTGGGCACTGTGGTAATGCCGCCCCCCGTGGGAGAGAAGCTGGCCATTGCCGGCCATGTCTGGGAGGTGCTGGATGTAGACCACAAGCGCCGGCTGGTGTACTGCCGCCAGGTCAAGGGCAGTGTACCTGCCTACTTTGGCCAGTGTCCCGGAGATCTGCACACCAAAATTCTGCAGCGGATGCGCTCTGTTCTGGCGGAGCAGCGGCAGTACCCCTACCTTATGAAAAATGCCGTGGCAAGGCTGAACCAAGCCCGGTTTACCGCAGAACATTCCGGTGCTGCCGCCAAGACCCTTATCAACATGGGCGGCACTATGTGGTGTTTGCTGCCCTGGGTGGGAACTTACACATTCCTTGCCATGGAGCGGTTTTTGAAGATCAAATGCAGCGACCGGCTGGGCCTGAGGAATTTTGACTCTGCAAGGCCATACTTCATGCAGTTTACCATGAAGGTAAGTGCCGAGGACTTCTTCCGGATCACCCGGGAGGAAATAGAAAAACCCATTGATCCGCTGGAGCTGGTGTATCCCAAGGAGCTGCCCCTCTTTGACAAATACGACGAGTATCTGCCAGAGGCACTGGTGAAAAAGGGATTTGCCTATGGAGTGCTGGATTTACAGGAGCTGAAAGAGACAGTCATGAGTTGGGACGGCGGTGCCGTCTGACACTGCGCACCGAAATCGGCGCAACTGACTGCCAAGAAACCACTGTCATTGCGAGGAGCAAAGCGACGTCTAAAGAACTCTTGGAGCAAAGCGACTTAGAGTTCTTAGTGCACAGCTGGCAATCTCCGCTGTACAATCCTACGTCTACTGATGCTCTTTCGGCGAATTCGTACCGCTCTGCCGGGAGATTGCCACGGCCCTATGGGCCTCGCAATGACAATGGTAGGACGGTAGCTGCAGCATCTTTCCCCACTCCTCTGTCATTGCGAGGAGCGAAGCGACGCGGCAATCTCCGCTGTACAATTCTACGTCTACTGATACTCTTTCGGCAAATTCGTACCGCTCTGCCGGGAGATTGCCACGGGCGCAAGCGCCCTCGCAATGACAGTGGTTTATTGATAGCGGATTGCACCGATTCCTGTGCCACATAATCGCCTTTGGCGATTCCGAAAAGATCTCATTTGGGCGGGCGGATGTGGTCATTCTCCCTACGGCTTCTGACGTACTGCACCCTAAAATTGTCCATTGTCAATTATCAATTGTCAATTAAAAGCACCCTCCCGAATCCCGGGAGGGTGCTTTTGATAGGAAAAATTATCTCTTAACTCTTGCGTTGCCGCCCCAGACGCTCCAAACAACATCCTCGTCAGCAGGCTGTGCGTAGTCAGTCAGGAAGGTGGTTGCCAGTGCGCCGGAAGCCCAGCCGAACTGGATCCACTTTTCGGGCTCCCAGCCCTTCAGGATAGCATACAGCATGCCGCCCACGAAGCCGTCGCCGCCGCCGATGCGGTCCAGGACGTTGATCCGGCGGGGCTCAACAACCTGCCACTCGTCGCCTGCCAGCATGATAGCGCCCCACAGGTGGGAGTTGACGTTCTCAACCTGGCGCAGAGTGGTGGCGAAAACGGAAGCGTTGGAGAACTGAGCCTTTACCCGCTTGATCATTTCCTTGAAGGACTCGATCTTGGAAGCGATGTCCTTGCCGCCAGCCTCGGGACCCTGGACACCCAGGCACAGCTGGAAGTCTTCCTCGTTGCCGATCAGAATGTCAGCTACGGAAGCGATCTCAGTGAAGATGTCGTGCAGCTCCTGCTCACGGCCCTTCCAGAAGGAAGCGCGGTAGTTCAGGTCGAAGGAGATCAGAGTGCCGTACTTCTTGGCAGCTCTTGCCAGCTCCAAGCAGAAGATGGAGGTGTCGTGGGACAGAGCACCGATCAGACCGGACAGGTGCAGGATGCCAACGCCTTCCTGGCCGAAGATCCGGTCCAGGTCGAAGTCCTTGATGTTCAGAGTACGGCCAACTTCGCCGGCGCGGTCGTTGCAGACACGGGGGCCACGGGAGCCGTAGCCGGAGTCAGCGATGTTGAACTGATGACGGTAGCCCCAGGGGCCGCCCTGCTCAACGTCCTTGCCCTCGTAGTCCATGCCACGGGAGCGCAGGTCGCGCTTGATAAAGTCAGCGATGGGGCTGTCCTTGACAAAGGTGGTCAAAACCTTGGTGGGCAGGCCCAGGTAGGAGGAAATGGAGGCCACATTGGTCTCAGCAGAGGTAGCCTGCATCATGAACATATTGGCGGAAGCAACGGGCTGGCCGTTGGGAGGGGTGATACGAACGCCCATAGAGGTGGGGACCACCAGAGCATACTTGCAATTTTCACGGATCTTCATTGAGAGTTTCCTCGCTTTCATCGAAATTGATAGATTTGGTAAAACGCAGCCGCTTTCGTCACACGCATGTCATCCAGAGGAGGCGAAGCCGACGAAGGATCCGTTCTCCTGCGGCCCTTTGGGGCCGTGCGAGCCGTTGGCTCACCATGGATACGGATTGCCACGACCAGTCTGCGGACTGGTCTCGCAATGACAGTTGTTTATTGATGGCGGGTTGCGCCGGTTTTGGTTCGGTGTAATTGCCTTGTGGCAATCCGAAAACCTGGCGGTTTTCGGCAGGCGTGCTGCAGAGCGCAGCGAATCTTCTAATGGCCGATTGCCGGGGGCAATCGCTCCTTGATTCCTTGATAATCGCCCCTACATTAAACAATTGTCCATTGTCAATTGTCAATTAGACAACGTACTGGGTAGCTGCGGTGTCGCCGCCGTGGCCGGTCCAGTTGGTGTGGAAGAATTCACCTCTGGGAGCGTCAATGCGCTCGTAGGTGTGGGCACCGAAGTAGTCACGCTGTGCCTGCAGCAGGTTTGCGGGCAGACGCTCGCAGCGGTAGCCGTCGTAGTAGCTCAGTGCAGAGGAGAATGCGGGGGTGGGCATACCACACATTGCACCCTGAGCAACCACCTTACGCCAGCCGGGCAGCAGGGATGCGATCTTCTCGGTAAAGTAGGGATCCAACAGCAGGTTGGTGAGATTGGGGTTGGCATCGTAGGCTTCCTTGATCTTGCCCAGGAATACGGAGCGGATGATACAGCCGCCGCGCCACATCAGAGCGATGCCGCCGTAGTTCAGGTTCCAGCCGTAGGTCTTGGCAGCTGCACGCATCAGAGTGTAGCCCTGAGCGTAGGAGACGATCTTGGAGGCCAGCAGAGCGCAGCGGATGTTCTCGATCCACTCGGCCTTCTCCTCAGCGGACAGCTTGGGAGCAGCCTCAGCTTCGCCGGGCAGAACCTTTGCAGCGTCAACACGCTCAGCCTTCATAGCAGAGAGGCAACGGGCAAACACAGCCTCGCCGATGAGGGTCAGAGGCACGCCCTCGTCCAGAGCAGCGATACCGGTCCACTTGCCGGTGCCCTTCTGGCCGGCGGTGTCCAGGATCTTCTCAACAATGGGCTCGCCGTCGGTATCCTTGTAAGCCAGGATGTCACGGGTGATCTCGATGAGGTAGCTGTCCAGGTCGCCCTTCATCCACTCGGCAAAGACTTCGTGCATCTCGTCGTCGGACATGCCAAGCATATTCTTCATCAGATGGTAAGCTTCGCAGATCAGCTGCATATCGCCGTACTCGATGCCGTTGTGGACCATCTTGACGAAGTGGCCTGCGCCGTTCTCGCCAACCCAGTCACAGCAGGGAGAGCCGTCTTCTACCTTTGCGCAGATGGCCTGCAGAATATCCTTCACATGGGGCCAAGCAGCGGGAGAGCCGCCGGGCATCAGAGAAGGACCGTTCAGAGCGCCCTCTTCGCCGCCGGAAACACCGGAGCCAACGTACAGCTTACCCTTGGATTCCACGTAAGCGGTACGACGGATGGTGTCGGGGAAGTGGGAGTTGCCGCCGTCGATGATAATGTCGCCATCGTCCAGCAGAGGCAGCAGTGCGTCGATGGTAGCGTCAACAGCAGAGCCGGCCTTGATCATCATCATGATCTTGCGGGGCTTCTCGATGCTTGCAACCAGCTCTTCCATGGAATAAGTGCCGATGATGTTCTTGCCTGCGCCGCGGCCTTCGACAAAGTTCTTGACCTTCTCGGTGGTACGGTTGAAAACGGCAACAGTGAAGCCCTTGGACTCCATGTTGAGGACGAGGTTCTCGCCCATAACGGCCAGGCCAATCAGGCCAATGTCAGCTTTTTTCATTTGTGGGTTACTCCTTTTATTGAAATTTTAATGTACTTACGAAATTTTGTTGGCACAGCTGCCAATAACGCATGTCATTGCGAACCAGTGCGCACACTGGTGTGGCAATCTCTCGGCAGGGCAGTACGTATTCGCCGAAAAGCTTCGGAAAACGTAACATTTCACAGCGGAGATTGCCACGTCGGCCCGTAGGGCCTCCTCGCAATGACAGGGAAATTTGTTTCCCCGGTGCTTCATTCTTGGTGCTGTGTAATCGCCTTGCGGCGATCGGGCGGATGAGGGCATCCGCCCCTACGTTCCATCTTTGTAGGGGTCGGTGCCTACACCGACCCAGTGATTTTGCAACGCAAAATCACAAAATTCTCAGCCGTAAACTTCTTTATGCCGTGCCCTGAGGCCGTCCAGAACGGAATAGGGAATTTCCAGATTACCTTTTCCCTTGCCAATAGCAATGTGGGGCTTGTTGGCGCCGTGGTAATCGGTGCCGCCGGAGATGGTCAGCCCTAACTCCTTTGCCATAGCCCGGTAGCGCTGCTCCATATCGGGGGTATAATCGGTGTAATAGCCCTCAATGCCGTCCAGACCGTAGGGGATCAGCTCCCGCAGATACTCCCGCAGAGGCTCGTCCGGCATCTTGATCAGGTGCAGGTGGGCCGCCACAGCGATGCCCCCGGCCTCATGGATCAGAGATACTGCCTCGGGGCCGGTAAGGGCCTGGCGGTTGGAATAGGCATAGCAGCCTACAGACAGATAACGGTTAAAGGCATCCTTCACAGACTCGGCATAACCCTTACGGACCATGATCTGGGCAAAGTGTGCCCGGCAGAGGACGGGATTTCCGTTGGCCTCGGCCCGCAGTTCCTCCATGGTGATGTCGAAGCCCTGCTCGTTGAGCTTTTGGCAGACCTCCACCTGGCGCTCGTCCCGAACCTGGAGGGCGTAAGCCATGGCATCCTGGAGGCGCTTATTCTGAATGTCGATGAAATAGCCCAGAATGTGCAGCTCCGTATCCGACTGGGCGGACAGCTCCACTGCCGGGATCACCTCGACACCCAGAGCGCTTCCCGCATCCAATGCCTCCCGGACACCGGAGATGGTATCGTGGTCAGAAAGGGCAATGGCGGAAAGGCCGGCCGCAGCCGCGGTACGGACCACGTCGTAAGGGGTCTGGGCACCGTCACTGCAAAGAGAGTGCGTATGTAAATCGATCAGTTTCATGTGTGAACTCCTTAAATGAGCCAAAATCGGTGCACCCGGCTACCAATAATGCTTGTCATTGCGAGGCCCGTAGGGCCGTGGCAATCCGTGCCTTCAGCGAGCCTGCGGCTCGCGCGGTCCCATGGACTGCACAGAAAACGGATTCTTCGGTCGCTGCGCTCCCTCTGAATGACAGGGAAATTTGTTTCTCTGGCGCGCCGATTGGAATGCGGCACTGTCGATTAGTCGTCGCAGACCCACAGGCCCAGGGCGGGGTTGGAGATGTAGAAGATTTCTTCGCCGTCCACGGTGTTGAAGCCATCAACCAGCTTGCTGGGGTCATACTTTGCGGAGGCTTCCTCATAGGACATATAGTTGAAGGCAGCGCCCCGGACTTCTTCCTCAGTCAGCTTACCGGCGCAATAGGTGATCTTGAAACGGCCGTCGGAAGAGCCGTGGATCAGATGGGCTGCAACGGACAGGTTCTGGCGCAGATCCTCATTCTCAGGAGCTTCCACCAGCTTCAGCACGTTCTCACGGCCCACATAGCCGTACTTCCGGATCAAGCGGTCATTCTCGTCATCCTCACCGAAGCGGCCCACAGCAGGTGCCAGCACAATGAGCTCGCCGCCGTCAGCGATGGCCATACGGGTGCGGTAAACGGACTTATTGCCCAACCAGGTGCTCTTGAACTCTCTGGGATCCAGATAGACAACGACCTTCTTCAGGCGCTCTTTCATATGGGTCAGGTTGATCTCCTGGCTCTTCTTCACAGCAGCCTCAAAGTTAGAGCGATCCCGGCCGATATACAAGCCGTGGATGGTGATCTCGTCGCCCTTATTGGTGGTGGTGGTCAGCACGTACACCAGAGGGATATCTGCCAGGAAGTTCTGCTCAGCGTAGTCAAATACCCGGCGGACAGGAGAGAAGTCCTTGCCCATGATGCGCTCCATGCCGTAGAAAGCGCCCAGCATGTGGGAAGAGTTGATCATAGAGGAACCGCCGCAGCCTACGAACAGATTCTTGCCGTAGTTGGCCATGCCAACAACCTCGTGGGGGACCACCTGGCCAACGGAGAGGATCAGATCGTAGGAAGGATCCACCAGACGGCGGTTGACCTCCACATCGATGGCGTTGTTGACCAGACCCTCAGAGACCTCGGACACGAAGGAAGCGGGAACTTCGCCAACCTTCACAACATCAGTACGCCAATTATGTACGATCATCTTGTCAAAGGGAACATCTCCAAAGAAGGCCTTCCACTCCTCTTCGGTCATGGGCGCGTGGGTGCCCAGTGCAGGCATAATGTCCACCTGGCAGGTGTCCTTCAGCAGTTCATAATAAATTTGGGTGATCTTACCGGCACCGGAGTACATACGGGTAAAATCAGGGGGCAGAATCAGGACCTTCTTCAGATCCCGGTCTTCCAGAGACTTAGCCAGCGCTTCCCGCAGAAGGCCATCGTCAATACCGTGTTCACGTTCGTAAATCATATATGCCTCATTTCTCCCCTTTTTACAGGGGCAGATTTATACATCATTAGTGTAGCACATAATCCCCGTTTTTGCAAGTGATTCCCTTGCTTTGTACAAGTTTTTTTCACTTCCGCAGGATTTTTTTACTGACATTGCAGGAACGGCCTTTCTTTTACAGGAAACCACAAATAATGTACAATAAAAGTATAAAAATGTCCCTTTCAGACAGTTTTCAAAGTGCAATTTTTGTTGTATAATAAAGAAAAGGAGGGATTCTATGCTTGACATACTCCCCTATCTGAAGGTTTATACCTTTATCCGCACTTCCTACATTCCCACAGGCAAGAAAGTTTCATCCGAAACTGTCAATCAGCACTGGCACAGCTATTGCCAGCTGGTCTATGTCCGCCGGGGGACCGGTTCTGTGATCATTGACGGCAGCTTTTTCCCTGTATCCGAGGGAGATGTGGTAATCATCCGCAGGAACGAACCTCATTCCTTCGCTATTTTCGAAGAGAAACTTGAGACCTATGAACTGAAATTTGATATTGTGAGCAGCGAAGAGGATTTTATCAATGATGGCCCCAGGCTCTTCTGCCGGGACAGTGACGGTGCGATCCGCCGGGCCATCAAGCAGATCGAGCAGGAATCCGATGCCACTGATGCCCTCAGTACCAAGATTATCGCCCTGGAGCTATGCAAGATTATTCTGCTGATGCGCAGGATCTCCTCCAATCCGCAAGCAGAGCCCGCTGCGGAGCTTGCAGAAACTGACAGCAAAAAGGATGCGCTTCTGAATAAAATTGATGCGTACATTCAGGCCAATCTCCACAAAAACTTCACTATACGCGACATGTCCAGCGATCTGTATATGGAATACAGCTATTTGAGCCGCCTGTTCAGCGCCAAATACGGGGTGCGGCTGAAGCAGTACATCAACCAGAAGCGGCTGGTAAACGCAAAGGAGCTGATCACCGGCACAGACATGACCATGACAGAGATCGCAGCAAAATGCGGCTTTGGCACCCTGTACCGTCTGGAGCGGATCTTCAAGGCCGAGGTGGGTATCTCTCCCTCTGAATTCCGCAATGACTTCAATCATAAGTACCACGTCACATTCGAAGCAAATCCGGAAACCCATTTTCAATTTGAGGATCCAAAAGGAGGAAATATCAATGGAAAACACAGTCAAGATAATCCCTGCGTGTGAGGAGCATATCGAAGCAGCTTGCGACATCGCCATCAAAGCGTGGACTCCCATCCGATCAGTATTCCGTCGGGATCTTGGGGATGAGATTTACGAATCCCAGTTCACCGGCTGGCAGGATGCCAAGCGTTCCGGTGTTGCCAACGGCCTTCGCTCTGGCCGCGGCTATGTTGCAGTTGCAAACGGAAAGGTGGTAGGCTTTGTTACCTATCGCATCAACGAGCAAACCAAAACCGGCGAGATCGGCGGCAACGCAGTGGATCCCGCGTGCCGTGGCATGGGTATTGGACCTAAGATGTATGAATTTGTTCTGAGTAAGATGCGGGAAGAAGGCATGGAATACGCCACGGTATACACCGGACTGGATGACGGACATGCCCCCGCACGCCATGCCTACGAGAAGGCTGGCTTCCAGAAGAATCTGCCCAGCATCCGCTACTATCAAAAACTCTGACACACTGATCACAGACAAAAAAAGAGCACACCAACCGGTGTGCTCTTTCTATTTAACATTGGATCAAACCAGCTCGATGACTGCCATCTCAGCAGCGTCACCGCGGCGAGGGCCGGTGCGGGTCACTCTGGTATAGCCGCCGTTACGGTCAGCATACTTGGGAGCGATCTCCTTGAACAGCTTCTGAACCACGTCTTCCTTGGTGATATAAGCCATTGCTCTGCGGTAAGCGGCCAGATTGCCCTTCTTGCCCAGGGTGATCATTTTCTCAACCACGGGCTGCACTTCCTTAGCGCGGTAGAAGGTGGTCTCCATCTTGCCGTTCTCCAGCAGATCGGTAACCTGCTGACGCAGCATTGCTCTTCTCTGTGCACTGGTCTTACCCAGCTTACGAGTACCGAACATGAATGTTTCCTCCTTTATAAAAGGTTAGCTTAATTGTTGCTAGTGTCCTCGCTGGCCAGGGACAAGCCCATCATCTCCAGCTTCTTCTGAACCTCGTCCAGAGACTTCTTGCCCATGTTCCGCACCTTCATCATATCCTCACCGGTCTTGCTGATCAAGTCAGCAACGGTGTTGATATTGGCGCGCTTCAGGCAGTTGAAGCTGCGGACAGACAGATCCAGTTCATCGATGGTCATTGCCAGCTTGGTATCGGGGCGGTTATTATCCTTCTCCACCACAGTGGAACCCACGGTGGCAACATCGGACAGGTTGGTAAACACAGTCAGATGGTCGGAAAGAATCTTGGCACCCAGAGACACAGCATCCTTGGCAGAGATGGTGGAATCTGTCCAGACCTCAAGGGTCAGCTTGTCGAAGTCAGTCTTGTCACCGACACGACAGGGCTCCACCGTGTAATTCACCTTTTCCACAGGGGAATAGATGGAGTCGATGGGAATCACACCGATAACGGTCTGGGGGGTCTTGTTCCGGTCAGCAGGAACATAACCGCGACCGCTGGACAGTGTAACTTCCATATTAAAAGTGGCATCTGCGCCCAGAGTGCAAAGATGCAGCTCAGGGTTCAGGATCTCAACCTCAGCATCTGCTTTGATGTCGCCGGCTTTGACCTCACAGGGGCCAACGCAGTCGATATAAATGGTCTTGACACCCTGGCTGTGGAGCTTGACAATCATCCGCTTGACATTCAGAACGATCTCAGTCACATCCTCAGTAACACCGGGGATGGTGGAGAACTCGTGCTGAACACCTGCGATCTTCACAGACGTGGCAGCAAAACCGGGCAGACTGGACAGCAGGATCCGGCGCAGGGAGTTGCCCAGCGTCATACCGTAGCCACGCTCCAGAGGCTCAACCACATACTTACCGTAAGAGGGATCCTCCAGAGAGTCCAAACAGGTGATGCGAGGCTTTTCAATTTCTACCATGAATCTTACCCTCCTTCTCAGTAGTGGGGCAAAATGCCCCACCATAACAAACGTGCGAACAAATTAGGGGGCCGATTACCTGGAGTACAACTCGACGATCAGGTGGACGGCGATGTCGAAGTCAATATCCGCCATAGTGGGCATGGCAACGACCTTGCCGGTGAGGGTGTTCTTATCACGGTCCAGCCACTTGGGAGCAGCAACAAAAGCATCGTCCTCTTTCAGCTTCTTGAAGAAGGCGTTGGAAACACTCTTCTCGCAGACAGCAACTACATCACCAGTCTTGATCAGGTAGCTGGGGATATTCACCCGGTTACCGTTGACGGTGAAGTGGCCATGGTTGACCAGCTGACGTGCCTGACGGCGGGAGTTGGCAAAGCCCAGACGGTAAACGACATTGTCCAGTCTGCGCTCCACGTAGGTCATCAGCACCTCACCGGTGTTGCCCTCAGCGCGGGTAGCCTTGTCGTAGTAATTCCGGAACTGCTTCTCCTGAATGCCGTATACAAACTTAACCTTCTGCTTCTCAGTCAACTGAGCTGCATACTCAGACTTCTTAGCTCTTCTCTGGCCGCCGGGGTTCTTGTTGGAAGTCTTGTTGTAACCCATTGCGGCAGGAGAAACGCCCAGCGTTCTGCAACGCTTCAGCACAGGCTGCATATTCTTAGCCATATCGCAAAATTCCTCCTATAGCAAAATCAGACACGACGTCTCTTGGGGGGACGGCAACCATTGTGAGGAATGGGAGTCACGTCCTTGATCATAACAACTTCCAGGCCTGCGGTCTGCAGAGCACGGATAGCAGCCTCACGTCCCTGACCGGGGCCCTTAACATAGACCTCGACAGACTTCAGACCACAGGCATCGATAGCAGCCTTGGCAGCAGTCTCTGCAGCAGTCTGTGCTGCGAAGGGAGTGGACTTACGGGAACCACGGAAACCCAGTCCGCCGGAGGATGCCCAAGACAGAGCATTGCCTTCCAGGTCGGTAATGGTCACCATGGTGTTGTTGAAGGAGGAACGGATATGTGCCGCACCTTTTTCAACTACCTTGCGCTCTCTGCGGCGCTTTACAACTTTCTTAGTAGCCTTAGCCATGTTACATATCCCTCCTTACTTCTTCTTGTTAGCGATGGTCTTCTTGGGACCCTTACGGGTACGGGCATTGGTCTTGGTGCGCTGGCCATGCACGGGCAGGCCACGGCGATGCCGCAGACCACGGTAGCAGCCGATTTCAGAGAGCCGCTTGATGTTCATAGCGGTCTCACGGCGCAGGTCACCTTCGATGGTGTAGTTGTGCTCGATCTCCTCACGGAGCTTAGCTTCCTGATCCTCGGTCAGATCCTTAACGCGGATGTCGGGATCAATTTCGGTGGCAGCCAGAACCTTCGCTGCGCGAGCGGGTCCGATGCCGTAGATATAAGTCAGAGCAACCTCGATCCGCTTGTCGCGGGGAAGGTCAATACCAGAAATACGTGCCATGTTTCTTCAGCACCTCCTATTAGCCTTGTCTCTGCTTGTGCTTGGGGTTTTCGCAAATTACCATAACGCGACCCTTGCGCTTAATGATCTTACACTTTTCGCACATGGGTTTAACGGACGGTCTTACCTTCATACTGTTTAACCTCCAATAGAGATAATCTCTTGTGTGTTACTTGCTTCTCCAAGTGATCCGGCCTCTGGTCAGATCATAAGGAGACATTTGAACAGTTACCTTGTCACCGGGCAAGATCTTGATGAAATTCATACGGAGCTTGCCGGAAATGGTTGCCAGAATTTTGTGGCCGTTGCCGATATCCACATTGAACATTGCGTTCGGCAGGTTGTCGGTAACGATGCCCTCAATCTCGATTACGTCGTCTTTTGCCAAAGCTCATTAACCTCCCAGGTTGTTACTTTGCATTTCCCGGCTTAAGTAAGCCAGGTCTCTTCGTAATTCGCTGTTGAGCACCTTGTCGCCATTGCGAAGTTTCGCGGCAACTCTGGTCTCAGAGCGAAGGACCTTTTTCGTGTGCTTAAACTTCTTTTTTTTGGGTTTCTCAATCGTTCTGTCCTTTCCGTTTGCCAGAAGCAGGAAGGGTTCCTCTATGCCGATAACATAGTAACAGTTCCCCGCATCTCTGCCCGCAGTTGAAAGAACAACGTCAGCAATTGTTAAATCCGATAAATCAGGGTCCATAATCAAAGTCCTTCGGCGACGGTGAGTATTTCCGGCTCCCCGTCGGTGATGAGTACAGTATTTTCATAGTGGGCAGAAAGCTTTCCGTCGGCTGTTACCGTTGTCCAGCGATCCTTCAGGATCCGGACCTCAGCAGTTCCCGCATTGACCATGGGTTCGATGGCCAGCGTCATGCCGGGGAGCATTCTGGGACCACGTCCGGGAGCACCGTAGTTCGGCACCTCCGGTTCCTCGTGCAGTTGCGCGCCCACGCCGTGACCTACGAAAGCACGCACAACTGAAAAACCGTTAGACTCCACATACGTCTGGATGGCATGGGAGATATCGGACACTCTGTGTCCACGCTTCGCGAAGCGGATCCCCTCAAAGAAGCTCTGCTTCGTTACGTCAATGATCCTCTGTGCATCGGCACTGACAGTGCCACAGGGATAGGTCGCTGCGCAATCGCCATGAAAACCCTTGTAGAAGGCACCTACGTCTACAGACACGATATCCCCTTCCTGCAGCACATAGCTGCCGGGAATGCCGTGGATCACCGTGCTGTTGACGCTGATGCAGCTGCTTCCGGGAAAGCCGTTGTAGTTCAGGAACGACGGTTTTGCGCCCTGGCCCACGATAAAATCGTGTACGGCTTTGTCAATCTCTCTGGTGGATACGCCGGGTCTTACCATTTCCCCTGCCAAGGCACGGGCTGCCGCGGTAATTTTACAGGCCTGGCGCATACACTGGAGTTCATGTTCATTTTTGATTGCGATCATGCCTGCTCCCCTAAAGCCTTGAGGATATCGCGGTTGGCACCCTCGATGGACTGATTGCCTTCAATCAGAACCAGCTTGTTCTGCTTGGCGTAGTAGTCCTTCAGGACCTCAGTGGTGGTGTGGTAGACCTCCAAGCGGTGACGCACCGTCTCGGGTGTGTCATCCTTCCGGATGGAAACTGCCTCGCCGCACTGGTCGCAGATGCCGTCCACTTTGGGGGGATTGGCTACGATGTGATAGCTTGCGCCGCACTTGGTGCAGACGCGGCGGCCGGTCATACGGCCTTCGATCACAGCGTCGTCGATCTCAATGGAAACCACATGGTTGATGCGGATGCCCTTGGCATCCATTGCCTCGGCCTGGGCCAGGGTGCGGGGCACCCCGTCCAGGATAAATCCGTTGGCGCAATCGGGCTGTGCCACACGCTCGGCCACGATGCTCATGATGATATCATCGGGAACCAGAGCGCCGGCGTCCATGAGGCTTTTTACTTGCTTGCCCAGCTCGGAGCCATTACGCATGGCCTCACGGAGCATATTGCCGGTGGAGATCTGGGGAATGTTCAGCTGCTTCACAAGAAGCTCCGCCTGGGTTCCCTTGCCCGCACCGGGGGCACCTAACAGGATCAGATTCATAACTTGTCCTCCGTCCTTAGTCCAGGAAGCCCTTATAATGCCGCATGAGCATCTGTGCTTCCAGTGCCTTAACAGTCTCAAGTGCTACACCCACAACGATGATTACGGAAGTACCACCGATTGCCAGGTTCCGTACGGAGTTCATCAGATTGCCGCCGACGATGGGCAGCAGTGCGACGACTGCCAGGTACACAGCACCGAAGATAACGATCTTGTTGATGACCTTCTGGATGAAGTCAGCGGTGGGCTTTCCGGGACGGAAGCCAGGGATAAAGCCGCCATTCTTCTTCATGTTGTTGGAGATCTCCACGGGATCATACTGAATGGTGGAGTAGAACCAGCTGAAGAAGAAGATCATCAGGCCGTAGAAGATAGCGTAAGTCCAGCTCTGAGAGCTCCACACATGATCATACCACCAGTTGCCCTCACCGATGCCCACGAAGGTGCAGATAGTTGCAGGGATGGAGACGATGGACTGAGCGAAGATAACAGGCATAACACCGGACATTGCCACCTTAATGGGCAGGTTAGTGCTCTGTCCGCCGTAGACCTTGCGGCCAACAACGCGCTTTGCATACTGCACGGGGACCCGGCGCTCAGCGTCATTGACGAAGACGATCAGAACTACCAGAGCGATCATAGCCACAACAACGATCACAGACTGCCACCACTTCATGTTCAGCAGAGTGCCCAAGGAACCGGGCAGACCGGAGATGATGTTGGCAAACAGGATCATAGAGATACCGTTACCGATACCAAACTCAGTGATCTGCTCACCCATCCACATAACAACGGCGGAGCCGGCGGTAAAGGCCAGGATGATGACGATAGCAGCCAGAACGCTGTCATTTGTCAGAATGGTCATACCGTAGTTACCGGCAAAGTTCCGGAGCATCATGTAGTAAGCGAAGCCGATGAGAACACCCAGACCGATGGTGGTATAACGGGTGATCTTTGCGATCTTCTTCTTACCCATCTCGCCCTCATCCTTAGCCATCCGCTCAAGAGCGGGAATGGCCACGGTAAGCAGCTGGATGATGATGGATGCGTTGATGTAGGGCTGAATGCCCAATGCCAGAACGGAAGCGGTCTTCAGAGCGGAACCGGACATGGCATTGTACAGGCCCAGGATCGTTTCGGACAGAGTTGCGTCAAAATAGGTTGCCAGGGCTGATGCATTGATGAAGGGAACGGGAATTACGTTACCCACACGGTAAATCAGCAGCATCAGCAGGGTGAAGATTAACTTTTTGCGGAGTTCAGGGATTTTCCAGGCGTTGTGCAGTGTGTTAAACACTTATACCACCTCGGCCTTTCCGCCTGCCTGCTCGATTTTTTCCTTTGCAGACTCAGAGAAAGCCGCTGCCTTAACAGTAATCTTCTTGGTCAGGGTACCATTGGACAGGACCTTCAGACCGTAAGGGCATGCATTGATGATGCCCTTCTCAATCAGAGCGGCAGCATCAACAACTGCACCGTCTTCAAAGCGGTTCAGAACAGCCAGATTGATGGCAGTCAGAGGCTTTGCATAGATGTTGTTGAAACCACGCTTGGGGATGCGGCGAACCAGAGGCATCTGGCCGCCTTCGAAGCCGGCGCGGACCTTGCCGCCGGAGCGGGCATACAGACCCTTATGGCCACGGCCAGCGGTCTTGCCGTTACCGGTGCCGATGCCACGGCCCTTACGCTTACCTACATGGGTAGAACCCACGACAGGAGCAAGTTCATGGAGTTTCATTTCTTGTCTCCTCCTTACTCTACTTCGGTGACCTGCAGCAGATAGCCAATCTTAGCGATCTTGCCGCGGGTCTGGGTGTTGTCGGGCTGGACGGTTTCCTGGCCGATCTTGTGCAGACCCAGGGAAGCAGCAGTTGCGATATGCTTTTCCAGCCGGCCGTTCAGGCTCTTAACAAGCTTAATTTTCAGGTTTGCCATGTTAATTGCCCTCCTTAACCAACGATTTCTTCTACGCTCTTGCCCCGGATAGCAGCGATCTGCTCGGGAGAACGCAGGGTCTTCAGACCTTCCATGGTAGCCTTGACCACGTTCTGGGGGTTATTGGAACGCAGGCACTTAGCGCAGATGTTGCGAATGCCGACAGCTTCCATAACAGCACGGACAGCGCCGCCGGCGATCACGCCGGTGCCCTCAGGAGCGGGCTTGAGCATAACGGTACCGGCACCGAAGATGCCGATGACATCGTGAGGAATGGTTCCGTCTGCCAGAGCGATCTTGACCATGTTCTTCTTGGCATCAGCGATGCCCTTCAGAATAGCCTCGGAAACTTCGGCAGCCTTGCCCAGGCCGTAGCCAACGGTACCCTTACCGTCGCCCACAACGACCAGAGCGGAGAACTTCATTACACGGCCGCCCTTAACGGTCTTGCTGACACGGTTCAGATAAACGACCTTTTCAATGAGCTCGGAAGCTTCATTGTTAGGAGTCTTATTGTAAGCCATTTCTTTTCCTCCTCTACCTTAGAACTGCAGGCCGCCTTCGCGGGCGCCCTCAGCCAGAGCAGCGACACGGCCATGGAAAATATAGCCGCCGCGGTCGAAAACGACCTCTTCGATGCCCTTTGCCTTAGCGCGCTCAGCCAGAGCCAGGCCAACCTTCTTGGCAGCTTCAACGTTGCCGGTGGCACCCTCAAAACCCTTCTCCAGGGTGTTGGCAGAAGCCAGGGTCACGCCGTTAACGTCGTCGATCAGCTGGGCGTAGATGTTCGCATTGCTGCGGAACACGTTCAGACGGGGACACTCGGGGGTGCCGGAGATCTTGCCACGAACGCGGACATGCCGCTTCAGGCGCATAGCGTTCTTGTCGATTCTTTTAACCATTTCGGCACACCTCCATTACTTCTTGCCACCGGTCTTACCAGCCTTACGGCGGATAACTTCGGTGGTGTACTTAATGCCCTTGCCCTTGTAGGGTTCGGGGGGACGCTTACCGCGGACTTCGGCTGCAAACTGGCCAACGACCTGCTTGTCAATGCCGCGGATGATGATCTTGTTGGGAGCGGGAACTTCGATGGTGATGCCGGGGATCTCGTCCATGAATACCTCATGGGAGTAGCCCAGACGCATGACCAGCTGGTTGCCCTTCTTCTCAGCACGGTAGCCGGTACCGTTGACTTCCAATTCCTTGGAGTAGCCCTTCTCAACGCCCTCGACCATGTTGCTCAGCAGAGTACGGGTCAGGCCGTGGAGGCTCTTGTGCAGGTGCTCCTCATCGGGACGCTCTACAGTAACCACATTGCCTTCCTGCTTCAGGATCATGTCGGGGTGGAATCCGTAGGTCAGCTCGCCCTTGGGGCCCTTAACAGTCACGACGTTGTTATCTGCGATAGCAACGGTGACATTTGCCGGAACAATAACCGGCTTTTTACCAATTCTAGACATTCCGCTTTCCTCCTTACCAAACGAAGGCCAGGACTTCGCCACCGATGTGGTTTTCGCGAGCCTTCTTATCGGTCATAACACCCTTGGAAGTGGAAACGATGGCAATACCCAGGCCCTTCAGAACGCGGGGCATCTCCTCTGCACCGGCGTAAACACGCAGGCCGGGCTTGGAAACGCGGCGCAGGCCGGACAGCACAGGCTGCTTCTTTGCCAGATACTTCAGGGTGATGTGGATGATGCCCTGGTTGCCGTTCTCTTCAACGGAGTAGGCCTTGATGTAGCCCTCGTCCAACAGGATCTGAGCAATGGCCTTCTTCAGGTTGGAAGCAGGAACATCCACAGTTTCGTGCTTTGCAGAATTCGCGTTCCGGATACGGGTCAGCATATCTGCTACGGGATCGGTGATTTGCATGTTAATATCCTCCTTTTAGAAGTTACGGGCTTTACCCGTTAAGATCCGGGGGTATCCGGGGAATGCGGGAAGGTTACCCTTCCCCATCTTCCCGGGACGAACCGAATCTGTTTTACATTGTAATTCTAACGACCGCGCGCTGATTACCAGCTGGCCTTACGGACACCGGGGATCTGGCCCTTGTAAGCCAGTTCACGGAAGCAAATACGGCATACGCCGTAATCGCGCAGGTAAGCGTGGGGTCTGCCGCAGATCTTGCAGCGGTTGTAGCGGCGGCTGGAGAACTTTGCCTCAGCCTGCTGCTTCAGGATCATAGACTTCTTTGCCATTACTGAATCCTCCTAAAATCAAGCGTGGAAGGGAGCGCCCAGCTGGGTCAGCAGCTCTTTGGCTTCCTCATCGGTGGTAGCGGTGGTGCAAATGCAGATGTTCATACCACGGATCTTATCTACCTTATCGTACTCGATCTCAGGGAAGATCAGCTGTTCCTTCAGTCCCAGGGCATAGTTGCCGCGGCCGTCGAAGGCGTTGGGGTTGATGCCACGGAAGTCACGGACACGGGGCAGCGCAACGCTGAACAGACGGTCCAGGAACTCGTACATCTTCTCACCGCGCAGCGTGACCATAACGCCAACGGTTTCGCCTTCACGGAGCTTGAAGTTGGCAACGGACTTGCGGGCCTTCCGGGTCACAGGCTTCTGGCCGGTGATGGTGGCGATGTCCTTGCAGATAGCTTCAATTTCCTTAGCGTTGTTCTTGCTCTCGCCACAGCCGACATTGACAATAACCTTGTCCAGCTTGGGGATCTGCATAACGCTCTTGTAGCCAAACTTCTTGTTCAGGGCAGGAGCGATCTCAGCGACATATCTTTCTTTCATTCTGTTAGCCATTGTGATAACTCCTTTCCTTAGATTTCGGCGCCGCACTTGCGGCAGATGCGGGTCTTCTTGCCGTCTTCTACCTTGTAGCCGACGCGGACACCCTTACCGCACTTCTCGCAGTACAGAGCGACCTTGCAGGAGCGGATGGGGGTCTCCTTCTTTACGATGCCACCGGTCTCGCCCTGACGGCGGGGCTTGGTGTGGCAGGTAGCGACGTTGACCTTCTCCACGATGACCTTGTTTTCAGCAGGCATGGCAACCAGGACCTTGCCCTTGACGCCCTTGTCCTTACCGGACAGGACGATAACGGTATCATTCTTCTTAATGTTCATACCTTGGTTCCCCCTTAGATGACTTCGGGTGCCAGGGAGAGGATCTTCATGTAATCCTTCTCACGCAGCTCACGAGCAACCGGTCCAAAGATACGGGTACCACGGGGGTTCTTGTCTTCCTTGATGATAACGGCAGCGTTCTCATCAAAGCGGACGTAGGTGCCGTCGTCACGACGGACGCCCCGCTTGGTACGGACGATAACAGCCTTAACGACTTCGCCCTTCTTAACAGTGCCGCCGGGAGCAGCCTTACGAACGGAAGCCACGATAACATCACCGATGTTGCCGAACTTACGCTTGGAGCCGCCCAGAACCCGGATGCAGTGGATTTCCTTGGCGCCGGTATTGTCGGCAACCTTCAGGTAGCTTTCCATCTGAATCATAATCTGCCGACCTCCTTACTTAGCCTTTTCAATAATTCTGATGAGTCTCCATCTCTTGTCCTTGGACAGGGGACGGGTCTCCATGACCTCTACGGTATCGCCGATGCCGCACTCGTTGTTCTCATCGTGGGCCTTCAGCTTGTAAGTCCGCTTCATGGTCTTCTTGTACAGAGGATGCTGCACGCTATCCTCAATTGCAACCACAATGGTCTTGTCCATCTTATCGGAGACGACCTGACCAATTCTGGTTTTACGGAATGCTCTATTCTCAGTCATTTACGCTTCCTCCTCAGACGTTGGTCTCTTTCTCACGAATAATG
>SVLT01000027.1 GCA_015067845.1 Oscillospiraceae bacterium
GCACCGAATGCTATATACTTAGATATGAGGGTGACAGCACTATTAACGTATCATCATCCGATGAACCTATTGTATCTTTTACAGCATCCGATTTTCCGAATGGGACTTCCTGCGTTAAATATTTCGGTCTTGAAATCTCTCAATGGGGAACGCCGGGAGATTATACTGGAATTATGAAATACTCTTTTAGCTGTAATCCCATCGACTAAATAAGAAAGAGGCGTGACCGTCAAAAGTCACGCCTTAATCTTTATAATATATACTTTAACATTATGCTTTTCGGCAAGGTCTATCATATGTTTAGTACCTCTGCTTAGACCATCCCAGAAAGCAAGTAAAACTCCCGTGTAACCATCGGACATAGAGAGAATAGCCATTTCTTCATTTCGTCTGTATCCGGCTGCCCTCCCATATTTATCCCAATTTGCAGGACAACGAATAACCCCTATACCGTGCTTTTCGGCATAAAGTTCTCCTAAACTATCCGCACCTTTGGCAGTGCCGCTTATTATTTGAACATCTTGTTTATCGGTGACAAACTTTGAAAAATAGCGGTCAACTACATATTCAAGACAGGGATAGTTATTAAAGTTTCTACTTCCGGCTATGATTATTCGCTGTTTCATTGTTCCTTACCACTTATGTTTACAATTCTTACATTCGTATTGTTTACCAATTTTTGAAGAAGCCAAACCCCAAGTAGCTACGGAAGCTGTTCTGTTCAAATTGCTAATCCGGCTTGTATTTCTGCTACCACAAGAGGGACAGACCGGATGTGTATTTTGCCATTGCTGCTGTTGTGCTTGCTGGAAATTAGCGTTTTCTTCTGCTCTCTTATTGAGTAGTTTTTCATACTCCTTAAAATTGCTTCTGACTAATGCTAAATCTTTTTGATGTATTCGCCATTCACCTAAAAAGCCTAAAAACGCAAAGAATCCAATAGCCGAAGAAATAACACATACATATATCATAAATTCAATTTGTAAATATGCTACTCCAAACGCTAATCCCAATGAGCCGATAGATACTAAAGCAGAAATAAGGGTATTCTTACCGCTATTCGCTTTTTTGGATTCAATTTCCTTTATGGCTTTTGCTTGCCTTGTAGTTTCATCCTCAACTTTTTCTTTTGCCTGAGGTTTAGTTATAGGCTTAGACGTAGCTTGTTTATACTCTGAGCCATAATATAAATCCTCATTGAATAACGGATTTTGTCTTATTTCCTGTAAAAGAAAAGAATACCATTGAGAAAAATCACCGCAACGCTTTTGTGACATTTCTTGATAATATGTGCTGTCATATTTTGATTCTACTAAACCAACACGGGAATGACATTTCACGCACTCGGTTCTATGGGGAAATTGTGTTTCTCCACAATAAGGACAATAGTAATGTTTACCCATTTTCTCATCTCCTATTACCATTTGTGTTTGCAGGATTTACATTCATACTGTTTTCCAATTTTGGAAGATGCAAGTCCAAACGCAAACACAGAGGTAAGTCTATTTGCCGTTGATATTTTATTGACACGGGTAGAACCACAAACAGGACACTTAATGCTTTGCAAGCTACTTTGAACGGCGGCTATCTGCTGTGCTGAGTTACCGCCTCCGTGCTGCCTGAACATCGAAACAACGTGGTCATACCAAGATTGTTTACTGCCACAATAGGAAGTTCTGAGTATAGTCATCAGCTTTGATTTATTACTCTCAGAGCCATATTGCAACACCATATATGCAGCATAGAAGAAAGTCGTAATATAGGTGTAACCACCGCTACCGTCATCATAAAACTTTTTGATAGAGAGTACGGAATGAAGCTGATTAGTGAAATAGTCCATACCTTCAGCAGACAGAGCTTTATAATTGATTAGCTCACAATACTGCTTGCCGTTCATCCAGCTTAGCTTGCTGGGAATTATAATCAAACCATCAATAATGCCTTTGGCTATTAAGTCAGCCGCTTCTTGTTCACTGTGAGACTGTTTGATGTTATAAACCTCTTGCATAACATTTGAGAAGATGTTGCTGACATCTCCAACAGATGCGCTATTAGCGGCATATGCTTCAAACAAAGCGACAATACTATTTACATTCTCTTTCGGCTCAGCAGCTTCAAGAGGGAATCCACAATGAATACAAGCCGATGACTTGTCCGAAATTTCTTTTCCACACTCAGGACATTTGATAAGAGCCATATCTATTACCTTCCTTAATATGAGTAGTAATTCATCCAAATTATGTATGCCTGTTCGGAGGTAATTCCATATTTAGATGCTGCTTCCTGCATTATTTGGTCAGAATATTTATCACCAGCATAGCCATTATTAAGGCTATCGTAGTAATCATATCTTCCTTCTATATAATAACAAATTGATTGCTTGTTTGAATCGGTTAAAGAACTATATCTTTTATCAGTTGTGTTATGGGTCTCACAATATGTTACATCTCCACATTCTTTTGAGCAGAAAGGAAACTCACAAATATTTGTCGATAGCTCACCGGTAACAGAGTAGTAATTTGTTTTGCCGTTTTCAAATGTTTCTTGTAACACACTATCCTTCAGTTCATATGTACCTTTTGTATGTGACGAGTAAAAAGAAGTTCCCTCAGGAATATCAACAGAGAAAATGATTTTTGACCCAGATGGAGAATCACTCTGCATATCTCTTACAACATTAAGTTCTCCGTTCTCCTGTGTAATAGAAAGAGTTATTTCCATATTGTTGCAGGAATTTTCTTTTAGACATTTCCATTCGCCAACAAATATAGATTGTTCATCTATTCCAGACGATTCAGATATGTTATTACCATCATTTGAGGACGGGGCAACATCACAACTACACAGCAGTATTGTTATGATTAAAACAAATACAAAGCTAATTGATTTTTTAATGTTATTCATCGCAAGCAAGCTCCTTTATTCTCAGCTATGAGATTATGACCCTAACGCATACTACAAGTACATTTTAGCATACTTTTTATTCAATGTCAACTGGATTGATACACATATCAACCTAATACTTACGATAATAGGGTAAACTATCTTAGAACGGAGGTGTTAATATGGTCAACTTTGGAGATAAGTTAAAAACGCTGCGTACAGAGGCAGGAATGACCCAAACAGAATTAGCCAAGCGGTTAAGCATAACCAAGTCTGTTGTATCTTACTACGAATTGCAGGAGAGAACACCTTCTCCGGATGTACTCATTCAGTTAGCGGATATTTTTCACGTCACTACCGACTATCTTTTAGGCATTGACCATAAGAAGATGATAGATGTATCTGACCTCTCCGACGAGGATATGCACTTTCTTCTAATCACTATTGAAACGCTCCGAAAGAAAAATAAAAAGTAAAAGGACTTTATCAACCAGCACGGATGATAGAGTCCTTATTTCATATTATCAAAAAAAGATAACTAAGCAAAGACGAGATGAAATACAAAAAGAGCTATGCCAAATGAATGACATAGCTCTAATTTGTTTTTAAATCAAGATATTTAATTCAATATCCTGCCATTGTAGGATTCTGTGTTTTGTGGACTCAGCATAAAGGTAAGCCTTTGCATCGTCCTTAGTAAAGATTTTTTGATAAACCTTTACAAATGAACTCTGATTTACCCTTGAAATTAGGGCTAAATTACTTCCTACTTTCGTTAATTGCAGCCTGGGCGGCAGCCAGACGGGCGATGGGCACACGGAAGGGGGAGCAGGACACGTAGTCCAGGCCGATCTTGTGGCAGAACTCCACGGAGACGGGGTCGCCGCCGTGCTCGCCGCAGATACCGCAGTGCAGCTTCTCGTTGGCAGCGCGGCCGTTGGTAACAGCCATCTGCATCAGCTTACCCACACCGTTCTGGTCCAGCTTGGCGAAGGGATCGTTCTCATAGATCTTGCTCTCATAGTAAGCAGTCAGGAACTTGCCTGCGTCGTCACGGCTGAAGCCGAAGGTCATCTGGGTCAGGTCGTTGGTGCCGAAGCAGAAGAACTCTGCTTCCTTAGCCATCTCGTCAGCAACCAGGCAAGCTCTGGGGATCTCCACCATGGTGCCGACCTCGTAGTGCAGCTCCACACCGGCAGCGGCGATCTCAGCATTGGCAACCTCAACGACGATGTCCTTGACAAACTTCAGCTCTTTGCTTTCGCCGGTCAGGGGAATCATGATCTCGGGCACCAGATCCCAATCGGGATGCGCCTTCTTCACATTGATGGCGGCACGGATGACAGCCTTGGTCTGCATCTTGGCGATCTCGGGGTAGGTGACGGTCAGACGGCAGCCACGGTGACCCATCATGGGGTTGAACTCGTGCAGACCCTGGATGATGTTCTTGATATCGGTGACGGTCTTGCCCTGGGCCTTTGCCAGCGCTGCGATATCCTCTTCCTCAGTGGGAACGAACTCATGCAGCGGGGGATCCAGGAAACGGATGCAAACGGGCATGCCCTCGAGAGCCTCGTAGATCTTCTCGAAGTCACCCTGCTGGTAGGGCAGGATCTTCTGCAGCGCAGCCTCACGGCCCTCTACAGTGTCGGAGCAGATCATCTCACGGAATGCAGCGATACGCTCTGCCTCGAAGAACATGTGCTCGGTCCGGCACAGGCCGATGCCTTCGGCACCCAGCTCACGCGCCTTCTTGGCATCGTGGGGGGTATCGGCATTGGTACGAACCTTCAGGGTTCTGTACTTGTCAGCCCAAGCCATGATACGGCCAAACTCGCCGGCGATCTCAGCGTCCACAGTGGGGATAATGCCGTCGTAGATGCAGCCGGTGGAACCGTCGATGGAGATGAAGTCGCCCTCATGGTAGGTCTTGCCTGCCAGGGTGAACTGCTTGTTCTCCTCGTCCATCTTGATGTCGCCACAGCCGGAAACGCAGCAGGTACCCATACCACGGGCAACAACGGCTGCGTGGGAAGTCATACCGCCACGGACAGTCAGGATGCCCTGGGCAGCCTTCATGCCGGTGATATCTTCGGGAGAGGTCTCCAGACGAACCAGAACCACCTTCTCGCCGCGGGCATTCCACTCCACAGCGTCCTCAGCGGTGAAGACGATCTTACCGCAGGCAGCTCCGGGAGAAGCACCCAGGCCACGGCCGGCAGGTGCAGCGGCCTTCAGAGCCTTGGTATCGAACTGGGGATGCAGCAGGGTGTCCAGGTTACGGGGATCGATCATTGCAACAGCCTGCTTCTCGTCGATCATGCCCTCGTCAACCAGATCGCAAGCGATCTTCAGAGCGGCCTTAGCGGTACGCTTGCCGTTACGGGTCTGCAACATGTAGAGCTTGCCGTCCTCGACGGTGAACTCCATATCCTGCATGTCACGGTAGTGGTCTTCCAGGATCTGGCAGACCTCGGTGAACTGCTTGAAAGCAGCGGGGAACTTCTCAGCCATCTCAGCGATGGGCATGGGAGTACGGACACCGGCAACCACGTCTTCGCCCTGTGCGTTGGTCAGGAACTCGCCCATCAGGCCCTTCTCGCCGGTAGCGGGGTCACGGGTAAAGGCAACGCCGGTACCGCAGTTATCGCCCATGTTACCGAAAGCCATCATCTGCACGTTGACAGCGGTACCCCAGGAGTAGGGAATGTCGTTGTCACGGCGGTAAACGTTTGCACGGGGGTTATCCCAGCTGCGGAACACTGCCTCAACAGCGCCCATCAGCTGTTCCTTGGGATCGGTGGGGAAATCCTTGCCGATCTTGTTCTTATATTCAGCCTTGAACTGCTCAGCCAGTTCCTTCAGATCCTCGGCAGTCAGGTCAACGTCCTGGGTAACGCCCTTTTCTTCCTTCATCTTGTCGATGAGTTCCTCGAAGTACTTCTTACCGACTTCCATAACCACATCGGAGTACATCTGGATGAAACGGCGGTAGCAGTCATAAGCCCAACGGGCGTTGCCGGACTTGGCAGCCATGGTTTCCACGACCTGCTCATTCAGACCCAGGTTCAGGATGGTATCCATCATGCCGGGCATGGAGGCGCGGGCGCCGGAACGAACGGAGACCAGCAGAGGATTGTTCAGGTCGCCGAACTTCTTGCCGGTGATGCCTTCCATCTTCTCCACATACTCCATGATCTGTGCCTTGATCTCGTCATTGATCTTACGGCCGTCTTCGTAATACTGGGTACAGGCTTCGGTAGAGATCGTGAAGCCCTGGGGGACAGGCAGACCGATGTTGGTCATTTCGGCCAAGTTAGCGCCCTTGCCGCCCAGCAGCTCGCGCATCTTGCCGTTGCCTTCGGTGAACAGATAAACATACTTGTGAGACATTGTTTATACCCCTTTCATGTCTTCTTTGACGGTTCTCCCGCCAAACTTTGGTTATTTGATATTTTTACGCCGAGATAGTATAGCACATAATCCACGAAATTGCAATTGTTTTTGCGTTATTTTTTATATTTGCAGGAAAAATTTCACAACTTGCAAAAAGTGCAGGCGTAACAACACATTACGCCTGCAAAATCAGTATTCTCTGACCACTGCTTTCACCAGTCCCACCAGCTCCGCTTCGCTGCCGTCGATGGGATCGTAACGGGGGTTTTCCGGCAACAGCCAGACCTGTCCGTTTTTTCGGGAAAGCCGCTTAACGGTGGCCTCGTCGCCGATCCGCGCCACCACGATCTGGCCGTCGCCCGCGGTGGGTTGGGGACGCACTACCACCTTATCGCCGTCCAAAATGCCGGCATTGACCATACTGTCACCCCGGACACGGAGGGCAAAACAGGAAGGATCGCCGTCCCAGGCCATGGTTCCCTCTTGATTTTCCACTGCCAGAATGGGAAGGCCTGCCGTGACCACACCCACCACCGGGATCTGGCCCGGGCGGTTGGCTGTGACGATAGAGCGCTTGCGGCCCTTGCCACCGGGGGCCAGCAGAAGACCTTTTGCCTGAAGCTGCTGCAAATGATAGCTGACAGAAGCCGTGGAACGCAGGCCCACCGCTTCCCCAATCTCCCGAACCGACGGCGCATAACCGTTTTCCTGCACAAATTCGTTGACAAATGTCACAATCAGGTCTGCTTTATTGCTGGTTCTTGCCATTGTCCGGCCCTCCTGCCATTGTTATTTTTCTTATAATAGCACATTTGAGCGAAAAAGAAAAGAGGGTTTCAGAAAAATTCTATAAATCGTTGCGAATTGACTTTCCTTGTGGTAGAATGACAAAACACGATCAGAAAGGGGGAATCACTTTGATTTTCGGCAAACACATCAACCGCTATTACCGGAAGCACGGGCCCATGCTGCTATTGGGTCTTTTGACGCTGGTCGCGGTGGATTATTTGCAGCTTATTGTCCCCAACATGTACCAGATGGTCATTAACGGTATTACCAGCGGCTTTGTGACAGTGGACGGGGTTTCGGTTCCCTTTACCATGGATTTTTTAATGGAACGGATCTGTATGCCCATGGTTTGGATCATTCTGAGCATGGTCATCGGACGGTTTTTATGGCGCATCTGCTTTTTGGGCACCGCCATCCGTCTGGAAACCGATCTGCGCAACCGGATGTTCCACCATGCCAAGGACTTAAGCCGGGAGTACTATCAGGTCAATAAAGTAGGCAACCTGATGAGCCTGTTTACCAATGACTTAGACACCATTCAGGAATGCTTCGGCTGGGGCGTCATGATGTTCTTCGACGCGCTGCTATTAGGGGGTCTGGCCATTATCAAGATGTGGAACATGAGTGTCATGCTGACAGTTCTGTCCCTGATCCCCATGGCCCTTCTGCTGGCCTCCGCCACGGTGGTGGGCAGCTATATGATGAAAAAATGGGACGTCCGGCAGGAAGCCTTTTCCAAGCTGTCGGATTTCTCTCAAGAAAGTTTTTCCGGCATTGCCGTTATCAAGGCCTTTGTAAAAGAAGCCAAAGAGCTGATGGCCTTTAAAAAACTGAATGTGGAAAATGAGAAAGCCAACATTGACCATACCAAGGCGTCGGTGCTGCTTCGCATTCTTGTGACGCTGTTTGTGGAAAGCGTGATCTGCATTATCCTGGGCTACGGCAGCTATCTGGTGTACCTGGGTAAATTCAACGCCGGACAGCTGGTGGAATTCATCGGCTACTTTACCTCCATCGTCTGGCCCATCATGGCTGTTTCCGAGCTGATCGATATGACCAGCCGGGGCAAAGCCTCCCTAAACCGTATCAGCGAGCTTTTGGATGCCAAGCAGGATGTGGTGGACAAGCCCGGTGTGGCTGAATTGGAAAATCCCACAGGTGAGATCACTTTCAAAAACCTGACCTTCCGCTACCCCGACGGGGAATTTGACTGTCTGAAGGATATTTCCTTTACCATCCGTGCCGGTGAAAGCGTGGGTCTTGTGGGCAAAACAGGCTCCGGCAAGACCACCCTGGTGGATCTTTTGCTGCGCACTTACAATGTGCCCGACGGCACCGTGTTTATCGATGGCAAGGATGTGAACACCCTTTCCATCCGGTCTGTCCGGGCAGCCTGCGCTTATGTGCCCCAGGATAACTTCCTGTTCTCCGATACCATTGCCAATAACATCGCCTTCGGCGTGGACACCCGGCAGCAGGCCTCAGTGATGCACGCCGCAAAACTGGCGGACGTGGACAGCAATATCCGCCAGTTCCACCACGGTTATGAAACCATTCTGGGCGAACGGGGCGTAACGGTATCCGGCGGACAAAAGCAGCGGATCTCCATTGCCCGGGCACTGATGAAGGATGCGCCCATTCTGATCCTGGATGACTCCGTTTCCGCGGTGGATACCAAGACGGAGCAGACCATTCTGCATAACCTCCAGGAGGCCCGGGCCGGCAAGACCACCATTTTGATCGCCCACCGGATCTCCACCATTGAGAAAATGGACAAGATCCTCTTTATCGAGGACGGTCAACTCACCGCCGTGGGCAGGCACCGGGACCTCTATGCGCAAAGCCCGGAATACCGGAAAATGGTAGACCTGCAAAAGCTGGAAGAGGAAGGGGGCATGCACAATGGCTGAGTATTTGCCGATTCTGATTCTGGGTAGCATCATCGGCGTGTTCTCCCTGATCTTCATACTGGCCTACATTCTTCTGAAGCGGAGCAAGCCCAAGGACTTTGACCGCCACATGAAAGATACCGAGATCATCGGACGGCTCCTGCGGTACGCCAAGCCCTACTGGAAGCAGTTTGTGCTGGTGTTTGTGGTGATGCTTTTCTCCATCGTCTACGACCTGGTCTCCCCCCTTCTGGTGGGACATATTGTGGAAACGGTGACGGTTCCCGGCTTCCGGTACAGCTACTTGCTGCAGGTCGTGATCGTGTATGCCGGCATTTTGCTGGTGTCCATGGTTTGTACCTATCTGCAATCCATGATCCTGCAAAAAACAGGCCAGAAGATCCTTTCCGCGCTGCGGCAGGATCTGTTCGTCCACATCGAAAGCCTCTCCCATGAGCAGCTCAACAACATTCCCGTGGGTAAGCTGGTGACCCGCGTCACCAACGATACCAACGCCATCAGCTTTCTCTTTACCAACATTCTGGTAACGCTTCTGAAAAACGTGATGGTCATTGTGGGTGTACTGGGCGCCATGCTGCTTCTGAACTACGCACTGACTTTGATGGTTTTGTGTTTTGTGCCGTTTCTGCTTTTGTTCACGGTGGTTTTCCGAAAATTCTCCCGCACCGTCCACCGCAGCGTCAGCGACGCCACCACAGACATCAACACCTACCTGTCCGAAAACCTCTCCGGCATCAAGATCACCCAGATTTTCAACCAGGAGGGCACCAAATACACGGATTTTGTAACACGGAGCAAAAAGCTCCAGAAAGCAAAATACGGGCGGCTTTTCGTCTTTGGTGTATTCCGTCCTATGGTGTACATGCTGAACATCAGCTGTGTCATGTGCCTTTTGTATCTGGGTTCCAAGGGTTATATTGAGAACCTCAGCTTCTTCGGACAGGTCATCACCAGCAATGTAGTGGTCTCCTTCTACATGTACATCTCCAAGTTCTTCAACCCCATTCAGACCCTGGCAGAGCAGTTTGATATGCTGCAAAAATCCTTCGCCTCTTCGGAGAAGATCTTTACCATTCTGGATATGGTTCCCCAGGTGGTCGACGAGGAAGATGCCGTGGAACTGGAGACGATCAAAGGCGAGATCGAGTTTAAGGATGTCTGGTTTGCCTACAAGAAGGATGAATGGGTGCTCAAGGGGGTTTCCTTCCATGTGTTGCCCCGGCAGACGGTGGCCTTTGTCGGTTCTACCGGCTCGGGAAAAACCACTATTTTAAGTTTGATCTGTCGAAATTACGACATTCAAAAGGGCCAGATTTTGATCGACGGTATCGATATCCGGAAAATCAAAATTGCCTCTTTGCGAAAGCATTTCGGCCAGATGCTGCAGGATGTGTTCCTCTTCTCCGGTGATATCCGCAGCAACATTCTGCTGCGGAAGGAAGGCGTTTCCGACGAAGAGGTGATGGAGGCCGCCCGATATGTGAATGCCGACAGCTTTATCAATCGTCTGGAAGGCGGTCTGGATGAGGTCGTCCGGGAGCGGGGCAATAACTTCTCCGCCGGACAGCGGCAGCTTCTCAGTTTTGCCCGCACCATCATCCACAAGCCTGCGGTGATGATCCTGGACGAGGCCACCGCCAATATTGATACAGAAACCGAGATCCTCATTCAGGACTCTCTGGAAAAAATGAAGAATATCGGCACCATGCTGATCGTGGCCCACCGTCTTTCCACCATCCAACACGCCGACAATATCATTTTGCTGTCTCAAGGACAGATCATGGAGCAGGGCAATCACCAGCAGCTTCTGGCGCTGAAAGGCAGATACCATCAGCTTTACACCCTGCAATATACCAAACAACAGTTACAGCAGTCGTAAATTTCACCCCGCCGGAATTGTTCCGGCGGGGTCTTGTTTATGTGCTTTTATTGTTTCTTTGATAAACGCTGGGTGTCACGCCCATCCAATTCTTAAACTGACGGAAGAAGGCACTCTCACTGTGAAAACCCGACAGCTCCGCCACCCGGCTCATGGGCAGGTCGTTATTGCGCAGCAAAAAAGTCGCAGCGTTTACACGGATCTGGGTCAAATGCTCCATAACCGTCTGTCCGGTATGCTCCTTGAACAAGGCGCACAGATAGTTGGGTTGCAGGTGGACATGGTCTGCCAGAGATTGAATGGTCAAGGGTTCTGTATAATTGCGATGGATATAGCGCATACATTCCTTCACCGCCGGATTTCCTTTCGGCAAGGGGGCTACCTTTCCCTCTTTCTTGCAGAAGGCGGCCAGCGTCAGGCAGATGGTCATAGCGGCAGTGAATCGCCTGAGCTTATAGTCTTCCTCATAAATCTTGCACTTTGGCAGTGCCGCCATGGTCGGAAACAGTGCTGTATGGAGTTCTTCTCCGGGAGACAGAAGATAGGGCAGCCGAAGAGAGCCTGCCTGCAAGGGCTCTACGAATTCCTTTTGGAATATATGATTTTCCGGCAGGGTAACCGCCTCCGGGGCAATCACGATGCTATACCCCATCAAATCCGGTGAAAACTGCTGCTGCCCGTGGATCACACCCGGGGGGATCACCAAGATCTGCCCCGGATTTACCCGGATCATCTCCTTGTCCATCCGATTGACAGAGTGCCCATTTTTTATAATAAGCAGCTCCAGTTCCGGATGCCAATGGGTAAACCGAATATGGTCAGGCGTCGTCTTGCTGCTGTACACCTCGATGGGACAGTCCGGCGTACCCCGCTGCTTATAGCTTCTCTCCGGTTCCATTTCTTTTCCTCCAATCATAATCTGTGGGAGTAAAACCGTAAGAATCGGTATTGTTATCCTATTTATACCATAATAAAATGTATTTATCAACCTTTTTATGATGGGAGGATTTTACTATGAAACATTCTTCGTTCAAGCGGCTCCTGAGTGTGCTGCTGGTGGCGGTACTGTGCATGTCGTTGGTACCTGCAACTGTCACCGCTGAGGAATTCGACACAGAAAATTTTGTTGGCTTGGTACTGACCTCCACGGCCGATGATGTGACCGTAACACTGTACAGCGGTTTCAGCACATCGGCTTCCAATGTGATGGAGCCGGTGCACACCGAAACAACTGCCGATGGTACGAATTATTACTATGAAGTCACCGCCGGCAGCAAATACACCTGCATCGCAAAGCCCACCTCCGGCTATGCTCGCTATAACGACCATTACAGCATCTATATTTCCGAAGAAGAGGCGCTGGTCAAGACCGTTATGGATGTGACCCCGGAAATACGTTCCACCAACGGCTGGGATCCCTCCACAGCGATCCGTCACTACACCGACGAGACTTTGACCAACCTTTATCCCTCCGATCCCTCCCTGTGGCCCCAGTACGCAGATGCCTTTACCACACCGGCCTTTGGCGATCGGGGTACCCAGCATAAGCAGACCACCCAGACCGAGATGGAAGCGTTCATCGCCTCCCTGGACCAGGCTGACGACAACATGTATGTCTACACCCTGGGTCAGTCCGGCGGCACAGCCTTTGACATCCCGCTCATCATCTTCACCACCACCGACCTTTCCGGTGCTGAGACCCTGGAAGAAGCTGCTGCGCTGGTGAACGACAACCAGAAGCTGACAGTTCACTACCAGGCCCAGATCCACGGCAACGAGCCCGCTGCCGGTGAAGCAGCCCTGGGTATGCTGAAGCGTCTGAACGGTGAATACGGCGAAGGTCTGCTGGATTCCATGAATATCTACGTGATTCCCCGTCTAAATCCCTACGGAGCTTATAAGAGCCAGCGTCAGGTATACCTGACCAGCAGCTCCACCACCGACCCCAACCGGGACTTCCTGCGTCTTTGGACAAAAGAGACCCAGCTTCGCATGGTGGCTTACAATCTGTTTGACCCGGAAGTCGTTCTGGACGGTCACGAATTCCAGGTGGCCGAAACCACCTCCAAGATCCAGAAGCACGATATGATGCTGTGTACCCACTATCAGCCCACCTTCTCCGCAGAATATCGGGATGCAGCGCTGGATCTGGCATTTGCCGCTTTCGATCAGATGAAGGCGGACGGTTTGAGTTATAGCTGGTATAGTGACTCCGTCAACGGCATTGGCCCCAACACCGGCAGCTCCAATACTGCCTTCCGGGCCTCCATGCATATTTTGATGGAGACCGACGGCATCTACCGTGGCCTGCAAAATTATGCGCGTCGCGTGGCTGCCCATCACTCCGCCATGACCGGTATCTTCGGCTATTTGGACGAAAATGCCGAGGCTGTCAAAACCGTTGTCCGGGCACAGCGGGACACCATCGTGGAAAACGGCAAAACCTATGAAGAGGATGACATTGTCATTCTGGACGGCACATCTGCCGACAATGAAGCGCTGCACATCACCGGCCAGTGGGTCAACCTGGACAGCGGTACCGTTCTTTACAACAACTCCAGCTTTGATGCCGCCGAAGCCACCATCATCAAACGTTCCCGCCCCGCCCCTACCGCCTACGTACTTCCTGCAAATCTGTCCAACATCGCAAAGATCCTCTCCCTGATGGACAAGCAGGGCATTTCCTACGACTTTATTCCCGCAGGCTCCAATATTGCCCTGCAACAATATACCCTGGTATCCACCCGGGATGACGGCTCCGTTTCCGAAGCCGGGCTCACCGATGAAACAGTATTCTCCTTCCCCGAAGGCGCTTATGCCTTCACCATGGACCAGGTGGATGCCCTGATTCTGGCGGCACTGATGGAGCCGGATAACAACGATGCGTACAACAGCGATCTGAAAAAGTACATGGGCACTTTCGTCCATGACGGTGTCATCACCGCCACAGATGACAAGTTCCCCATTTACCGCTATATCCGTGACCTGAACGAAAAGGGCGAGATCGACACCACCACCGTACCTGCCGCTCCCGTGGGTCTGGAAGCAGTGGACGCCACCGAAGTTGGCGGCACCGGCAAGATCACCGGCCTGGACGCCGAAAAGGCTTACGAATACCGTGCAGAGGATGCCGACGAATACACCGCCGTGGAAGCCGGTTCCACCGAGATCACCGGTCTGGCTGTTGGCAAGTACTATGTCCGTTTTGCTGAAACAGCTACCAGCTTCGCCAGTGCCGACACAGCCTGCACCATCGGCTACTCCCTTGTCAGTTATACCGTTTATGTGGATCAGACAAGCGGTGCCGACACCAACGACGGCTACACCGAAACAGCCGCTGTCGCCACCTTCGCCCAAGCCCATACACAGCTCAAGTCTCTTCTGGACAACGCGCCGGAGGGCACTACCGGTACCATCCATATCGTAGGCACCTACAACTTCACCGAAGCCCAGGTGCTGCCTGCCCACGACTACCCCCTGCTGATCACCGGCGGTACAGTGAAATTCACCCCGTCTTCCACCGCAGATAATCCCTACCTGGGTATGGGTGGCGATACCACCTTTGATGACATCACCCTGACCCTGGGCGTGAACTCCTCCTATTGCTTCCTGTGCGGTGAGGGCCACAAGCTCACCATCGGTGAAAATGTTACCAGCCTGGCCAAAACCAGTGGCTCCAGCAAATACTACTTTAATATCTCCGGCGGCGGTCACTACCGAACGGACGCCACGATTTACCAGGCGGATACAACAGTCCTTTCCGGTTATTGGTCCACCTTGTATGTGGGCGGCTACACCATCAAAGTGCAAAACGATGCCAAGCTGGTGGCTAAGAACTGCTCCGTTTCCCGCGTTACCCCCTCCTATAACGCCGGCACCGGAGGCGATGTGTATATCGACCTGGAAAATGTGACGGTTCGCACAGAGCTGTACTGCGGCAATACCAACAAAAACAGTGTTGGCGGCGATGTGACCCTGGTTTTGGGCGAGGGTGTCACCTCCCCCAAGATCTACGCAGGCTCCCGAACTGCCGGTAATGTGGGCGGCACCGTGACAGTGATCCTCAATGGTATCGATCTGACCACCAATACCATCCACGGTAAGGCCAATAATGACACCGGCACCATCGGCGGTCTGAAGCTGGTTTTGAACCAGGGTCAGCTGGCCAATGTGGCAGACAGCTTCATTACCCGGGACGGTGTGGATGTGGTTCTGGGCTGCGACCAGACCGAGGCTGTCACCATTCCTTACAGCGTCAACCTGGATCTGAAGGGCTGCGATGCTGCTAATGTCACTATCGCCGACGGCAAGACTGCTACCGTCAAGGACAGCGCCACCGATGACTATACCGTGGAAGATGCCCAGGGCTACGGCATCCTGTCCGCCACCGGCACCTGCGTTCCCGCAGAGGGCTATGTGGTGGTGGAAGAAGAAAATGGCTTCTCCTACCATAAGAAGGAACTGGCACTGACCAATATTGCCATCCGTTCCTCCGCTGCCGGCATCTACTATGTGGGCCAGTTCGGTATGGACGAGGTGCTGAGAGAAGATGTGATCGCCTACGGTGTGATCCTCAGCGTCAACCCCAATCCCACCTTAGGTGGCGAGGGCTGCGAATATACCCGCTTCACCTCCTGGGGTAATACAACTACCGGCAACGGCACCCTGCTGACCGGTATCATGAAGCCCACCAACACCTACTCCCTGAACAAGCGGAATGCGGAAACCGTGGTCTACGGCCGCGCCTACATGGAAACCAAAGACGGCATCGTTTACAGCGAGGAAACCGGTTTCAGCCTGCGGCAGGCGGTAGAAAAGGCGGATGCTGTCTGGGAGGATCTGACCCAGGCGCAAAAGGACGGCCTCATCGCCATGTACCAAACCTACACCAATGTTATGCGCTTCTGGGATATCCCCAATATCAAAGCAGCCGCATAACAAATATCTGTTAAGCAATCCCCGCCGGAATTTTCCGGCGGGGTTTCTCTGTCAATTCGTGTCATTGCGAAGCCGGTGCGCGCACCGGCTGTGGCAATCTCTCTAAGAATATGAGATTCCAAGAAGGGGAATTGCCGTAAGCGCAGGAACACCCTCATCCGTCAAAAATCAGAGATTTTTGCCTTCTCCCAAGAGAAGGCAAAACCCCACCGGGAAATCCCGGTGGGGTTCGTTTTACACATTTTTGTTCTGTTTTTGGTATTCCTTCGGTGTCATGCCCATAGTCTGCTTAAACCGGCGGAAAAACATACTTTCACTGCCAAAGCCTGCTTTTTCCGCCACCTCACTCATGGAAAGATCATCCCGCCGTAGAAGATAGGTAGCTGCCTCAATCCGTACCTTCGTCAAATACTGCAAAAATGTCATGCCGGTCTCCTGCTTGATCAGCGTGCTTAAGTAACAAGGGTTCAGATGGACTCGCTTTGCCACTATGTTCAGGGTAACCGGCTTGGCATACTGGTTATGCAGATACATGATGGCCTTGTGGACGGTGGCGTTTTTGATATGGATTTCCGGCAAAATGTCTGCTTTCTTTTCACACCAGGGTCGCAACAGCGCACACAGATAAACCACGGAACCATAGAAAAAGACGCGATAACCCGGCGTATAGACAGGTGGCGTATGCAGCTCGACCAGGATCTGATAAATCTGTTTGTGCGCCGGATGATCAGAACGCAAAACCTGAGGCACTGCCAAAAGACCATTGCGTAAAGGCTGCACAAATTCCTTTTGGAAAACGTGGTAGTCAGGAAGCTCCAGACCGTCCAGAGAAAAGGTCAAACGTCGCACATCCACATCAGGTGAGTAATTTGCGATCTGGTGAGCCTGCTCCGGCATCAAGATCAAAATATCTCCGGTGGAGAGAAAAACCGGTTGCTCCTCCACAAGGTAGTTCAGCTGTCCTTCTTTCACATACAGGATCTCCATTTCCGGATGCCAGTGGTACGGTATCTTGGTCATACCGGCGTGAAAGTGCGTCAGAGAAATGGGACAATCCCGTGTTCCCCATTTGCGGTAGTATTTTTGTATTTCCATAGTTGCTCCTATCTAAAGAACTGCAAGTGAAATCTAAAAAACAGTAGTGTTTTTCCATAGTCTATCACACTAAAATATGATTATCAATCTATTTACAATGGGAAGGAGCATATTTATGGGAAAAATTTCGTTCAAGCGGCTTACAAAGCTGCTTCCGGTGCTGATTCTGGTACTGGCCTTGCTGGCCCCTGCGGCCACGGCAACAGACGAGACTTTTGACACGGAAAATTTCAAGGGTTTGGTGCTGACAACCACCGCCAGCGATGTGACCGTCACCCTGTACAACGGCCGCGCTGACGATGCAGCCAAGATGACTCCCGTGTACACCGAAGGTACTACCTATTATTATGAGGTGACCGCCGGTAACACCTATCACTATGTAGCAAAGCCCACCTCCGGCAGTGGCCGCTACAATATCCGCAAGAATATCTATATTTCTGCGGAGGAAGCCAACACCAAAATCGTGCTGGATGTCACGCCGGCAAAGCGTTCCACCTCCGGCTGGGATACCTGGGCACAGATCCTCAGCTATTCCGATGAGGCCATGGCGGCAGCCTACCCCTCCAGTCCCGACCTGTGGCCGGACTATGACTGGGCCTTTACCACCCCGGTCTTTACCAATCCACGCACGCCCAACAAGCAGACCACCCAGAACGAGATGATGGACTACATGGGCCAGCTGGACGGTGCCGACGACAATATGTACGTCTTCAACTTGGGTAAGAGCGGCGGCAGCAAGGCTTCCGAGATCTTTGATATTCCCGTGGTATTCTACTCCACCACCGACCTGTCCGGCGCCACCACCTGGGAAGAGGCCGCTGCGTTGGTAAAAGGCAACGGCAAGCTGACCGTTATGTATCAGGCGCTGATCCACGGTCTGGAACCCGGCGGCGGCGAGGCTGCGCTGGCGATGCTGAAAGCCTTTGACGGTGCGTATGGTGAGGATCTGTTGGAAAACATGAATATCTGCGTGATCCCCAGACTGAACCCCTACGGTGTCTATATGACCTTGCGCCAGGTCTATGCCAACGGAACCAGAATTGACCCCAACCGGGATTTTCTGAAGCTGGAGAGCAACGAAGTCCAGCTGCGGACGAAACTCTATAATGCCATTGCGCCCGAAGTCTGTCTTGACTCCCATGAGTGCAATCTCCACCCGGAAGAGGAGCAGGTGAGCCTGCGTGACGTGTGGGTAAGCACCAATTTCACCCCCAAGGCCACCGACGAATACCGGGATATGGCCATGACCATCACCTACAAGATCTTTGACCGGGCAAAGGAAAACAATCTGAGCTACGGCTGGTATTCCTCCAGCATCAATGGTTACAGTGGCAATATCAGCTCCACCAATGTGAGCATGCGCGGCAGCCTGGTATTTTTGAATGAATCCATGGGTATCGCCGGCGGCATGCAGCAGATGGAGCGGCGCATCATGTCCCATGTTACCTATGTCACCGCCGTTTTGGACTATGTGAACGCCAATACCGCTTCTGTGCAGAAGGTTGTTGACGATCAGCGCGCTGACATCGTAAGCCGTGGCAAGACCTACGAGGAAAGCGACATTATCGTTCTGGAGTCCGACGCTACCTATTATCCGGAGCATTCCATCAACGGCAAGCAGGTGGATACCGGCAGCGGCGTGATCACCGACACCGTTCTGAAAGGAAAGATCTACGATGTGGTGAAGCAGTCCCGTGTAGCACCCACCGCATATGTGATCCCTGCTGGGGAGGACTGGACTGCCGATGTGCTGGCAAAGCTGGACATCCACGGTATTGCCTACACCCAGCTGCCTGCAAACACCGCAGTACAGTTGCAGCAGTACACCGGTACCGTCACCAAAACAGCGCTGACAGCAGAAAAGACCGTGGTCTTCCCCAACGGTGCTTATGTGATGACCATGGCTCAGGAAAATGGTTATATTCTGGCGCTGCTGATGGAACCGGACGTGCCCGATGTGGCGGACAAGACCGGTACCTTTGCCCAGCAGGGGCTGATTACCGCTACCGATGGCTCGTTCCCCATTTACCGCTACATCCGGAATCTGAATGCCGATGGTACAATTGACTACGCTGCCTTCGACAAGGAGACTTTCCATGGCGTAGTGCTGACCACCACAGCCAGCGATGTAACGGTGAAGATGTACAAGGGCATTACCGACAGCGCAACGCTGATAGAGCCGGTCTATACCGAAGGTACGACTTATTATTACCAGGTAGAAGCCGGAGGCAAGTATTACTACACCGCCAAGCCAACCACCGGCTACAGCCGCTATCATCTGCGTCAAAACCTGTATATCACTGCGGAAGAGGCTGCCACCAAGACGGTGATCGATGTCACACCACCCCTGCGTTCCACCAACGGCTGGGACCCCTCCCAGCAGATCTCCCGGCAAACCGACGAAATGATGGCGCATTCTCCCTCGTCCCCGGAACTGTGGCCGTCCTATTCGGAAGTCTTTACTACCCCGGCTTACGCGGAAGGCCGCAACCCTCACCGTCAGACGACGCAGACAGAAATGATGACCTACATTGAAGGCCTTGACGATGCGGATGACGATATGTATGTTTACATTCTGGGCAAGAGCAGCGGTCCCACGGAAGCCCAAAGATTTGAGCTGCCCCTGGTGATATTCACAAAAGCCGACCTGTCCGGTGCCGACACGCTGGAAGAAGCGGCTGCACTGATAAAGGCCGACAGCGAGAAAAACGGCAAGGTCACCGTCCATTACCAAGCCCAGATCCACTCGCTGGAGCCGGCCGCCGGTGAAGCTGCCCTGGCTATGCTCAAGCGCTTAGACGGTGATTACGGTGAGAGTGTTCTGGACAAACTGAACATTTATGTGATCCCCCGAATGAATCCCTGGGGTGCCTACAAGAGCTACCGTGGCACCTATCAGGAGGGAAGCACCGCTACGATAGATATCAACCGGGATTTCATGCGCCTGGAAACCGCAGAAGCCCAGCACCGTATGCGGGCGTTCAATCTCTTTGACCCCGAACTGGTGATCGACGGGCATGAATACCATGTCCACCCCGATTTCTCCGCCGTAAATTCCAGAGATGCTATGCTGCTGACCTCCTTTATTGACTGGATGGAGCCGGAATTCAAGGAAATGGCCATCGACATCTCCTATTCCGCTTTTGCCAAGTTGAAGGAAAACGGCCTGACCTACTGCTTCTATGACGGCTCTGTCAGCGGCGGTGACGGCGGCAATGTGGGCAGCTGCAACACCGCCCAGCGGGGCGTGTTCCACGTGCTCATCGAAACCGAGGGTATCGATGGCGGTCTGCACAACTACGAGCGCCGGATGATGTCTCAGATCTCCGCCGTGGAGGGTGTACTGGGGTATGCTGTCGAAAATACAGCCGAACTGAAGAAAACCGTGAAAGCGCAGCAGGAGGTGCTCGTCAATAACGGCCTGACCTACGACGACAGCGACTACTACATTATGAAAAGCAGCGCGACCAAGCATCCGGAATATGACACCGTGACCAAGAAGGTTACCGTGGCCGGTGAGGTTTCCGATGTGACCATCGCCGCTACCATTCGGGATCATGTGGAGCGCTCCCGCACCTTGCCCACCGCTTATGTGATCCCTGCCGGGGAGAGCTGGAACCAGACTGTTCTGGACTTGATGGACAAGCACGGCATTTCCTATACCTTTATCGAGGCCGGCAGTTCGCTGATGCTGCAGCAGTACACCGGTACGGTTACCGAAGCAACCCTGACAGAGGAATCCGCTGTGACCTTCCCCAATGGTGCCTACGTGTTTACCATGAACCAGGTGGACGGCTACATTCTGGCAGGACTTATGGAGCCGGATGTGGATATGCAGGCGAGCGACAAGGGCACATTGGTCCAGCAGGAAATCATCACCGCCACCGACGGCACGTTCCCCATCTACCGCTATATCCGCAATCTCAACGCCGACGGCTTCGTGGACTTTGTGGGTCAGAAACCGGCAGCACCCGTAGGCCTTACGGTTGTCAACGCAAAGGAAATCGGCCAAACCGGCAAAATCACCGGTCTGGATATAAACAAAATCTATGAATACCGGGCAGAAGGTGACAGCAGTTACACAACTGTGACCGCTGGCGCTACCGAGATCACAGGTTTGCCCGTTGGCAAGTACTATGTCCGCTTTGTGGAAAACGGTGACACCCTTGCCAGCCTGGATGCGGTGTTGACACTGGGATACGAACCCCTCGGCCAGTGCGTTGTCTATTTGGACGGCGTGAATGGCGACGATACAAATGATGCACTGACAGAAGCTTCCCCAGTTAAGACTTTTGAGAAAGCCTATGAACAGCTGGATTTCCTGATGCAATATGCGGCAGAAGGTGTTTCCGGCAAGATCCTGCTAACCGGAAATGTAACTGTCAACCAGTATAATTATACGCTGCCGGCACACGACTACCCCGTGATCATCACCTCCAAAACCGGCGAGGAAGGTATCGTCCATAGCACCGGATCTTCGGAAAAGCGTATCTTCACCATGGGTGGCGACACTACCATGGTGAATATGACCTTGACACTGACCACCCGGTACTCCGACAACTTCTTATGTGCCGGTGGACATAAGCTGGTGATCGAGAACTCTGTTAAAACCGTTGCAAACAAGGATGGAAACAGCTTCAATTTGATTGGCGGTCGCTACGACGCGGCCACTTCCGGCAGCGACATGACGATTAAAGGCGGCACCTGGCTGACGGTGTATGTCAACAGCTATTCTACCGGACTCACAGGAAATGCCAAAGTCGTGTTGTCGGATTGCAGTGTCAGCCGCGTGACCCCCTCGTATTCCGGCACAACCACAGGTGATGTGTATATCAGTCTGGAAAATGTAACCGTCCGGACGGAACTGTACTGCGGCAATACCAGTAAAGGTAATGTGACCGGTAATGTGACCCTGGTTTTGGGCGAGGGTGTCACCTCCCCCAAGATTTACGCAGGCTCCCGAACTGCCGGTAATGTGGGCGGCACCGTGACAGTGATCCTCAATGGCATCGATCTGACCACCAATACCATCCACGGTAAGGCAAACAACGCCACCGGCACTATCGGCGGTCTGAAGCTGGTTTTGAACCAGGGTCAGCTGGCCAATGTGGCAGATAGCTTCATTACTCGTGACGGTGTGGATGTGGTTCTGGGCTGCGACCAGACCGAGGCTGTCACCATTCCTTACAGCGTCAACCTGGATCTGAAGGGCTGCGATGCTTCCAATGTCACTATCGCCGACGGCAAGACCGCTACCGTCAAGGACAGCGCCACCGATGACTATACTGTGGAAGATGCACAAGGCTACGGCATTCTGTCCGCTGCCGGCACCTGCGTTCCCGCAGAGGGCTATGTGGTGGTGGAAGAAGAAAATGGCTTCTCCTACCATAAGAAGGAACTGGCACTGACCAATATTGCCATCCGTTCCTCCGCTGCCGGCATCTACTATGTGGGACAGTTCGGTATGGACGAGGTGCTGAGAGAAGATGTGATCGCCTACGGTGTGATCCTCAGCGTCAACCCCAATCCCACCTTAGGCGGCGAGGGCTGCCAGTACACCCGGTTCACCTCCTGGGGTAATACAACTACCGGCAACGGCACCCTGCTGACCGGTATCATGAAGCCCACCAACACCTACTCCCTGAATAAGCGGAATTCGGAAACCGTGGTCTACGGCCGCGCCTATCTGGAAACCAAAGATGGCATCGTTTACAGCGAGGAAACCGGTTTCAGCCTGCGGCAGGCGGTAGAAAAGGCGGATGCTGTCTGGGAGGATCTGACCCAGTCGCAAAAGGACGGCCTCATCGCCATGTACCAAACCTACACCAATGTCATGCGCTTCTGGGATATCCCCAATATCAAAGCAGCCGCATAATAAATATCTGTTAAGCAACCCCCGCCGGAATTTTCCGGCGGGGTTCTGTTTCCCTAAAATCCGCAAAGGGTCTGCGCTATACTGAAAGGCGACGTCATAAGAAAGGATGGATGTTTTATGGATACCATCGACAAGAAGAAAGCCGCCCAGGTATGGCAGCGGGTCACCTCTGTAACCCAGCCTCAACATGATTTGCAGGAGCTGTCGGAGATGATCGCCCGGGAGTGGGCAGATGCCACTACATATTTGCATCTGTCCCGCCGGTTTCAAGGGAAAGAAAGCGGCACCCTGCGCCGTCTTTCGGAGCAGGAGCAAGCCCACACCGCCTGCTTAAAGGGCATTTACACCTTGATCACCGGCTCCCACCCCACCGTTCGCACCATACCACCCAGCCAGGAACCGCCGGAAACGATCCTGCGCCGGTGCTACGGGCAGGAAATGCATTGTCTGGCTCAGTATGAAGCCCGCTCCAACGACCCGGAGTACGGCCAGGTCTTTGCCCGGCTTGCCGATCAGGAGCGGGAGCACTGCCGCATCATTTTAGAGCTCATCGGCAACCTGAAGAGAGGGAAATAGGCGAGCAAATGCTTGTCATTCCCAGGCGGCACAGCCGGTGTGCACCGGCTTCGCAATGACAGCTTTTCGCCGCAAAAACCGGCGTGTGAAACGTTCACACGCCGGTTTATACAGACATTTTGGAGGTTAGGATCCGATTTTCGCCGGTGATAGGGTGGGTAAATTCCAGTTGTTTGGCACACAGCAGCTGGGTGGTCAAGCCCATTTTTTCAGAAAGCAGCTTGCTTTCTTCGCTTCCATACTGGGGGTCGCCCAGAATGGGAAAACCCATATAGGAACAATGCACCCGGAGCTGGTGAGTACGACCGGTAACCGGCACCAAAGCCAGTTTGCTAAAATCATCGAACCGGGCCAGAACGGCATACTCCGTTAAGGACGGCTTGCCCTCCTGGTTTACATAACGTAACAAACTGGGTAGCGGTCGTCTGGCGATGGGGGCATCGATAACACCCTTTTCCTCTTTCGGGCCACCGCAGACCAGGGCATGATAGGTCTTTCGCAATTCCCCGGCACTGAGCAGGGCATGGATATGGGAATTCTTTGCCAGCAGCACAATGCCGAAGGTATCCCGATCCAGCCGGGTGATGGGATGAAAGGCACTTTGCTGACCGGTTTCCTGATAATACGCAAGCACCCGGTTTGCCAGCGTGCCGGTCATGGTGGCACGGCTGGGGTGGATCAGCATCCCGGCCGGTTTATCCAAAGCCAGAATGTGGTCATCCTCATAAAGGATCGTCAGCTCTCCCGCTTCCGGCGGATATTCCGGCACAGGCTCGTCCAAAGGCAGGGACACCACATCCCCGGGCTTTACCGGAAAATCCGTATGTTGCGGGATGCCGTTGACAAGGATCTTGTCCTGCCATTTCAGCCGGTTCATAAGACCCGTGGAAACGGCCATGTCCTCTTTCAGTATAGAGGAAAGCCGACCCTCCCGGTTAGCGACATGTTTTAATTCCACGGATCTCACCGTCCCTTCCTAGCTGATATTCTTCCCGCATCCGACCTCGCTGCGCTCGGCCACCTTCCCCCGGGGAAGGCTGGCAAAAAGACCCGGCAAAAGCCGGGTCTTTTCAAACATTCTTACTTCAGAGCAGCCTTGACCTGCTCCACCAGAGCAGCGAAAGCGGCGGTGTCCTGGATAGCCATCTCGGACAGGCTCTTGCGGTTCATCTCGATACCGGCCTTCTTCACACCGTTCATGAAGGTGGAGTAGTTCAGACCGAAGGGCTTCACAGCAGCGCTGATACGGGTGATCCACAGTCTGCGGTAGTCACGCTTCTTCAGCTTGCGGCCAACAAAAGCATAGTTGCCGGACTTCATGACAGCCTGCTTGGCCATCTTGAAATGTCTGGACTTAGAACCCCAGTAGCCCTTAGCCAGCTTCAGGGTTGCGTTTCTTCTCTTGCGCGTCATCATTGCGCCTTTAACTCTTGCCATTTCTTACATCCTCCTTCTCTTATTTGTAGGGAATCATCTTCTTGACAGCAGCGACATTGGTCACGTCGGCGTAAGCAGTGGTACGCAGACGACGGGTACGCTTGGTGTCTTTCTTGGTGAGGATGTGGCTCTTGTAAGCGCGGGCTCTCTTAACCTTACCGGACTTGGTCAGGTTAAATCTCTTCTTTGCACCGCTATGGGTTTTCAGCTTGGGCATAGTAGGTATCTCCTTCCATATCTTT
>SVLT01000051.1 GCA_015067845.1 Oscillospiraceae bacterium
AGGCCAACGTCAAAATTTGCTAAAATCAGAATCTTCATTTGATTTTCCTCGCCGGAACACCCACATAGACGCCCGGCTCCGATATATTTTTCACAACCGCAGCACCTGCGCCGATGGTGCAGCCGCTACAGATTTCGATGTTATTGCGCACGCAGGCTCCGATGCCCACATGGGTACCTTCCCCCACGCTCACCGTACCGCCCAGGGCCGCCTTTGGGGAGATATGCACATAATCTCCCAGGCGATTGTCATGCTCCACCACAGCACCGGTGTTGATGATGCAGTGGTTTCCCACCACCGCTCCGGCATTGATCACTGCACCCGGCATCACCACAGTGCCTGCGCCAATTTCAGCATAGGGTGAAATCACCGCAGAAGGGTGGATCACGGTGCCCCACCCCACATCCATGCGCTGCGCGATCTTAGCGCGGACTGCGTTGTTTCCAATGGCAATCACAAACTTGTGGGCATTGTAAGATTCGTACTCAGCAGTCTTACCCAGAACCGGAACTTCCATGACTTTGGCTCCGGCTTCAATTCCGTCGTCCAGAATTCCGGCCACTTCACCGCCGGAGGCACGAATGCAGTCAATAACAACCTTGGCATGGCCGCTGCCGCCGATCAGAATGTAGGATTCAGACATGGCCGGACTCCTTTGTTCCCCGAAATTCTTCCATTGTTGCTGCCGTGCCGGAGGAAATTCCCTCCCGGCGGAGCACATTTTTTACGGTCAGGAAAATGGTCTTTACATCCACCCAAAAGCTCAGGTTTTCTACATACCACACGTCCAGCCGGAATTTCTCCTCCCAGCTCAGGGCATTGCGGCCGTTGGCCTGAGCCCAGCCCGTCAGACCGGGGCGCACATCATGGCGGTGCTTCTGTTCCTCGTTGTAAAGGGGCAGGTATTTGACCAGCAAAGGCCGGGGGCCCACGATGGACATATCACCCCGGAAGATGTTCCACAGTTCCGGCAGTTCATCCAGAGAAGTGGAACGCAGCAGCTTGCCGAATTTGGTCAGCCGAACTTCATCGGGCAGCAGATTGCCGTTTTCGTCCCGCTCGTCGGTCATGGAACGGAACTTATAGAGGCGGAAAATCTTCTCATCCTTACCGGGCCGATCCTGATGGAAGATCACAGGACTGCCCAGCTTGGTGCGCACCAGAATCGCCGTCACCAGAAGCACCGGGGATAGCACGATCAGCGCCAGTCCGGACAGCACAATGTCCAGCAGCCGCTTGATGTACGTTTCGTAGAATGTAGCTTTATGTTTCATGCAAACACCTTTCGGATCACGTCGCAGACCCTGTCCACATCTTCCATGGTCATCTTCGTATCGCTGGGCAGGCACACACCCCGTTCAAAGAGATCGTCGGAAACGGATTCTTCCCCTGCCGTCACATAGGGTGCGTTGGCGAACACCGGCTGGGCATGCATGGGCTTCCACAGATGCCGCCCCTCGATGTTCTCTTCTCTCAGCACCGCCAGCAGCTGCGCAGGAGTCACACCGCAGTCCTTATCCAGCAGCACGGAGCTGAGCCAGCAATTGGATGCTGCATCTTCCGGCTGAGGCTGGAAGGCAATGGGCAGGTCAGCCAGATTCTTGACATACCGCTCAAAAATCGCCCGCTTCTGCCGGATGCGCAGCGGAAGCACCTTCGCCTGTCCCCGGCCGATACCGGCAACGATATTGCTCATGCGGTAGTTGTAGCCGATCTCCTCATGCTGGTACCAGGGGAACGGCTCCCGGGCCTGGGTAGCCAGCTTCAGGGCGTGCTTGGCATCCTCCTCCTCCCGGCACAGCAGCATGCCGCCGCCGGAGGTGGTGATGATCTTGTTTCCGTTAAAGGACAGAATTCCAAACTTGCCAAAGGTTCCACACTTTTTGCCATGGTACTCGCTGCCCAGAGCTTCTGCAGCATCCTCAATCAGAGGAACGTTATGCTTTTCGCAGATGGCGCAGATTTCGTCCATCTTGGCAGGGTTGCCGTACAGGTGGACAACCACCACAGCCTTGGGGGTACCGTGAATCTCAAAGGCCCGCTCCAGTGCCGCAGGATCCATATTCCAGGTATCCCGCTCGCTGTCGATAAACACCGGCTCCGCCCCCACATAGGTCACGGGATTTGCGGAGGCGGAAAAGGTCAGATCCTGACAGAAGACCTTGTCCCCGGCCTTCACACCAGCCAGAATCACGCTCAGATGCAGGGCCGCAGTGCCCGCGGACAGGGCAACGGGATATCCCCAGCCCATATAGGTACCCATCGTCTTTTCAAATTCGTTGACATTCTCGCCCAGCGGAGCGATCCAATTTTTGTTGAATGCGTCGTGGATATATTCCAGCTCATAGCCCTCGTCGGACATATGGGGACTGGAAAGCAAAATAGCTTTTGCCATCAGAAATCATCTCCATCAAAAGGCCAAAGGTTATATTAAATCAACTTATTATAGCATATTCAAATTGGAGTTGCAAGAAGGCAAACTTTTCTGACGGTTAAAATTATGCAATCCGTCATGTGCATGAATATTCCCCTTGCATTTTGGGGACCATCTTGTTATATTCTACTCTATAAAAGTTCCCCAATAGCAAAACCGGGCATCTGCCGATCATGGCAGATGCCCAATTTTTACCTTCCCGAATACATACCGTTAATGTGGTTTTCAGTTCCAATTTTCGTCAGTATGTACCATCCCAGCGATTCCTTTTTGACAGATCCAGCATTGCAAAGCTGAAAATCTCCCACAGTGCCAATGTTGTCTGTGACGGGTCACCCTCCCGGATACGAAGGGTTCTTCTGATCTCCTTCGGAATCACGATTCTGCCGAGGTCGTCTCAACGTGTCAAGGCAGGGGCAAAAAAATTAACACTTTGGTCAAAACCCTTGATTTTCCAAGGGCTTTGACCGTTTTTGACAGCGTTCGACAATCTCGGTCGCATAGGGGGTGCTCGTG
>SVLT01000052.1 GCA_015067845.1 Oscillospiraceae bacterium
CGAATTCGACTCGCCGGAGCCAATGGGAGGCTTTTCTGTGCTGAAAGGCACCGTGCCGGCATCGGAATTGGGCGACTATGCTCAGACCGTCGCCGCCTACACCCAAGGAAAAGGCCGGCTGCAGACCGCCATGAACGGCTACGCCACCTGCCACAATACGGAGGCCGTACTGGAAGCCACCGGCTACGATCCGGAAGCGGATCTGGAAAACACACCGGACTCCGTTTTCTGCGCTCACGGCGCAGGCTTCCATGTAAAATGGAACCAAGTTCCGGAATATATGCATCTGGAAAGCGGGCTGAAAACAGAAAAAACGCCCCAGATCATCACCCGCAACCTGCAGCTTGATGACAAGGAGCTGGAAGCCATCATGGAGCGGGAATTCGGCCCCATCAAGCGCCCCCAGCTTGGCGAGATCCGCAACCGCCCGGCTACGGACACCATCTCCATCCGCCCCCTGCGGCAGCAGTACCTCATTGTGGACGGGTACAACATCATTTTCGCGTGGGACGAGCTGGCCGCCATGGCAAAAGAGGACTTGGAAGCCGCCCGGCGGCATCTGTGCGATGCCCTAAGCAGCTACGCGGGCTTCAAAAAATGCCGCGTCGTGCTGGTCTTTGACGGCTACAAGGTCAAGGGCAACCCCGGCGAAAAGACCCAGTATCACAACATTCAGGTGGTGTTCACCAAGGAAAACGAGACCGGCGACAGCTACATTGAGTCCCTTGCTGCGCAGATCGGCAGCAATTATCAGGTGCGGGTCGCTACCTCCGATTCTCTGGTACAGCTCAGTTCTCTGCGCTCCGGTGTGCTTCGTGTCAGCGCTAGGGAACTGAAAGAGGAGATCGAGGCCGCAAAAAAGGAAATGAAACAGCATTTTAAGGCATAAAAAACGGCGGCTGCAAAAGCAGCCGCCAAAATTTATGCAATTTTCTGTTTCTTCATCCGCCGCAGAAGCTGGGGCGCGTAAACAATTCCCAGATACACCGCAACAATCGGAATCACGCAGTACAGATACCAGTACTGATAAGGAATCAGATCATAGAAGGCTTGCATCAAGGGGATCTCCGGTGCCAAAGAATACATATAATTCACCTGCAGCCGTTCCCCTGCCATATTCAAAATTTCATGGGCAGAACACCACACATTGATGGTCATGTTAATAAAATGGATCGCTGTATAGGTTGCCACTGTGATCAACAGGGTTGTGGCGATACATTTTCATCCTTTTCCACCAATCCCAGCTTAAAAAGCAGGATGGGAATACCGAATTCCAGCACATGGGGGAAGAAATAAAAGCAGAATGTGGCGCTGAAAACTTCAAAATCCGCTTGCGCTGTGTTGACTACCACTGCCGCAAGGGCACCCAGACTCCAAAGCAGCAGCAAATTACCAAGGGTTTTATTACGGGTAAACACCGCAAAGGGCAGCACCAGCGCATTCAGCGAGCACAGGTGCAGCGGCAGGTATTCCAGCGGTGAGCCCCAATTCACCAGATTAAAAACCACCGCCAGACTGGTAAGGTGAACAAGGCCAAAAGAACCCCATTTCATAGTGATCCCTTCCTTTTCAGCATTGTTTCAAGTTATACGCTCTGCTGAAAAGAAAGTCAAGCCGTTTATCGAAAACATAAGAAAACCTTAAGAATATTTGGAATACTTTTATAAATATACTTCCATTTTCCGGAAAATTCCTGTATAATGGGTGTATTACACAGGAGGAGGCTGCCCCATGCACAAAAAAGTTGAGACCGTCATCCGTAAGATCCTGCATGTTCTGGAATTCCTCATTGCCGTGCTGACACTGATCGTACTGGTCGGCATGCTGGCACAGGAAGTCTACAGAATGTTCACCGACACCGGCTATTTCGACTCCCTGAACACTTTCCTGCACAACATTCTGACCATCGTGGTTGGTCTGGAGTTCGTGCGTATGCTGGTGGACATGACCCCCGCCAACACACTGGAAGTGCTGATCGTTGCCATTTCCCGTAACGTCATCCTCAACCACGACGATCCCATCACCATTCTCGTCTGTGTGGTTTGTATCGCCGGACTGTTTGCCACCCGCCATTTCCTGATCCCCAAGAAGGAACTGAAAATGGAAATGTCCGAAGTGGACTGAATTACATAGCAACGCCCTCCGGTTTTCACCGGAGGGCGATTTTTCTTATTCCGGAATGCCGTAATTTTCGATGACATAGTCCATATCCTTATCGCCTCTGCCGGAGAGATTGATGAGGACAGAACCGTGCTCCATGGTCTTTGCCAGCTTCATGCCGTAAGCAACGGCGTGGGCGGACTCGATGGCGGGAATGATGCCCTCCATGCGGGCCAGCTTGTAGAAAGCGTCGATGGTCTCGTTATCGTCGATGACATCGTACTTAACTCTGCCGATCTCCTGCAAAAATGCGTGCTCGGGGCCGGAAGAGGGGTAATCAAGGCCGCTGGCAACGGAGTAAACGGGAGCGGGCTCGCCGTTTTCGTCCTTCAGCATAATGCTGTTGAAGCCGTGCATAATACCCTCGGTGCCGTACTTCAGGCTGGCGGCGTGATCGCCCAGCTTGGGGCCCCTGCCCAGAGGCTCGATGCCGTAAATATCCACGGGATCATTGAGGAAGCCGGCAAACAGGCCTGCCGCATTGGAGCCGCCGCCAACACAGGCCACGATGGCATCCGGCAAATGGCCGGTCATGTCCACAAACTGCTCTCTGGCTTCAATACCGACAACGCTCTGGAAATCACGTACCATCATGGGGAAGGGATGGGGGCCCAGCACGGAGCCGATGCAGTAAATGGCATTTTCATATTCCTTGCTGTAGGCATCGAAAGCAGCATCAACAGCTTCCTTCAGGGTCTGCAGGCCGTGGGTGACCTCGATAACATTGGCGCC
>SVLT01000028.1 GCA_015067845.1 Oscillospiraceae bacterium
TTCTGCAACCATCTGCTTAAACTCTCCAGTATATCGTTTGTTTGGTACTCCTTTAGGCATAGAAAAACACCCCATTTCTTAGTACAAGTATTATATCATACTTGTCTAACAAATGGGGTGCAGTTCAAAACTGGGGGATTTTTATTTTTTACTCTTTACTGTTCGTGTTTTTTGGTGTATAATGAATTGAACTATTACTTACAAAGGGGGCGCAGCGAATGGGCTGCATGAAATGCGGCAAAAAACTGGGGCAATCCCAGGTATTTTGTGACGAATGTCTGGAAAAAATGGCGCAAGCTCCCGTTGAGCCCGGCACCGTGGTAAAACTGCCGGATCGCACCGAAGCGCCACCATCTAAGAAAAAACCCCTACGGCGGCTGTATTTTTGGGAAGCAGAGGACGAAATCGGCACGCTGCGCTCCAAAATCCGCTGGCTGACCTTCGCGCTGGTGGTTGCAGTTCTCGGTTTTCTTGTGGCCGTAGCTGTGATCTTCCTGCTCTTGCATTGGCAGGGTCAGTTGGATATTTTATCCCTGTTTCGATGAACTCCATACAGAATGTTTCACGTGAAACATTCTGATCCCCTTTTTATTTTTGTTTCACGTGAAACAATCAGGAGGTGCTCCATGGGCAAAGTTATTGCCGTTGTCAATCAGAAAGGCGGCGTTGGTAAAACCACCACCGCAGTCAATTTAACCGCCGGTCTGCACGATCTGGGGCTGAAAGTCCTGTTGTGCGATTTTGACCCCCAGGCCAACGCCACATCCGGGCTGGGTCTCGAAAAACGGAAGCTGAAACACTCCGTTTACGAGGTAATCATCGACGAAGTCCCCACAAAGGACGCCATCGTTCCCACAAAATTCGGAGATGTGCTCCCGGCATCCGCAGATCTGGCCGGCGCCGGCGTGGAGCTTTTGAGCATGGCCAATCCGAATTTTCGCCTGAAAGAGGCCCTTTCTCAGGTAAAAAATCAGTACGATCTGATTTTGATCGACTGCCCGCCGTCTTTGGAAATGCTGACGCTGAACGCTTTGGCCGCAGCGGATGGCATTCTGATCCCGGTGCAATGCGAATATTTCGCTATGGAGGGTCTGTCCGACCTGATGACCACCATGCGGATGGTAAAAAAGCGGATCAATCCCAATCTGGAGATTTTCAGCGTGATCTTGACCATGTTTGATGGCAGAACCAATTTCTCCACCCAGGTTGCCCAGGAAGTCCGCCGACATTTCCCCGGCAAGGTGTGCGCAACGGTCATTCCCCGGAACGTCCGCCTGGCGGAAGCTCCCAGTCACGGCGTTCCCGTAGCCGCATACGATAAAAACAGCCGCGGCGCAGTTGCCTACCGGGCTGTTGCGGAAGAATTGAAGAAGAAACTTTAAGTACATACCAACGAGGTGATCAAATGGCATCAAACAAAGGCCTTGGACGGGGTTTGGGCGCGCTTTTAGGGGATTTTGAGGAGGAAATCCGGGAAAAGACCCCATATAAGCTCCTGCCCATCCAAAAAGTCGAACCCAATCGAAATCAGCCCCGGCAGGATTTTGACGAGGAAGAGCTGGAAGCTCTGGCGGAGTCCCTGTCCGAGCACGGCATCATTCAGCCCCTGACTGTTCGGGAGCTGGACTCCGGATATTATCAGATCATCGCAGGCGAGCGCCGTTGGCGTGCCGCCCGGATGGCCGGACTGACAGAAGTCCCCGTGGTTGTCATCGAAGCCGATGACCAAAAAACCATGGAGCTGGCGCTGATCGAAAATTTACAGCGTCAGGACTTGAATCCCGTGGAAGAAGCCATGGGTTATCGCGCTCTGATGGACGATTTTGGTCTGACCCAGGAGGATGCCGCCCAGCGGGTGGGAAAGTCCCGTCCGGCGGTGGCAAACGCCCTGCGTCTGCTGAATTTGCCCGACGCAGTCCTGGAAAAAGTGAGAAACGGCAGTCTCAGCGCCGGTCACGCCCGGGCATTGCTCAGCGTGAAGTCTGAGAAAAAGCAGTTGGAGATCATGCAGAAGATCATCGCTCTGGGTCTGTCGGTGCGGCAGGCAGAGCTGCTCTGCAAAAATATGTCCCGGGAACCTGTACAGGAAAAACCGGTGACCCTGGCTGTGGATTATGTTTCCGAATGCGAAAAGCAGCTCTCTAAGCATCTGGGCCGGGGCGTAAAGATCGTCAACGGCAAGCGCAAGGGCCGCTTTGAGCTGGAATTCTACGGCCCGGAAGATCTGCAAATTCTGCTGGACGCCCTGTTAAAATTGAAGAAATGAGGTTATGATGATGAAAAAACGGCTTTACAAAGATAACAGCGACAAGAAAATCTGCGGCGTTTGCTCCGGCATTGCCAAATATTTCGACATTGACCCCACCGTTGTACGCCTGATTTGGACTGTGCTTGTGGTTTGTGCCGGTTCCGGTCTTCTGGCCTACATCATCTGCGCCATCGTTATGCCCGATGAACCGGGTTACATTGACGACTAATTTCCCGTAAATGTATGTAGGGGACGGCCCCTTGGACGTCCCGTTTCTACAAATTAAATTCGGGGCGTCGTAGGCGCCGCCCCCTACAATATCCGTGTAATTGCATATTTTGAAGGAGAATCAAAATGTTAGACATTAAAAAGATCAAAGAAAATCCCGATGGGGTAAAGGCCGGCCTGAAGGCCAAGGAAGTGGACTGCGATGCCGTTATCGATCGCATCCTGGAGCTGGATGTGCAGGTGCGCGGCTTGAAGACCTCCACCGAGACCAAAACCGCTGAAAAGAACAAGCTGGCCAAGGAAAACGGCAAGCTGTTCGGTCAGAAGAAGGGCGCAGAGAAGAAGGGCGAGGATGTTTCCGCCATTGAAGCCCAAATCAACGCCAACATGGCCGCATCCGTGGCCATCGACGCAGCCATCGCTGACGACAAGGCCAAGCTGAAGGTGCTGGACGAGGAGCTCTACACCGCCATGCTCAGCCTCCCCAACCTGCCGGATGCGGATCTGCTCCCCGGCGGCAAGGAGAACAACGAGCCCCTGCGCTACATCGGCGAAAAGCACAACTTTGACTTCGAGCCCAAGCACCATGTGGATCTGTGCACCGACCTGGGTCTCATCGACTACGAGCGGGGCGTGAAGCTGGCCGGCGCCGGCAACTGGATGTACACCGGCATGGGTGCCCGTTTGGAATGGGCTCTGCTGAACTACTTCATCGACACCCACACCGCTGACGGCTACGATTTCATCCTGCCGCCCCACATGCTGGAGTACCAGTGCGGTCTGACCGCCGGTCAGTTCCCCAAGTTTGCCGACGAGGTGTTCAAGATCTCCAATCACCCCACGGAGGGCGGCGTTTTCTACATGCTGCCTACCGCCGAGGCCGCTTTGGCATCCGTCTACCGTGACGAGATCCTCTCCGAGGCCGATCTGCCCAAGAAATTCTTTGCTTACACCCCCTGTTTCCGTCGGGAAGCCGGTTCTCACCGGGCCGACGAGCGTGGTATGGTCCGCGGCCACCAGTTCAACAAGGTGGAAATGTTCCAGTTCACCACCGCTGAGGGCTCCGACGAGGCCTTTGAAGAGCTGGTCACCAAGGCCGAAAACCTGGTTGCCGGTCTGGGTCTGCACTTCCGTACTGTGAAGCTGGCTGCCGGCGACTGCTCCGCATCCATGGCTCGCACCTACGACATTGAGATCCTGATCCCCTCCATGAACGGCTACAAGGAGGTTTCCTCCGTTTCTAACGCCCGGGATTACCAGGCGCGCCGTGGCAACATCCGCTATCGCCGCGCCGACGGCAAGATCGATTTCGTCCACACTCTGAACGGCTCCGGTCTGGCCACCTCCCGTATTTTCCCGGCAATCGTAGAGCAGAATCAGCGTGCTGACGGCTCCATCGTGGTGCCCGAGGTTCTGCGTAAGTACCTGGGCGGCCTGGAAGTTATCGAGAAGAAGTAAAAATGTAGGGGACGGCCCCTTGGACGTCCCGTTTCTACAATTTAAAATCCGGGGCGTCGTAGGCGCCGCCCCCTACAAAGATATACCAGAAAGGAAAGATAAAAATGAGCAAGAAAAACGGAAAGTCCCTGTGGAAAGAATTTACAGAATTTGCCATTAAAGGCAACGCAATGGCACTGGCTGTTGGTACTATTATCGGCGCTGCGTTCAGCACCATCACCAAGAGCCTGACTGACGACCTGATCATGCCCGTGGTCAACATCTTCCTGGGCGGCGCAGATTTCAGCGAAGCAAAGATCGCTCTGCCCCGCATGCCCTGGGTCGAGCCCACCTACGAGATCGTGATCAACGAAGCCGGCGAAGAAGTCACCCAGGTGGTTGAAAACTACCTGACCTACGGCAATTTTATCTCCGCTGTGATCAACTTCTTCATTTTGGCTCTGGTTGTCTTCTTCATTGTCAAGGGCATCAACGCTCTGACCGAGATCGGCAAGAAGAAGGAAGAGGAAGCGCCCGCAGCGCCCCCTGCGCCTCCCGCACCCAGCGCAGAAGAAGTCCTGCTCACCGAGATCCGTGACCTGTTGAAGGATAAATAAGGTACATAAAAAGCACGCCTTACGGCGTGCTTTTTTACTTTCAAAACTATGATGCTTATATATAAAATAGTATTTTACATTCTCCTTTCCATGGGTTAAAATAAAGAAAAACGAGAAGGAGATAGCAAATGCGTATTGCAATCTGTGAATTTGGCAACGAGACCAATGGTTTTAGAAAGGGTATAAGCACTTTTCAAACGCTTTCTTCCGCAGGATGGATGGAAGCTGAAACTTTGCTCGATCGTTTTCGCAACAGTAATTCTTTTATTGGCGGCGCCATAAAAGCGGCAGAAGAAGCCGGTGGCGTGGAGCTGGTGCCCATTTCTTCTCTGCGAACATCTCCGGGCCCCATCATCGCTGACGAAGCGGCTGACTACATTCATGGACACATTGCCGAAGAGCTGGCTGCAGTCAAGGATCGCATTGACGGCATCTACTTTGTTCTTCACGGCGGTGGCTATACAGAAAGCCACGACAGCCTTGAAATTGAAACGGTCAAAATGCTGCGCAGTGTGGTGGGAGACAATATGCCCATTGTCGCCTCTCTGGATCTCCACGGCAATATTCAGCAGAGACTGTTGGATATGACCCAGGGTCTTTTCGGTATTAAAGAAAATCCCCATACTGATTTGGGTGTGACCGGCTATCGGGCAATGCAATGCCTGATTCGGATTCTGAAAGGGGAAAGTCATCCGCAGATGGCTCTCGTTCGTCTGCCTATGCTCCTGTCAGCTGCCGCTTGCAATACCTACAATGAACCCATGAAGAGCGTTAAGGAATATTTTGCCGACTACTGCGAAAAGCATGAATTACTGGATACCACCCTTCTTCACGGTTTTTCTGGTGGCGACCATCCTTATTCCGGTGCATCGGTGCTGGTGGTGGCCGAGGGTTACGATCCTATAGACCACGCCAAGACGCTTGCTAGGTATTTTTGGGAACGCAGAGAGGAGTTTGTTCCTGTGTCTCTGACTCCGGACCAAGCAATTGATCTGGCTCTTTCCAAAGTCAAGGACGGGTATGTAATCATCAACGAGGCTTCCGACAATCCCGGCAGCGGCTGCCCCGGCGACGGCACTCACACATTGCGGGCTTTACTGGAACGCAACCTTCCCAATACGATTTTTATGTACATCCGGGATGCAGAGGTTGTGCAACAGGCCCACGATGCCGGCGCAGGCGCAAAAATCGACATATTGCTGGGCGGCAAGACGGATGACATGCATGGTGATCCCATTTATCTGCAAAATGTGGAAGTCATAGCCATTTCCGATGGCGTATTTGACTATCGTACCCCAATCCACAAAGGACTTGTGTGCGAGCTCGGTCCTTGCGCCCGACTGCGCCACAAAAATGTGGAGTTTGTAGTCATTTGCACCCGGTATCAAACCTTGGATGACGGCGTTATCTATGCAACCGGTGGTGACCCGGCAAATTACAAAATCATCGCCCTGAAATCCGTAAACCATTTCCGGGGATATTTTGAGCCCCGGGCTGATGCCATCGTAACCTCCGACCCACCCGGTGCTGCGTGTGCCAACCTGCGCATCCGTCCCTATAAGCGCGTCCGCCGGCCGATTTATCCTCTGGATCCGGACACAAAATTTGATATATAAAAAAAGCACGCCTTACGGCGTGCTTTTTATTTCATTCTCTTTTCCAATGTTGCGGTGTTCAGTGCGGTCAGATACAGCCGGTTCATGCCGTATTCTGCGGTGAGGACGAAGGATTTTGGCAGATCGTCACAGGGTACGACCTGTCCCTCTTTTTCCGCGTTACTCAGAAAATCCCGGGTTTTTGCAGAAACAGAGGTATTATCCAAATCGAAAATACCGATGATTGCCTTATCCCGCACCGCCATATCGCCGCCAATATTCAGGTACATGAAAACCTCCTCAGTTTTCTGCAAACCCAAGGCTTCTCCTTGAGGAGAAGCTGGCATTTGCGAAGAATGAGCAAATGACTGATGTGGTGTAGGCTGCACAGCAGCCGTAAAATTCTAAATTGTCGCTTTGCGACACCACCACATCCGTCAAAAATCAAAGATTTTTGACACCTTCTCCTCAAGGAGAAGGCTTTTACCCTTTCAGCATTTTCCACTGTGCCACAGCCAGTTCGTCGCAGCGGTTGTTTTTGGGATTCTCCGCGTGGCCCTTGACCCAATGGTAGTGTAATTCGTGTTTCATGGTCAATTGTAGCAAAATCTCCCATAAATCCGGGTTAAGGGCGGGTTTTTTATCGGATTTTATCCAGTTTTTCTTTTTCCAACCCCAGGCCCAACCCTTTTCCAAAGCATCAATTACATACTTGGAATCGGAGTACAGCTCCACAATGCAGGGCTCTTTCAGCGCCTGTAATCCCTTGATCACGGCAGTCAGCTCCATGCGGTTGTTGGTGGTGTTTTCCTCACCGCCGCACAGTTCCTTTTCCACGCCGTTATATTCCAGGATGGCACCCCAGCCGCCGGGACCGGGGTTGCCGGAGCATGCGCCATCTGTATACAGGGTCACCGTCTTCATTCTGCGGTCTCCTGAGCTTCTTCTTCCAGATTTTCCACGCCTTCCACGCTGACGACCTGGTTACCCTCCTCGATCCGCATCACAATAACGCCTTGTACGTCACGCTTGTACACATTGATGGAAGATGCCGGTGTCCGGATGATGACACCGCCGCTTTCGATGAGCATAACGTCGTCGTTCTCGCCCACCAGACAGCAACCGGCGATCACACCGGTCTTGGGGGTGATGTTGTAGTTCTTCAGACCCTTACCGCCACGGCCCTGAGCCACCTTTTCCCCGTTGGGGCCGGTGCGCAGGTACTCACTTAGTTCGGTGCGCTTGCCGTAGCCGTTGACGGTGACAGTGAGCAGGGTCTTGCCGTCTTCTGCCTTCTGGGCGCCGATGACCGCGTCATCGCCGGTGAGGGTAATACCCTTGACGCCCATGGCGTCACGGCCCATGGGACGGACATCGTTTTCGTTGAAGCAGATCGCCATGCCGTTCCGGGTAGCCAGGATGATATTGTCATCACCATTGGTACGGATGACATTGATCAGATGATCGCCCTCATCCAGGGTCAACGCCCGGATGCCGCCCTTGCGGTTGGTCTTCAAGGCAATGAAGGGGATCCGCTTGACAGTACCCTGACGGGTGACCATCATCAGGAATTCATCCTCGTGGAACTCCCGGGTGACCACCATGGCGGTGACGCTCTCGCCCTGCTCCAGAGGCAGAACATTGATGATCGCCGTACCACGGGCCGTCCGTCCGGACTCGGGCACCTGATAGCCCTTGCGGTGATGGACGCGACCGGAATCGGTGAAGAACAGAATATGGTCGTGGGTGGAAGCGATATTCAGGCTCTTGACGTAGTCCTCGTCCTTTAAATTCTGGGCGTTCACGCCGCGGCCGCCACGGCTCTGGGTGCGGTAGGTGTCCACAGGCATCCGCTTGATATAACCCTGCTTGGACAGGGTGAAGACGCAGGTTTCCTCCTCGATGAGATCCTCGATGTCGATCTCATCTTCCACGTCCTGGATCTCCGTCTTGCGATCGTCGCCGTACTTGTCCCGGATGGCGGTGAGCTCGTCCTTCAAAATGGACTTTACCAGCTCGGGATCGCTGAGAACACGCTCGAAGTAGGCAATGCGCTCCAGCAATTCCTTGTGCTCGGCCTCCAATTTCTCCCGGTCAAGGCCCTGCAGAGCCTTCAAACGCATTTCCAGGATGGCCTGGGCCTGGACTTCGGACAGGCCGAAGCGGGCCATCAGATTTTCCTTGGCATCGTCATAGGAAGAACGGATGATCTTGATGACTTCGTCGATGTTGTCCTGGGCGATCAGCAGACCTTGCAACAGGTGATCCCGTTCCTGGGCCTTTTTCAGATCAAACTGAGTACGGCGGACGATGACTTCCTCCTGGAAAATCAGATATTCGTCCAAAATCTCACGCAAGGACAGCACCTTGGGCTGGCTTTGGTTCTTCACCAGGGCCAGCATATTGATGGCAAAGGTGGTCTGCAGACTGGTCTGGGTGAACAGCTTATTCAGCACGATCTGGGGATTGGCATCCCGTTTCAGCTCAATGACGATGCGCATACCGGTGCGGTCGGACTCGTCCCGGATGTCAGAAATGCCGTCCAAACGCTTGTCGTTTACCTGATCCGCCATAGCCTTGATCAGCATCCGCTTGTTCACCTGGTAGGGCAGCTCCGTGATGATGATCCGGGTGCGATCCTGACCGAATTCCTCGAAAACATGACGGGCACGCAATGTCAGACGGCCCTTGCCGGTGGCGTAGGCGGCGCGAATGCCGCTGCGGCCCATGATGATGGCCTTGGTGGGGAAATCCGGGCCGGTGATGTGCTGCATCAGATCCGCCAGAGTAGCCTCCGGGTCATCCAGCACGCAAATGCAGGCGTTGATGACTTCCGTCAGATTGTGGGGCGGAATGTTGGTAGCCATACCGACGGCGATACCGGAGGAGCCGTTCACCAACAGATTGGGGAAGCGGCTGGGCAGAACGCGGGGCTCTTTCCGGGTCTCGTCGAAGTTGGGATCCCAGTCCACGGTGTCCTTTTCGATGTCCCGGAGCATTTCGTTTGCCATTTTGGACATTCTTGCTTCCGTGTAACGGTAGGCAGCCGGGGGGTCGCCATCCACGGAGCCGAAGTTGCCGTGGCCGTCCACCAGCATATAGCGCATGGAGAAATCCTGGGCAAGACGCACCAGGGCGTCGTAAACCGACGCATCGCCATGGGGGTGATACCGACCCAGCACGTCACCAACGCAGGTCGCAGACTTGCGGAAGGGGCGGTCAGAGGTCAGATTGTCCTCGTACATGGCGTACAGAATTCGACGGTGAACGGGCTTCAGGCCGTCGCGGACATCGGGCAGCGCACGTCCGACGATGACGGACATGGCGTACTCGATGTAGCTGTTTTTCATTTCTTTCACAAGCTCGGATTCCACGATGGCCTGATCCGGGTACATGATATCCTCCGGCTTGTAATCCTTCTTATGTTGTGCCAAAAGAATTTCCTCCTTTTGTTTTTTCGAAAATTCCCGGTTGTGTCATTGCGAGGGCCATAAGGCCCGTGGCAATCTCCCGGTACCATCTTTGGTTTTGCACAAAGTGGCGATGAACTTTACCAACCAAATCAGCCGCGCATCAATTGGGAATACAAATCCTCCCAATGGGGATTCATTTCCATAATGAGTGCGGATTTTCTGTCACGATTCCAACTCTTGATCTGTTTTTCACGCTCCAATGCAGCTCTTACATCAGAAGTTGCTTCAAAGTAGACCAATCTGGTGGTATTATATTTTGCCGTAAAACTATCTTTTTCTAAATGATTTTTGTGTTCATAGACGCGCCGAAGCAAGTCGCTTGTTACTCCGGTATAAAGCACTGTACAATGCTTATTGGTTAAAATATACACATAGTATTTTTTCATTTCTCTTTTGTGCGTTCATCGATCAATGTTACAATCTCGAACATTATACCGGGAGATTGCCACGGCCCGTTGGGCCTCGCAATGACATTATCGAAGGTGCTGTGCACCAATTTCGCAATGACAGTAAAATCAATACTTGGAACAATACGGATCCTTAGGCAGGGGTGCGTAGCCCTCCTCGGGATTCTGGAACAGCCGGTCCAGCCAATTTACGCACAGCTGTACCCACTGGGCAAAACTCTTGTCGCCGCCGCTGGGGATCCGTTCCGGAGAGCAGACCTGGGTCGTTGCCAGGGACAGGCCGTGGCCGCCGTTGGGGAAAATATGCAGCTCGTAGGGTACACCGACATCCAGCAGAGCCGTTGCGAAATAGATGCTGTCCTTGGGCGGCACGCCCGCATCCCGGCCGGTATGGAAAATGAAGGACGGCGGCGTGTGCTTGCCAACGCCGGTCTGCAAATTCAGCTTTTTGTAAGTGCTGTCCCAGTCGTTGTCGCCGATCAGACGGGACAAATGTGTCTTACCGTTCTCCATCCAGGATGTAGAAATGACGGGATACCCCAAAATCAGGGCGTTTGGCTTGTTTTCGCCATTGAGGCAGCCGGATCTCTCCATGATCTCCGGGTCGTTCCAATAAACGCCCAGGCTGGCCGCCAGATGGCCGCCGGCGGAGAAGCCGCAAACGGCGATCTGGTCCTCGATCACGCCCCAGTCCTCCGCATTTTCCCGGATCAGCTTCATTGCCTGACACAGATCCAGCAAGGGATTGGGATATACCGCATCCTCGCCCAGGCTGTAATTCAGGATAAACGTGTGGTAGCCGGCCGCCATGAACTGAAACGCCACAGGATCGGCTTCCCGGGGAGAACAGTTGTTATATCCGCCGCCGGGACAAATCACCACCGCAGGACGCTTGAGAACATTGGACATCTGCGCCGGATATTTTTCAAAAGCATAACGCTTCAAATAGACGTTTTTCGCCTCATCAAAAACAAATTTCTCGCAAATCATGCTATTATCTCCTTAATAGTCCAGATTTGTGGCGAATTTTGCGTTGGTTTCGATATACTCCCGGCGAGGTTCCACCTTTTCGCCCATCAGGAGCGTGAAAATCTCGTCGGCTTTTGCCGCATCTTCCAAGGTGATACGCTTCAAAGTCCGCTTTTCCGGATCCATGGTGGTCTCCCACAGTTCTTCCGGGTCCATCTCACCAAGACCCTTGTTCCGGTTGATGTCCACCTTGGCGTTGGGGTTGTCCCCACGCATTTCCGCGGAGATCTGATCCCGTTCCTCATCGGAGAAAGCGTAGCGGGTGGTCTTACCGCGAACCAGCTTGTAAAGGGGCGGCATAGCCGCGTAAACATAGCCGTTTTCGATCAGCGGACGCATAAAGCGGAAGAAGAATGTGAGCAGAAGTGTCCGGATGTGAGAGCCGTCCACGTCCGCGTCCGCCATGATCACCACCTTGTGGTAGCGGAGCTTGGTCACGTCGAATTCCTCGCCGATGCCTGCGCCCAGGGCGGTGATAACGGGCTGGAGCTTGTCGTTGCCGATGACCTTGTCCTCACGGGCCTTTTCCACGTTCAGCATCTTACCCCACAGGGGCAGGATGGCCTGGAAACGGGAGTCACGGCCCTGAGTGGCAGAGCCGCCTGCGGAGTCACCCTCAACGATGTAAATTTCCGTCAGGGCGGGGTCACTTTCGTTGCAGTCACGGAGCTTGTCCGGCATAGCCGCGCCGCCCAGTGCGGATTTGCGGCGGATACTTTCTCTTGCTTTCCGGGCGGCTTCTCTTGCCCGGTTGGCCATCATGGCCTTTTCCAGAATGATCTTGGCGGTCTTGGGATTTTCCTCAAAATAGGTGGAAAGCTGATCGTTTACGATCTGATCCACCAGAGTACGGATGTAGGCATTGCCCAATTTTGCCTTGGTCTGGCCCTCAAACTGGGCATCCGTCAGCTTGACGGAGATGATGGCTGTCACGCCCTCACGGCAGTCATCGCCGGTGACCTTGTCATCCCCCTTGATGATGCCGGATTTGAGGCCGTAGTTGTTCAGCACACGGGTCAGCGCCGTCTTGAAGCCGGTCTCGTGCATGCCGCCCTCGGGGGTGCGCACGTCGTTGGCGAAGGACAGCATATCCTCGCTGAAGCCGTCGTTGTACTGCAGCGCGATTTCGGCGGAAGCATCCCCCTTCATGCCCTGCATATAGATAACATCCTCGTGGATGGCAGTCTTGTTCCGGTTGCGGTAGGTGACAAATTCCCGGATGCCGCCCTCGTAGTACATGGTCTCGGTCTTGACCTCATCCTCCCGGGCATCGGTGATGGTGATGGTCAGGCCGCCGTTGAGGAACGCCTCCTCACGCATACGGTCGTGGAGGATGTCGTAATCATAAATAATGGTGTCGAACATTTCCGGATCGGGCTGGAAGGTGACCTCGGTACCGGTCTTGTCCGTATTGCCCACGATGGTCATTTCCTGGGTGATGGCACCCCGGGCGAATTTCATTTCGTGGATCTTGCCGTTTTTGTAGACGCGGACCTTCATCCATTCGGACAGAGCGTTCACAACGGACGCGCCCACGCCATGCAGACCGCCGGAGACCTTGTAACCGCCGCCGCCGAACTTGCCGCCTGCGTGCAGGACGGTGAAAACGACTTCCATGGCAGGCCGGCCCGTCTGGGGCTGGATATCCACGGGGATACCGCGGCCGTCGTCGGTGACGGTGATGGAGTTGCCGGGGTTGATGGTGACGGTGATGTGCTTGCAGTAGCCTGCCAGCGCCTCATCGATGGAGTTGTCCACGATCTCGTACACCAGATGGTGCAGACCGCTGGCAGAGGTGGAGCCGATATACATACCGGGACGCTTACGCACCGCTTCCAGGCCTTCCAGAACCTGAATTTGCGATCCGCCGTATTCTTCTGTTACTTTCAATTCTTCAGACATAACGTTACTCCTGTCCTGTAAATTCCAGTCATTGTATTGTAGGGGGCGGCGCCTACGACGCCCCGTTTGTATTTGACTGATTTACGGGCCGTCCAAGGGGCCGGCCCCTACAAATCGCATTTTATACGATCGTACCTTTTTCAATCTCGATCGTCTTACCCAATTTGGTAAAACGGCCCGGTTCGCAGCAGGTGATGAACACCTGGCCGGTTTTGATCTGATTCAGCACAAAATCCTGCCGGGCGGGGTCCAATTCTGACAAAACATCGTCCAAAAGCAGCACCGGCTCTTCCCCAAATTCCCGGCGGTGCAATTCCCGCTGGGCCAATTTCAGGCTGATGGCCGCAGTCCGGGTCTGACCTTGGGAGCCGTAGGCTTTCAGGTCGATTCCCGACAAAGATACCGCAAAATCATCCTTGTGAGGGCCGGTAAGGCAGTTTCCGCTTTCCAGTTCCGCCCGGTAATGGCTTTCCAGATGTGTTTGCAGATCGTCCGTCAGTTGCGCCACAGGGGCAAAGGGGTCGCTTACCGTGGACACCGTGCGGTATTCCAGAGAAAAATTCTCTGCGCCGCCGGAAAACGCGCCGTGGAATTTTGCCGCTTCCTGTCCCAGGCTCTGATAAAACCGAGCGCGATAGGAGATCAGCAACGCACCCACCTGACACAGCCGGGCGTTGTACTCCGGCAAAATTTCCAAAACCGCGGGATTTTCAAAGTGATCCTTCAAAATCCGATTTTTCTGCTCCAAAATGCGATTGTATTCCGCGAGGGCCGCATCGTAGTTGGGACGTAGTTGACATAACGCAGAATCTCCCAACCGCCGACGGGCGGACGCGCCGGATTTCAGCACCATCAGATCCTCCGGACAGAATAACACGGTTGACATAACACCAGATATTTCTGCCGTGGTCTTCTTTTTTGCGCCGTTGCGCCAGATCTGCCGGGGACGGCTGCCGTTAAACAGCACCCAACGCAGGGATTGCGCCCGTTCCTGGGAGAAGATCTCACCTTCAATATCGGCAAAGTCCGCGCCAAAACGGATCATTTCCCCGGTTTTTTGCGCCCGGAAGCTCCGTCCCGAGCCCAAATAGGCCACCGCTTCCAGCAGATTGGTCTTTCCCTGTGCGTTCTGACCCACGATCAGGTTCACGCCGGGGTCAAATTCCAGGGCCAGGTCCTCATAATTCCGGAAATTCCGGAGCTTCAGTTCACGCAGTTCCATCGGTTATAACGAATTCATCGCCCTCATAGGCAAAACGGTCACCGGGATAGAGCTTTTTGCCCCGCATGGTGCAAACCTCGCCGTTAACGGTGACATAGCCCTCCTGGATCTCCAGCTTGGCGCTGCCGCCGGAGGGAACGATGTTCATCAGCTTCATGGCCGATTCCAGCTTGATAAATTCGGTGTTGATGGGCACCGGAACACTACTATCTTTTTTTCTTACGGTTACTTTCATAATTATCTCCGTATAACACTGTAGGGGCGACTATTAGTCGCCCGCGGGCGGCAGATTGCCGCCCCTACATGAATTGAATCAGCCGTTTTTAATTCTCACCGGCAGGACCATATAGGAGAAGTCGTGCTTCTCGTCCACGGGGGTCATGACGATGGGGCTCAGGCCGTTGGTCAGCTCCAGAACCACTTCTTCAGAGGGAATGACCCGCAGAGCGTCCGCCAAGTAGCGGACATTGAAGCCGATCTCCAGTTCACCACCGTCACCGGCGATGGAGCAGCGGTCCTCCGCCGCGCCGATGGTGGTATTGGTGCGCAGCTGCAGAACCTGGTTGGAGAACACGCACCGCACCGGGCTCTTGTATTTTTCAGAGACGATCAGACCCACGCGCTCCATGGAGCTGGCCAGATCAGAAACATGGGCAACCAGCTTTACGGGGCAGTTGGTGGGAACCACCTTCCGCCAATCCAGGAAATCGCCCTCCAGCAGACGGCAAACCAAGGTCGCGCTGCCAATATCGAACAAAATGTGCTTGGGGCCCAGAGTGAAGATGGCGTCTTCCTCGGAATCGGACAGGATCTTCTCCACTTCCTTCAGTCCGGATGCCGGCACCACGAAGCTCAGCTCCCGTTCGGTGGGTGTTTCGGCATGATAGGTGCGCCGGGCAAGACGGAAACCGTCCACGGCGATGGCGGAGATCTTGTCGTTTTCCACCTCGAACTTCACGCCGGTATGGATGGGCCGGCCCTGATTCTCGGAAACGGCAAAAATCGTGCCGGAGATCAGGTCTTTCAGGGCAGTCTGGGGGATCCGGATGCCGCGGCCGGTATTCACGTCCGGCAATTCGGGGTAATCTTCAGCCGCCTCAGCGGAAATGTTGAAGGATGCGTAGCCGCTGCGGATGGCGACCTTGTAATTATCGTCCACCACCACGGTCACCGGGCCCTCCGGCAGACGGCGGATAATGTCGCCGAACAGCTTTGCAGGCAGGATGCACACACCGGGATCCGCAACATCCGCTTCCACGGTGTAGGTAATGGCAGTTTCCATATTATAGCCGGTCAGGCTCACGCCCACACCGGCGCGACAGAGGAGACCTTCCAAAACAGAAAGGCTGCTCTTTTGAGCTACGGTACGGCCTGCAATGTTCAGGCCCTGCACCAGCATACTTTTTTCACAGGTAAAACGCATATCGGTCTTCCTTTCTTGTCTAAATAATAAATATATATAAATTATCAGAATATATTGGAGTAATAGTTTTAGTAGGGGAAAATTATGTGGAAAAGTGGTTTTTGCCTTAGAGCTGCAACGACTTTTTTTCCACAGGGGGATTGTGGGAAAGAATAACTTTTCCACAGCCGGTTTTGGATGAATTTCGCACCCCACTTTTCCACAGTGCAACATGTTCTTTTTCCACAGGGTTTGTGGAAAAAATTTTTTACAGCATACTGTTGATATTCGCTGTAATATCCCGGATGTTGTTTTGCAGGGTGGTGTCGCCCTTAGCAAGGTCGCTTTCCACTTTGCGGATGGAATGCAGAACCGTGGTGTGATCCTTGGCAAATTCCTGTCCGATGTCCGGCAGGCTGAGATTGGTCAGTTTCCGGATGAGGTACATGGCGATCTGCCGGGCCTCTGCCACATTTTTCGTCCGCTGAGAGCCACGGAGAATGATCTCGTCCACATTGTAGAACTTGCAAACCTGGGAGATGATCAGACTGGGCGTGGGCAGGGCGTTGCCCTCGGCCTTGAACATATCCTCGATGGCCCGGGAGATGTTGTTCAGATCCAGGGGCATGTTGTTCAGATCCCGATATGCCAGAATCTTCTTCACCGTGCCCTCAATGGCCCGGACGTTATTGGTGATGTTGATGGCGATGTAGTTGCACACATCGTCTCCCAGCTCCAGACCCAGACCCATGGCCTTGTTCTTCAAAATGGCCATTCTGGTCTCGTAATCCGGGGGCTGGATGTCGGCCAGCAGGCCCCATTCAAACCGGGTCTTCAGACGGTCTTCGAGAGTTAGCATATCGCTGGGCTTCCGGTCGGAGGTCATGACGATCTGCTTGTGCTCCTCGTAGAGCTTGTTGAAGGTATGGAAAAATTCTTCCTGGGTGGATTCCTTACCGGCGATGAACTGCACATCGTCGATGAGGAACAGGTCAGCTTCCCGGTACTTGTTCCGGAATTCGATATTTTTACCGCTTTGGATGGCGGCGATCAGCTCGTTGGTAAATTGGTCGCCCTTGATGTACACGATGTTGGCGTCCGGCTTCTGCTTGCGGATGCCGTTGGCGATGGCGTACAGCAGGTGGGTCTTGCCCACGCCGGGAGGGCCGTAGATGAACAGGGGGTTGTACACCTGGCCGGGATTTTTGGATACGGCGATGGCGGCGCCGTGGGCGAAACGGTTAGACGGGCCAACCACGAAGCTGTCAAAGGAAAACTGGGGGTTGAAATCCATAGCCGTGGGGCTTTTTCCCTTGGTCTTATAGGCTTCCAGCTCCTCATCACCGAAAACGACGATTTTTGCGTCGGAATTAAAAAGCTCCTTCAAAGCGTCCCGGATGTGGTCGGCACAGCGGCGGGTGATGATCTCCCGTCTCAGCTCCGAGGGAGAATACAAAACCAGCTTCTCGTCGGTGAGCTCCACCACTTCCGCATCGTCGAACCAAGCCGAAACGATGGTGGAAGTCAGGCGGTCTTCCAAATAACCCAAAACCTTTGCCCAAACATAGGCGGATGCGTACATAACAGGGCTCCTTTCGTGTATATTTCCTGCCAAAACAGCCGAAAAATCAGCAAAAATGGCGATACTTCCTCAACCTAAATTTTAACATATTTCTGTGTAAAAAACAAGGTTTTTTTGACGATGAACAGGAGAAAAATGAACAAGACCCTCCCCCGGGGGGAGGGTGGCCGAGCAAAGCGAGGTCGGGAGAGGAATGGCGGCAGAACCGACATAGGAATAAGCCTGTTCAGCGATGCTTACCCAGCATTATCGCCCGTATTCCTCTTCCGTCAGCCCTACGGGCTGCCACCTTCCCCTCGGGGGAAGGTATGAAAAAACCACCGCTGTGAAATCACAGCGGTGGTTACACATTTCATTAACCGCCGAAAACGCTCAGCAGGAAGCCTGCGGCGATGGCAGAGCCGATCACGCCGGCCACATTGGGGCCCATAGCATGCATCAGCAGGAAGTTGGAGGGGTTGGCCTTCTGGCCTTCCTTGTTGGCCACACGGGCAGCCATAGGAACGGCGGAAACGCCGGCAGAGCCGATCAGAGGATTGACCTTACCCTTGGTCAGCTTGCACATGATCACACCGGCAATCAGACCGCCGCAGGTGGACAGGATAAATGCCACAACGCCCAGAACGATGATCTTCAAAGTCTCCAGATTCAGGAAGTTGGAGCCGATCATGGTGGCACCCACGGAGGTGGACAGCAGAATGGTAACGATGTTCATCAGCGCGTTCTGTACAGTGTCGCTCAGACGGTCGGTAACGCCGGTTTCCTTCAGCAGGTTACCCAGCATCAGGCAGCCGATCAAAGGAGCGGTGTCGGGCAGCAGCAGGGCTACAAACAGAGTAACCACGATGGGGAACACGATCTTTTCTGTCTTGGACACGGTACGGGCCTGCTCCATCTTGATCTTTCTCTGCTCCTTGGTGGTCAGCAGCTTCATAAAGGGAGGCTGGATCAGAGGGATCAGAGCCATGTAGGAGTAAGCAGCAACCGCAATTGCGCCCAGCAGCTCGGGAGCCAGCTTGGAAGTCAGGAAAATGGCGGTAGGACCGTCAGCACCGCCGATGATGCCGATGGAAGCAGCCTGCTCGGGATTGAAGCCCAGCGCCAGAGCGCCCACAAAAGCGGCAAAAACGCCCATCTGTGCGGCAGCACCCAGCAGCAGGCTCTTGGGACGGGACAGCAGAGGACCGAAGTCGGTCATGGCGCCAACGCCCATGAAGATCAGACAGGGGTAAATAGAGGTCTTAACGCCGATGTAGAAGAAGTCCAACAGACCGCCGTTACTCAGAACAGCGCCGTAGGAGTGATAGTCCGGGTGGTTTGCATCCATGAAGTTGGTCCACAACTCCTGGTTGTACAGACCTGCGCCGGGCAGGTTGGTCAGCAGGCAGCCGAAGGCAATGCCGCACAGCAGCAGGGGTTCGAACTGCTTAACGATTGCCAGGTAAAGCAATACGCAGGAAATGGCCAGCATCACTGCGTTCTGCCAGCCGAAGCCGACGAACAGGGAAGCAAAACCGGAGTCATTCCACAGGTTTAACAGAATTTCACCAATATTCATAGGTGTCCTCCTTAGCCGATCACGACCAGAGGAGCACCGGTGTCAACATTGGAGCCCTTGGAAACCAAAACCTGAGCAACGGTGCCGGCCTTGGGAGCCATAATCTCGTTTTCCATCTTCATGGCTTCCAGAACCACCAGAACCTCGCCTTCCTTAACGGCCTGGCCGGCAGCCACATTGACCTTCAAAATGGTACCGGGCATGGGAGCGTTGACGGCTTCGCCGCCGGTAACGGCAGGAGCAGCTGCGGGAGCAGCGGCAGCAGGTGCAGCAGCAGGAGCGGCTGCGGGAGCAGGCGCTGCAACGGGTGCTGCGGTGGGAACGATGGCTTCGTATTCATCCAGGCACATTGCCTTGCCGGCCTCCACCTCGATCTCGTAGGTACGGCCGTTGAGAGTTACTTTATATTTCATATTACTTGACCTCCTTGATGGAAATGAACCGCAGTTCGTTCAGGGGCTTGCCCATCTTATCGGCAACGATGGCCATAAGCATAGCGGCAGTCTTGGGGGGTGTATCGTAGAGCTTCAGCTCACCGGCAGTACCGGGAGCCAGGGGCTTTTCCACAGCTTCCGCTACGGGAGCAGGCGCGGCAACGGGTGCTTCCTTTTTCTTGCCGGCGGTGAAGATCTTGCCCATGATGGAAACAACGATCATCAGCAGAATGATGCCCAGAAAAACAACGCCGTAGCCCAGCAGCGCAGTCAGGGAAAGCTCCCCAAAGCTATTACTCAGAATAGGCATGGTGTTTCCTCCTTACGCTTCGACGATGGAGTAGGTGCAGGCGTTCTCTTCCTTGGCCTTGCGGTTTTCCAGATACTTTTCAGCCAGGTTGGGGAATGCGATGTAGCTCAGCACGTCCTCGTCAGACTTGGCCAGATCGCCCAGCTTAGCCCGGGTGTCCTCCACAACGGGAGCCAGAGTGTCAGCGTAGCGGCCTTCCAGAACCTTGTCGTCGCCCAGGATCTTAGCCTGGATGTCTGCGTCGATGGGAGCAGGAGTGGTGCCGTACTCGCCGCGGCAGTAAGCCTTGATCTCCTTGGAAACGGTCTTGTAGCGCTCGCCGTCCAGCACATTGCGGACAGCCTGCACGCCGACCATCTGAGAGGTAGGAGTGACCAGCGGGGGATAACCCATGTCCTTACGCACCTTGGGAGTCTCAGCCAGAGCTTCGTCGAAACGGTCCAGGGCGTTCATCTGCTTCAGCTGGCTCAGCAGGTTAGAAAGCATACCGCCGGGAACCTGATAGGTCAGGCACTGGGTGTCGGTAGCCATGGACTTTGCCATCAGGGTGCCGTCAGCCACGAATTCGTCCCGCACGCCCTTGAAGTAGTCGGCCATGGCGTTCAGGCAGTCGTCGTTCAGGTCGACCTGGTAGCCCAGCTGACGCAGCGCGTAAGCCAGAGTCTCGGTAGCGGGCTGGCTCGTGCCGCCGGAGAAGGGAGAAATGGCGGTGTCGATGATGTCAACGCCTGCTTCCACAGCCTTCAGGTAGGTCATGAATGCCAGACCGGTGGTGGAGTGGGTGTGCAGGTCGATGGGCAGGTCAACAGCGTCCTTAATGGCGGAAACCATATCGTAAGCTTCCTGGGGACCCATGATACCGGCCATATCCTTGATACAGATGGTGGAAGCGCCCATTTCCTTCAGCTCCTTGACCATCTTCACGTAGTTGGCATGAGTGTGGACAGGGGAAGTGGTGTAAGAAATGGTGCCGGAAGCGATGGCGCCGGCCTTGACGGTGGCTTCCATAGCGACCTTCAGGTTATTCACGTCGTTCAGAGCGTCGAAAATACGGATCACGTCGATGCCGTTTTCCACAGCCTTGGCAACGAACAGCTTCACGAAGTCATCGGGATAGTGGGAGTAGCCCAGAACATTCTGACCGCGCAGCAGCATCTGCAGCTTGGTGTTGGGCATCTTGGCGCGGATCTTGCGCAGACGCTCCCAGGGATCTTCGTTCAGGTAGCGCAGGCAGACATCGAAGGTAGCGCCGCCCCAGCATTCTGCGGCGTAGAAACCGGCCTTGTCGATGGTTTCCAGCATGGGCTCGAACTTCTCGAAGGGCAGACGGGTGGCGATGAGAGACTGGTTTGCGTCACGCAGAACGGTCTCCACAAATTGTACTTTTTGTGCCATTTGGTGTAACCTCCAAAATAAAATATGTAGTAGGACTGTTCATACACAGTGCACAGGATAAAAGAGTTTTTATACTCTGCACTATGTGTGCGTAAACAGTTGAGAATTAACTGCACAATGTAGCAAGTATGTCGTTGCGAGGAGCGAAGCGACGTGGCAATCTCCTGCTACTATCTATCAAAATACTGTGCAGTAACAAACATCCTACCGGGAGATTCCCACGGGCCGTAAGCGATTGAATGATTGCCCCCGGCAATCATAGCGATTTACAATCGCTTCGCTATGGCCCTCGGAATGACAATTTGTATATTGTGGGGTGGGCGTGCCACCCCACAATATATATTAAAATTCTAATTACTCAGCCTTGGGGCCAGCTGCGACCAGAGCCTTGCCCTCGTCATTGCCGGTGTACTTCTCGAAGTTCTTGACAAAGCGGGCAGCCAGATCCTTAGCCTTTGCATCCCACTCAGCGCCGTCAGCATAGGTATCTCTGGGATCCAGGATGCCGCTGTCCACGCCGGGCAGTGCGGTGGGCACTTCGAAGTCGAAGTAGGGGATCTTCTTGGTGTCAGCCTTCAGGATGGAGCCATCCAGAATGGCGTCGATGATGCCGCGGGTGTCCTTGATGGAGATACGCTTGCCGGTGCCGTTCCAGCCGGTGTTGACCAGGTAAGCCTTGGCGCCGGACTTTTCCATCTTCTT
>SVLT01000029.1 GCA_015067845.1 Oscillospiraceae bacterium
TATTTTTGGTTTTATTTTAAAATCAAAGGGATACAAGTACAAGAAAAATATAATAGTCGGGTTTATAATGACATTTTTTCTATGTATATACGGCTTGTTTACCTTTATGTTTTAATGATATCTTTTTTGGTGCGACGTGCCAAAGAAAACACCACCCAAAACGGGTGGTGTTTTCTTTGGTTATGGCAGCATGCTTCGCAGCTACCATCAGGTTATGAGACCGGCGAGCGCAGCTCGTTGGGGGGGCGATGGGAGCGCCGCCGGTGGCGGATGAAGCGACCAGAGCGAGTGGCAGGGGTCGGCGAGGGACGAAGGCTTTTCAAAGCCGAGGACATTCGCCAGGCACCCCAACAGGGGAGATACGCAGAACGGTTTTTTGCAGATGTCCGTCACAAGGATAAACGAGTCCTCCTCCCGCAACCAGTGGAACAACGGGAAAACCAAAGGATCATGCTTACAAAACGGCTGCTTCAGAGTGCTTTTTTAAAGCTTTTGAAAAAGAAGCCGATCCACACTATCTCCATTCGGGAGTTGTGCCAGCATGCCGGGATCAACCGCACCACTTTTTATAACCATTACGGAAGCCAGTATGACCTGTTAAAGGATATCAGCCAGCGATTTCTGGATTCTGTCTCTCAATGCCTGTATGATGCGGACACGGAAAGTCAGGAAGGCATCCAGAACCGGGTGATCCTGGTGCTGCATTATATCGAGGACAACCTGGAAGTATCCACATTGCTGCTCAATAACAGCATAGACCCTGCCTTTGCCGAGCGCCTGTTCTCTCTGCAACAGATCACGGACCTTTTGAAGGTCCCCTGTCCGGCTGTGAGGATGAGCAGGAACGGAATGCGGCGATCGCCTTTGCGATCCACGGAAGCTATAAATTGCTCCGGGATTGGATCAATGCGCCTGACAGGATATCTGCGGAAGCACAGGCGCAGCGGATGCTTCGGCTTGCCCGGCGGGTATGCGAATAGAAACAGCAACGATTTGAGAGTGAATAAAAACCGCATAGAATGCGCACCGCCTGTTTAGGTTGTTTCGGAATGGGAGTATTTGCGTTCGTGTAAAATGTATTCATCCAATAGCGGATACCACAAAACCGCGTGGTAATATTTGTTGAGCTTAGCTACTTGCAAACCTGTAGCAACAGAGTTAACATCACACCCTCACTTGGAAGGTGATGACAATGCAACCATTTTTATTGCAAAGATATCTGCAAGTATATCTATCTGCGATACAAGACTGCCGCATAACTGTGTCTTATTGAAAATGCACCCCACCTTGAGTGGAACATGCCCCCAGCAGAGGGATCTGATTAAACTTAGGACATAAAGCACCAAAAACCAGCCGCCCGTGGGGCGGCTGGTTTTTTCACGCATGGGGGGAGTTTGTCCCGGTTGGGATCGGAAGCAGCAGCTCTGTAATGAAGGTTTTTTCCCGGATATACATGCGGCACTCCCCCCGGTATTTTTCGCAGATACCGCGGATGCTGCGTGTTCCGTAGCCGTGCAGGGCGCTGTCATTTTTGGTGGTCACCGGAAGCCCATCTGAGAATTTGGTGTCCGCCGGGCAAAAGTTCTCGATGCGCACGCAGCCAAACCGGTGTACCCGGCGGATCGTTACCGACAGGAAGCGTTCCTCCGGATCGGATGCCAGCACCGCGGCCTCCATGGCATTTTCCAGCGCGTTTTCCAGCATCACATACAGATCCGTAGGCGGCAGAAAATCCACCGCCGTGCCGTCGGCCATGCATGTCCAGCGGATACCCCGGTGCTCACAGCGCAGCCAGGCTGCCGAAAGAAGCGCATCCAGGGCTTCATTGCCGGTGTTCATGGCGCAGTCGTGCACGGCTATGTTTTCCTCCAGTTCCTGCAGAGCCATGGCGCTGCGGTCAGCATCGGTACAGAAGCGCAACCCCCGGATCAAATGCCGCAGATCATGGAATTTATGGTTCAATGCAGCCATATTATCCTGAAATATGCGGTATTCCTTCTGCTGCAGCGCCTGTACCCTGCTCTGGATCTCCAGATCCGCGCTGAATTTGGAAGCATTGCTGCGCAAGTTCTGCGCAAGCAGGAAAATAACATTCAGCACGAGATCGTGGATCAGCAGGAAAACAAACGCCGGCGATTGCTGTATTTTCAACATCTGAACAGATACGATCCCAAAATACCGTTCTGTCAGGATTATGGCAATTAGCAATACCAGTGGATAGATGCAGTTGAAACGATATGTTCCGTCCTGGGGCAGCCTCCTGGCAAAGGCAACATACACAACAGCATACACCGAGATCGCTACCAAAAACTCCAGCAGCACCGTCTGATATTGACTGGCCTCATGGGGTGGATGCGCATAAACAGGAAACAAAAGGACCAACAACGAAGACGCAATGGATTGCGTCAGATTAGCCAATGCTGCAGCATACAATGCCTTGCTAAGTTGAATATCGCAGCACAGAAAGATCAACCCGAAGGACAACAGCAGGACCGGCAGAACATCGGTCAGTGCAAATCCCAGATAAGCAACAAGGTTATATTGGATCCTGTCCAGAAAAAGCAGTTTCATTAAGAAAACGCGAATTCCCGGCAGCATTCCGGAAAGAAGGATCCCGATCACAAGGCACAAAGTCAACCGGAACGCAAAGCGCGGCCGCTTTTTCAGCGGGATGCAGAAAAGAACCGCCGACAGCACGCAGCTGTGCAGCATGCTGCAGGGCAGATAAAGAGAAAAAACGTGATGCATAGGCTCACCCTCCCCAGTAACGCATCAGCGCGTGGAGGAATTCCTTCCGGCGTCCACGGCTGACAGACAGTTTCTTTCCGTTGGTCATGTGTATCCTGTCCCCATCGATGCTCTCCACAAATTTCAGATTGATCAGATAGCACTGATTGCAGCGGAAGAAGCTGTCCGCAGCCAGCTGCTGCTCCAGCTGCCGGATCGTTCGGCTGCCGGTGGCAGAGAAGCTTCCTTCCACCGTGTGATAGGTCAGGGTATGGCTGAAGACCTCGATATAATACAGCTGATCCAGGGATAGCTTCCGGGCGCTGCCGTTGCAGCTGATGACCACCGACCTGCACCGCTGCACCTGCCATATGGCATACACCCGCTTCATTTTAGCATGAAACATAGGATAGCTCACCGGTTTGAGTACATAGTCCAGGGCGGCCACCTCATAGCCGTTGATGGCGAATTGCGCCATTTTGGTAATGAACATGAGCATCACCCTATCATCCTTCCGGCGGATGTGCTTTGCCACAGTCAGCCCGTCCATCAGCGGCATTTCAATATCCAAAAGGATCAGATCCCATTGCGGGTTGTACGCATCCAGAAGCTCCGGCCCGGAGGAAAAGGCGCAGACCCGGAGGGCGATGCCCTCTTTTTCTCCAAACCGGCGCAGATAATCCTGCAGCATTCGGATGCACTGGGGATCATCCTCAGCGATGGCGATATACATGCGGAAACACCCTCCTTTCCAGTACAGGCTGCGCAGAGAAAACAGCAATCTGCGCACCCTTTGTTTACGTGAAAGCGCACCCGTGCTACATTCACGCAAAGTATATATAGTATATGCTTTTATCCGGCCCTCCCCGCAGGGAAGTAAACAGCCGGAAAATTTTAAGCCTCCCCCGTTTCGCAATGGCGATCCGGGAGAGGTTTTGATCGTTTTATGTATGACCGGGGTTCCGGAAAGGAGGCAAACATACCGCCCATGGGCTGGACCCCCCTGACTTGGTAAAAACTACTTGTTTCTGCTTGCGTGAAAATGCCGAAAAGGGATACAATATAATTTATCGCCTTTGAAGGAGAAATGAAAATGGCAAAAAATGCGCTTTCAAAAACCAACATTCAAGCATATCAAAACTTCCTGCGCAGCGAGGAAAAGAGCAACGCAACCTGCGAGAAATACCTGCGGGATATCCGCAATTTTATGGTCTTTGCAGGCAGACAGCCTGTGGACAAAGCCTTGACCATCGGGTGGAAAAAGCAGCTCGAGGCGCAAGGCTACGCGGTGCGCTCCATCAATTCTATGCTGGCCTCCGTCAACAGTCTCTTCGGCTTTCTGGGCTGGCACGACTGCAAGGTAAAAAACATCCGGCTCCAGCGCCGGGCCTATTGTGCGGAAGAAAAAGAACTCACCAAAGCGGAATACCTGCGGCTGCTGGAGGCAGCACGGGAAAACGAGCAGTTACACCTGCTGCTGCAGACCATCTGCGGCACAGGCATCCGGGTCTCAGAGCTGCAGCACTTTACCTTGGAAGCTGTCCGCCGCGGCGAGATCACCGTAAGCTGCAAAAGCAAGACCCGCACGATCCTGATCCCGGGTAAGCTCAGAAAGCTGCTGATGAAATATGCATCGGGGCATCACATCACATCCGGCCCGATCTTTCGGGGCAGCACCGGAAAGCCGCTGAACCGCAGCCACATCTGGCGTTTGATGAAGCAGCTGTGCAAAACAGCGGATGTGAAGGCGACCAAGGTATTCCCCCACAACCTGCGCAAGCTCTTCGCCAGAGTGTTCTACGGCATTGAAAAGGACATTGCCAAACTGGCGGATATCCTGGGTCACAGCAGCATAAACACCACCCGGATCTATATCATGACCACCGGTGCGGAACACCGCCGCAAGATCGAGCAGCTGGGTCTGGTGGTCTAGAAAAAGACAAAGCCACATAATCAGCATTATGTGGCAAAATAATTCCCGGTATTGCAATAGCAGATACTCTCACGGCATAGATTATAGCGCACACAGCAGAAAAAATCAAGTCGAATACATAAAATATGGTAAAAATTCAACATTTTAAAAGCCCAAAAAGTACGGCAACAACACCCTCACTTTCGTCTTTTTAAACAAAAAAATGAGGGTGTGCCTTTGTGCGCTCAAAAATCGAGGCTGCTGCCTTGCTCGATTTTCATAAAAGAGAAAGCCGCCACATAATGCTGATTATGTGATCCATATGCAGTGGAGGGAAGGCGGTAATATGCGCGAAACCTTAACTGAATACTGCCTGGCCCACGGCAGAGAAGCACTGCTGCTGCAATGGGATTCTTCCAAAAACGGCCCTTTAACACCGGATGATGTTTCCTACGGAAGTCAGAAAAAGATCTGGTGGCACTGCGACCAAGGTCACCAGTGGCAGAGCGCCCCTTATGCACGAGCCGAAAAGCAAAGCGGATGTCCCTACTGCGCAGGAAAATCTGTGGTTCACGGGCGGGAGCTGCAATCCCTTTACCCGGAGCTGGCTGCCCAGTGGCATCCGCAGAAGAACGGAAAGGCACTGCCAAGCCAGTATCTCCCCGGCTCCCACACCTCTGTCTGGTGGCGCTGCAGCCACGGACACGAGTGGAAGGCAATGATCAAATCCCGTGTGGAAGGAAGCGGCTGCCCCTACTGTTCCGGCAGAGCCGTCCTCCCCGGAGAAAACGACCTGCAGACCGTCGCTCCCCTGCTGGCAAAGCAGTGGCATCCCACCAAAAACGGCGATCTGCTGCCAACCCAGGTCATGCCCGGCAGCGCAAGGCGCGTCTGGTGGCGCTGCGAGGAAGGTCATGAGTGGCAGGCGGAGATTTACTCCCGGACAGCCGGCAGAGGCTGCCCCGTCTGTACCGGCCGTGTGATCGTCCCGGGAGAAAACGACCTGGAAAGCTACGATCCGGCCCTGGCCCGTCAATGGTGCCGGGAGCGAAACGGCACCCTCACCCCCGACCGTGTGTCGGTCTACAGCAACCGGCAGGTCTGGTGGCAGTGTGAATTGGGTCACCAATGGAAAACCGCCATCGCGACCCGAACCTTCAGCAACAACGGCTGCCCCTACTGCGGTAACCGAAAGCTCCTGACAGGCTTCAATGATCTGAAGACCCTGGAGCCCTTGGTGGCCGCCCAGTGGCATCCAACCAAGAATGAATCCTTAGAGCCAACGCAGGTCATGCCCGGCAGCGCAAAACGGGTCTGGTGGCAGTGCTCCGACGGTCATGAATGGAAAGCGGTGATCTATTCCCGCACACGGGCCCAGAAATGCGGCTGTCCTGTGTGCGCCGGCAAAACACCGCGTATATATAAATAGTATAAACTGTTTGCGAAAACGGAGGAATGAAAATGAACACGATATTTAAAAGAGTCGTCTCCCTGTTTCTGGGATTCGTACTGATCGCGGGCTTGCTGCCTGTGAGCGTACTCGCAACGGGCTATTCCATCGTTGTGGATAACGAACGCCCCAACGACGGCAGAGCCGAAAATGATATCGTTATTGACGATCAAATAATCGCCAGTGACGAGGTCACCGCTCTGCAGAACGCCCCGCTGGACGCGGCAGCGTTCTTGTCTGACGTGCACGGCTCCACAACTGACTTGCAGAATACTTTGCCCGGCCTTAATACATCCGGCATCGCCTATTCTTCTATCAGTTTCCTCGGCGATACCATGCTGACGATGGCCACGGTAGAGGGCATTGTTGACGGCGTTCTGACCAACGACCCCAACATCCTCTATGTCTGTGCGCCCAAGCATGACAATTATGAGAACGATAAAGAGGCCGGTGACTGCGATATTGACACCAAGTGGGGATTCTCCGGCCTGGCTTTGGAGACAGAGCATTACTATGTCTATACCGTCTATGAGCCTCACATGCAGTACTATAACCAGGAGTCTGCGGATGCAGCTCAGGCATTCATCGATTGGGCCAATGCGGAGACCACCGATCACAGCAAGCCTGTTTTCGTCATTTCCCACAGACCCATGCATCAGCGTAGATACGAAAACCTGGGTGCATTCTACTGGTACGATGCGCTGACTGAAGTTGCTGATCAGATGGACGTTTTCTTCCTGTGGGGTCACAACCACTATCAGGAAAACGCTACTCTGGATGTCAATGCCTATTATGTAGCCAAGGACGGCACAGAGAAGCTGATCGTTCAGGGTCCCACCCAATACGAAAACAAGTCCGAAGTGCCCAACTTCACCTACATGTGCGCCGGCTATCTGAATGCCAATAAAGATGTTGCCGGCAATAGTCCCAGGCGTCTTGGCCTGATCGTTACCGCTGAAATCTATGCGGACAAGATCGTCTTCCAGGATTACACCAAGGACGGCGCCTACACCGGCAGCAACAACAATAACTACTACCACATCGGTGTAGAGGTAGCCCGTGAGTTTGCTGTCAAGGCTCCCACTCTGGACGCGCTGACCATCAGCGGCCAGACCGAGTATTTTGTCGGTGACGAGCTGGATCTGACCGTCACCGCCGCTTACAGCGACGGCACTTCCGTGGATGTCACCAAGGAAGCCACCATCACCGGCTATGACATGAGTAAGGCCGGCACCTACACCGTCACCGCTACTTACGAGGGCAAGACTGCCACCATCCAGATCACTGTGGAAGAGGAAGTCTTTGAGATCCCCGAGGACTACGCGCTGAACCGGATCGAAGTCACCCACCTGGGCGCCACCAAGTATTTTGTGGGCGAAGCTCTGGATACTGACAGTCTGAAGGTCGTCGCCGTTTACACCAAGCAGGGCGAAGAAGACCTCAAGCAGGAGATCCCCATGGCCGGCGAAGGCGTGGAAGACGGCTATACCGTCTCTTCCGTGGATATGACCACCACCGGCAAGAAGTATGTCACCGTTTCCTACGGCGGAAAGACCGGTGCTTTCACCGTCGAGGTTTCTCTGAAGTCCTATACCAACGAGGCCGGCGATGTCACCGTTGAATTCAGCAACCACGGTGTTACTTCCGCAACCGTTACTGTGACAGTCAAGGAAGTGGAAGGCTATAATGCCTATGTCACCTACGATATCACTCCTGTAGGCTACACCCAGGGCGACGAAGCCACTGTCACCGTGACGGTGGATACCAGCCTCTTTGATGCTTCCCGCCCCGTTGCCGTTCTGGATCAGGGCAAGGTCATTGCTGTCGCCAATGCCACTGACGGCAAGATCACCTTCACCACCAACCACTTCTCCGAGTACGATGTGGCCCAGGTGGATGTGAGCGATCTTGAGTGGGTTGAAATCCCCGGCGAGAGCAAGACCATTTTCCGTCTGACGGATTCCCTCACTGCCAATCAGACCTATGTGATCGTTAACAGAAACACTGCCGGTAACGGTAACGCAGTTAATCTGAATGGTTCCAGCATCAACTCCACCGCTGTTACTGTAATTGCTGACAGCAAAGGCAACTACATCGAAGCACCTGCCACCTCTGCTCAGTGGACATACAATAACAATAAGAACTTTGTAAGTGCAAATAATGCATCCAGCTATCTTCGCGGCCGCTCCTCCACCGGTTCTTTGCGTGTAGGTAATAGTGGTAGTTCCTATATCACATGGAATTATAGCACAACCTATGGATTGTACGGTAGTAGCACTAACTACAATGTGAACAGTTCCTTCTCTTTGGCAAATCGTTCTAATTCCAACCGTGTCTACATTTATGTAAAGGAACAGTTATCCACACCCGGCAGCTATGTTGCCCTCAGCGGTACAACTGAGTATAACCTCCTCACCGGTTCCTATGCCGACCAGGCTGCTGTGGAGGACATGATCCGCAACAACATTGCGGTTCTTGTCTCTGCCAATGCAGACGGCAGCAACTACACAGATACCTCCGATTACACTATTGAGGGCACCTGTGACCCCAGCAAAGACGGAACCGCGACACTGACTGTCAAATACCAGGGAAAAGAACTGGGTAAAATCACGGTCAATTTCGCCAGCAAGACTGCCACCAGCGTTGTGCTGGACAAGATCGAAGTCACCGTTGAGCGCGGCACTAAAGTCACCGATGCCAAGCTGACCGTCACCTGGGATGACGGCACTACTTCTGATGTCATTGTTACCGCCGATATGCTCGAAGGCACCTTTGATATCAACAAGAACGGCACCTACACTGGCCTGACCGTTAAGTATAACGGTATTACCGCCAAGTTCAACGGCAAGGATGCCACCAACTTCATTCTGCATGTGGTCAACAAGACCGGCCCCGATATCAATGACTTCCCTGAATATCCCAATCCTGGTTCCATCGATGTGGATAAGACTGCTACCGGTATTGACCAGAACACCGGTCTGACCCGCGTGGAACTGTCCACCTCCGGCCTGCCCGGCGGCAAGGGCGTTGATGTTATCATCATGCTGGATACATCTTCTTCCATGACGAAGAACTATGTTAAAAATGAGGACGGTACCAACTCCAGCAAGACCCGTGATGATGTTCTGGAAGAAGCACTGGATGCGCTGATCACCCAGTTTAAGACCGCAGGTCCCAACGGCACGCCCCTGGATGTGAGAGTCGCCATTGCCGACTTCAACGGTTACTATGGCTATAGCTCCTCCCTAACCGGAACTCCCTACGACAGATACCAGTATGACAATATGGGTTCGACCGGCTATAATCAGACTTCCGAAGCCCAGGTTTATACCGGAACCAAGAGCCTGTCCGCCGGTGCCTTTGTGGAAGCGAAAGATTTGCAGGTTGGCTATTCCCAGGACACAGGAACCGGCGACCAAACTGTTCTGAATTACACCAGCGGTACAAACTACGACTATGCATTTGATGCCATCTATCAGTTGGGTCACGCGATTCAGAAGGAAAACGGCGAAAATGAGCGTAAGCTGTATGTTATTTTCATGACCGACGGTGCAGCCCTGCAGTGGAACTATTACCATACCCCCAACACAGCAGCAAACTGGAACAAGTGGATCACCGGTGAATACACAATGGAAGAGGTTGAGAGCCTTTCCAACAACAATGCGCACACCTATTACTACGACGCGGAGCATCAGAACCAGCCCCGTATGGCCCGGGCCATCAAGGGCAGTTCTGACGAGCAGTTTGAAGTTATCCGTAAGTCCACGGAAGGCTTGACCGATGTCTTGAAGGCAGTGAGCGGCAAGGATAATATGTACACCGTTCCCGGCCTGGGCGCCACCATGTTCTCCATCAACTTTGATGCACAGCAGGACGGAAGCATTGAACCCGAATACATTGATACAGCCGTTGAGCGCATTGCGACACCTAAGACAGAGAATCTGGATTACTACTACAAGGTTAAAACCGCGGCTGAGCTGAGCGACGCATTTGATGTCATTGGTACTGAAATCGCGTTGGCAGCCACCAATGCCCGCTTCATCGACCAGATGGGCACCAGCTTCAATCTGCAGATGAACTCCACCGTTAAGACAAACGAGAAGGACGAAAACGGTAACAGCATCTATCAAACCGGCGTCGACACCAATATCTATATTACCACCCGTGACATTTACACCAGGGACGATGTCGGCGAGACCATCAATGGCTATTTGGTTACCACTGATGACATCGGCAAACCCTACGGCACCGGCGATGATATGGAGACCGTGTCCTTCCATGTGGCCGAGGACGGCACTGTCACTGTGACCTCTAATGTGCTGTCGGGCAACATTCTGAAGGAAGGCGTGATCTGCGCCAAGTATTTCTTCTACAACACCACCTCCTCCGCAAAGCCCATTACTCTGCCTGACGGCTCCACCTATAACCTGCCCGCCGAAACCTTCTACTGGAACATCGGTACCATCAACGAGAAGAAGTGGACACTGTCCTACCTGCTCTACCTGGATGGCTCCATGGACGGTCACGCCACAGAAGGCGGCTACCAGACCAACAACTTTGCTGTTCTGTATTACACCAACCATGAGGGCAATGAGGTCAGCAAGAGTATTGCCTCTCCCACAGTTGCATGGAAGGCCGCGCATGTCAGCTATGCTTTCTATCTGGTCGACGCCCAGGGTAATCCCCTCTACGCAGACGGCACAAAGGCTGAAAACTTCTTCCTGGCCCACAAGGTCACACAGCCTGTTCTCTACAAATCCGTGGAGCTGAACAACGAGGACGGCGCTGCCATCATTGCCGCAGAAGCAGATGATGTGCTGCCCGCAGGCTATGTGCTGTACGACCCGGCAGCCGTTTATACCGTTAATATCCGTTCCGGTGATCAGGGCGGCGGCGCAAACGGCTGGAACATCACCAAGGGTGAAGAAAAGGCTACCACCTATGTTATGGGCTACGCCGGTGCCAATGACTACAGCAATGCATTGTCTGACAACCAGGATTCCCATGACTACACCCATACCACCGTTTACTTTGCGGTCTTGTGGACCGTGGGCACCGTGCCGGATACCGTGGTCGTTGACTACGGCCTGGATGTGGAAGTCAGCGTTCTGGCCAACGATATGTTTGGCAAGAATGGCACCTTGGCGGCTGTTTCCAAGGTGGATGCAGACTTCAGCACCGATGGTCACACCGACTCCCTGAAAACAGGCTTTGCCGCAACTGCCACCGGCACCTATGGCAATGCAACTATCAATGCTACCACGGGTAAGGTTCGCTACAGTCTGAGCAAGGACAGCGACCTGACCATGAAGGCCCCCGAGTATCTTGCCTATGCGGTAAAATACACTGGTAGTGAAAATACCGGCTTCTACTATGGTAAGCTGACCATCATCCCCGCTACCACCATTTACTACGAGGATGAGTATGTTGACCTCACCACCCTCACCATCAATTGGAAGGATAATGTAACATACGACCCCGAAAACGATCAGTACGGCTACTACTACGAGAAGACTGATGACGGTTACATCTGGGTCATGAATCCGGTAGAAGGTAAGACCTATTCGGTACAGCTGCCTCCCTCCACGAAGGAAGGCTGGCCCACCGATAGCGTTACAGCCAGCAGAACCCAGGGTGAGGACCGCCCCGGCCAGTTCAATCTGGGTGCCATCGATGCCAACAATCCCTATGGCTATGACGGTGCCTATGACAACATGAGCGATTACTCCATGGGTCACGCAGCCATGATCCATGTGGATGCCGATACCTACGGCACCGCCGAGTTCTCCTTCTGGGGTACCGGCTTTGATGTGATCTCCATGACCAGCAACGATACCGGCGTCCTGCTGGTGGATATCTACCAGGGTGACAGCACCGAGCCCATCAAGCGCATGACCGTGGATACCTACTACGGCTACGCCTACGGCCTCTACACCGTTACCTACACCAAGAACGCCGACGGCATTTGGGAGCTGACCAACATCGGTGATCCCGCTACCCTGGGCGAGGGTGAGAAAGCACTGGAGAAGGAAGAGATCATCGCTTCCGCCGAAAACGGCGAAACCACTGCTTCCGGTAAGCAGTACACCTGGAAGCCCGTAGCCAACGATCCCAATGCCCTCTACCAGGTTCCCGTTATCAACGCCGACCTGGGTGACTACGCCGAGTACAGAGTTGTCCTCACAGCAATGTACTTTGACATGCTGGACAGCACCTCCGGCAATGACGGCTATGACCTGTATCTGGATGCCATCCGCATCTATAACCCCGCAGGCAAGACCAGCAATGAGATCGACGATACCATCGAAAAGGTTTATGCTGCCGACGGCGAGCTGTTCCCTGAGTACTATGAGCTGCGTAACTTGATCATCGACGCAAAGTCCGACGACAAGTTCGATGTTACCGGAACTAAGGAAGTCACGGGTATCGTCTTCATCGACGGCGCAGTGGAACCCAATGTCGAAAACTACACCAACTACGGACCCAACAACGAGCTGTATCTGGCTTCCGGCCAGTCCATCGCCTTCAATCTGGGTGTGGACAGTCTGAGAGACAGTGAAGGTAAGGTTATCCCCGGTTATGTACCCGTCGTCCGTATCGGTCTGAAGACCGTTGGCGGCACGGCTGCTGTTGCCGAGATGTGGAATGCCGTGGCCAAAGTGGAGGCAGACGGCACGAAGACTTACAGCAAGAGCAATTCCATGTCCTTCACGCTGAACACCGCTACCGACATGTACTACGACATCAGCGCTCTGCCCGGCACACCCGGCACACCCCGTACCGTAGTCATCACCAACACCGGTGAGGGAAGCATCCTGTCCATCACAGACATCAAGGTGACCTACAAGCCCACCGAGGCCAGCGTTGCCGGAATCGATGCACTCAATGATGTAGTGGCACCTGAGGTAAGCTTCTCCGTAACCAAGGAGACCGTCGAGCTGGCTCTGGCAACGCTGCCCAGGAAGGTCATCTTCCTCCCCATTGAGGTAGAGACCGTGGATCAACCCATCAAGCCTATCAAGCCTCTGAAGCCCACACAGCCCGGCAAGCCTGCGGTTCCCGAACTGCCGGAGCTTCCCACCGACCCCATCAAACCTATTCGCTCCATCCACAAGGCAGCAACGGCAGTCAGCTTTGAGCAGACCGTTGTCCGCAACCGCCGCGTTCTCGGCTGAGAGGAGGAAAACGCATGAAAAAGTATACCAAGCCCCAAATCATGTTCGAAAGCTTTGTTGCCAGCACCAACATTGCCGGTAACTGCGAAGTGATTTTCGACCTGCAGGGAAGAAATACTTGCGGCTTCCCCGGCAGCGTAGCCGGCTATGTGATCTTTGATATCGGCCCCGGTAATACTTCCAACTGTACATATCCCGGTTCTTCCGAAGATAAGTACAACGGCCTGTGTTACCATGTACCTGATGCAGCCCGCAACCTCTTTAATTCCTAATTTCAGAAGGCCGTGCCAATTCGGCACGGCCTTCCTCACTTCTAACACTCCCGTAGTGGGCGATCATGGATCGCCCGCTATGCGGCTCTGGCGAAACCGCAATGCGCCAATCGGTGCCACGGCGGGACACAAGTCCACGCCCTACGGCTGCCAACGCACTGCGCCCCCTGTTTGTAGGGACCGGCGTCCACTCGACGGTCCGATCCGCCAAACCCGCATTCCACCACAATCCCACTACCCAAGCGAGGTAACCTCCCATGAGCAGAAAATATAAAAAAGTAAAACGGAATCATAAGAAGGATCCGTCCGGCCATGTAGTCCTTTGGATCGTGGCGATCGTTTTGTCTGTCGCCCTGGTGGCCCTCATCGTCCTGTCCTTTACCCTGCGGGGTGTCGGCCTGGGCTATCACCCCACCGAGACCCAGCCTGCCGATCCTTCTGAGCATACACAGCCGGCGGATCGGCCCACCGAGAGCCAGCCGGCCCAAACACTGCCCCCCATTCAGATCCAGATCCCTGAGAATGTTACCATTCCTCTGGAGCAGGGTCTGAAGATCGGCGATGTGGGCAGCTATACCGGCCTGTTCTTTGAAGACGGCACCGACGAACCCGTCTCCGGCATCATGATGATCCTGGTGACCAATGAAAGCGACCGCACTTTGCAGTACGCCCAGATCACCCTCACCAATGACAAGGGCGACACGGCTCAGTTCGACCTCTCCACCGTGCCGCCCGGAGCATCCGTGGTGGTTCTGGAAAAGAACCGCCTGCCCTTCTCCCAGGGCTTCGGCAATGCCCGGACGGAGAATCTGGTCTTCTTCCCGGAAGAGCCATCTCTGCATACCGATAAGCTGCAGTTCCAACCCTATCAGGGCGCGCTGAATATCACCAATATTTCCGGCGAAGACATCACCGGCGATATCCAGATCTTCTATAAGAACCGCGCCGCGGATGTGTACTATGGCGGTATCACCTACATGGTGCGCATCAAGGGCGGCCTTAAGGCCGGTCAGCTGCAGCAGCTGATGCCCAGCCATTTCAGCGCAGGCAACAGTGAGATCCTGTTCGTTGTGATGCCATGAGGCGGCTGTATTATACCGTAGGTGGCACCGCCCTGTGCGTGGAACTGCCGCAGGAGCTGCAGTATCCCCATGAGGGAAGACTGGCTCCCTTTCGCACCGACCCCGTAACAAGTGCTTTTCGATGCACCGTTGCTCTGACGGACACCCTGGATCCCCCTCAGTCACCGCTGCTGCACAAAGAGCCCGCCTTTCTGGTTTACGGAGACGGCGCGGCCACGGTGCGCTATATGGGCCATATCCGCACAGATTGGCGCAACGCTCACACCCGGGTGCTGCACCGGGGAAATGAGATCGCCGTGCAGCTGCAATATCCCACCTTTTCCAATACTCTGGCTGCAAAGACACTGATGGATGCCCTGGGCTTGGAGCACCTCATCGCCCGGGCGGGTGGCTTCATTTTCCACTGTTCCTATATCGATGTGGGCGGCAAGGCGGTGCTGTTCACCGCTCCCTCCGGCACAGGCAAATCCACCCAGGCCGACCTGTGGCAAAAATACCGGAATGCCGATATTATCAACGGCGACCGGGCTGCGGTGCGCATTTGTGACGGCATCCCTACAGCCTGCGGCATTCCCTTTGCCGGCAGCTCCCAATACTGCAAAAACAGAGATCTGCCCATTGCCGCCATTGTGTATCTGAGCCAGGCACCGGAGAATACCCTGCGCACCGTGAAAGGCTACGAAGCCTTCCTGCGGATCTGGGAGGGTGTCAGCGTCAACACCTGGGACAAGACCGACCTGGAGCTGGTCTCTTCCGCGGTGCAGACCCTGGCAGCCCAGGTGCCTGTGTTCCACCTGTGCTGTACCCCCGATGAATCGGCAGTCCTCACCCTGGAGGCTGCCTTGAGAAAGCTGGAGATCCTATGACCAGGAAAAATACCGAACCCTATATTTCCACTTATCTGCACCAAAAGGGCCGGGCTCTGGGGCTGCCCATTGCGGGCAATTTTGAGCTGACAGCCCGGTGCAACTTTAACTGCCCCATGTGCTATGTCCATATGACCCAGGAGCAGGTGGACGCCGCCGGCAAGGAGCTGACGGCGCGGCAGTGGCTGGATATCGCCAAGGCCGCCCGGGACAAGGGCATGGTCTTTGCCCTGCTTACCGGCGGTGAGCCTCTGGTGCGGAAGGATTTCTTTGAGATCTACGACGGCATGCGCCAAATGGGTCTGCTGATCTCCATCAATTCCAACGGCTCCATGCTCAGCGGCCCGATCTTGGAGCGTTTCCTGGAAGCGCCGCCCTTCCGGTTCAATATTTCCCTCTACGGCGGCAGCAACGAGACCTACAGAAATATGTGCGGCATCCCGGTATATGACCGGGTGAAGGAAAACATCCGCGCCCTGCGCGATGCCGGGGTGGATGTGGCCATCAACCTGTCCATCACGCCCTACAACAAAGATGACATCGCCCGGATCTATGCCGACGCGGTGGAGCTGGATGTGAATGTGAAGGCTTCCAGCTATATGTATCCCCCGGTGCGCGTCAATGGGGAGCAGTACGGCTGCGGCAACCGCCTGTCCTGCGTCGAATCCGCCCGGTACGCAGTGGCCTGGGACAAGCTGCGCTTTACACCGGAGGAATTTGCCCTTCGTGCCAAAACTATGGAAAATATGGAAGCGCTGCCCCCGGAGGGCTGTCCCGTGGAAGAAGGGGAAGGTGTCCGGTGCAGAGCCGGCTCAAGCAGCTTCTGGATGACCTGGGACGGCATCATGCGTCCCTGCGGCATGATGACCACGCCGGAGGCAAAACCCCTGGAGATCGGCTTTGATGCCGCCTGGGAGCAGATCCGCGGCAGCACCGCCGCCATCAAGACCCCCGGCAAGTGCGTCAGCTGTGACTATAAAGACCTGTGCGGTGCCTGTGCCGCGGTGTATTATACGGAAACGGGGCGCTTTGACGGCGTGCCGGAATATGTGTGCCGCCGGGCGGAAGAGATCGTCCGGCAGACCCTGCAGGCAGCGGGGGGAAAGGAGAAACCGTGAAGATCAAGAAGGAACTGATCAAGCGTCAGATCGCGGGAGATACCATACTGGTGCCTCTGGGCAGAGCGGTGCTGGATTCCAACGGCCTGTTTGTGCTCAACGAGCTGGGGGCGTTTATCTGGGATCTGCTGCCCCAGGCGGAAAGCGAAGAGGAGATCTGCAAGGCAGTGTTGGCGGAATACGATGTTCCGGCAGAGGTAGCTGCCGCCGATGTGACAGAATTCCTTGCCCTGCTGCGCAGCATGGACATCCTGTAATACGAAAAGACCTGTGCATACGGCCATTGCGGAAATGGATTTCCGCAATGGCCAATGATATTTTCTCTGACAGGAAAGTGATATATTGCTTGTGCAATGGGAAACATGCCCGTATGGGCATGTTATAGTATCACTTCGTGATGATTTAAATGCAAAGTGCTCTGTTGTAATTTCGTAACAGAGCACTTTCCCATAACTTTTCGAAGAAAATATGTCACAGATTGGCACCGCAAATCCATATCACTGGGGCTGTCTCACTAAGTGAGGCAGCCCCTGTTAATTAATATAGCGTCGTTATCCAATAAATAAACCCATAACCCACCGATGCGGAAACGCCATACACGATCACCGGGCCGGCGATGGTGAACATCTTCGCGCCGACGCCTAAAACAAACCCCTCTGCTTGTGTCAACTTAGGACCCATTAATTCTTGATTTGGTTACAACCTTTCTTTGTGTTTTTTCGATATTCACTTGGTGACATACCGCATTTTGCCTTGAAAGCAACCAGAAAATTAGAAAGCGAACCGAATCCTGATTCAAAGCAAGCATCTGTTACGGAAAGACCGCTTGTTAAAAGTGCTTTCGCATAATTTATACGCAAAGAAGTCAATCTTTCAATATAGGTTTCTCCTGTCAGTTTTCTAAACAGTTCGCTGAAATATGTCGGATTGTATCCGGACATAGCGGAAATCTGCTGTAACGTTACTTTTTCTCTGAAATGTAACTCTATATAAGCTACCGCCTTTTTGATTCCGCTTAAATGTAGCTGATTCGCAACTGATTCAGACTGGAGTATCTCGCACTGCACAAAGCGGCTCAACAAATATTCCAGAAGTTGATTTATGCACGGCGCATCCGTTTCGCATTCATGGCGCAACAATTCGGCTGCCATAATCAGGCGCTCATAATCATGTATATCAAACCGGCGCGGTTTCGTGAAATCCGTTGTATATAAAAAAGTCCGCATATTTTCAGATAACCACATTTCATCAAAAGAAATGTTAATTAGTTCTACGGGAGAAGATGCTTCGATTTCATGGAAATCAACCGGAGTTAAAAGATATACATCTCCTTTGCTGATCGAATATGTAGTGCCATTAAAAATGTATGATCCAGTGCCATCAATGATTATTTCAATCTCAAAATAGTTGTGCCAATGCAGTGGATAGTCCAAGGAAATATGCTTTTCAACGGCTACATGTCGATTGCCGATCTTGTCTCCTGTCATTAATCGTGGCAAACTTTTATACTCTTTCATAAGCATCACCATGAACATTATAAACTGTTTTTTCTTTTTTTACAATAAAATCCGAAAAAACAGTTTATTTTTATTAGATTTTCTATTGTGCTGTTTTCCGTATTTATGTATAAAGTAATTATAATGATTATAGAAAGGATCTGTTGCATAATGGAAATGGTTTCTTTGAATGGCACTTGGCAATTACGGGGTAGACGGCAAGAAGGCGAGCCCTCCGCCGAGCTGACGCTGACCGCAAAGGTACCCGGATGCGCACAGTTAGATCTTTCCCAAGCAGGCTATTTGCCTGCGGATTTGTTTATGGGCGAAAATATCTTGGAAACCCAGAAGTACGAAGACTTTGAATGGTGGTACACCCGTACTTTCATTGCGCCCGAAACGAAAGAAAATGTTTATTTGGTGTTTGAAGGCGTTGACTGCGTTGCCGAATATTTTCTGAATGGCGTTTTAATCGGTGAAAGCCAAAACATGATGATTTCACACGAATTTGCCGTGGACAATCTTTTGCGAGACGGTAAAAACACGCTCACCATACATATAAAATCTCCCGTCATTGCTTCACATTATGAAAACTATACCGTTACTTCCATGATGGCCTGGGGAAACGCTCCTGTGGAAACCGGTATTCGTCGTGCACCTCATAGCTACGGCTGGGATATTATGCCGCGGGCAGTAACATCGGGTATTTGGCGAGATGTAAGGCTCGAGATCCGAGATAAACTCCGTTTTTCTCAACTGTTTTTCAACACCACCCAAACCAGCTGCACACTTTTATATGAAGTTGAATCCAAATGGTCTGATTTTAAGAATGTTGAAATTGAAGCAGTCGGCCATTGCGGCGACAGTTCTTTCTCCGTTAGAAGACCCCTTATCAGCGGTAAAGCCGGAAGAATCTCAATCCCCATCAAAAACCCAAAGGTTTGGTGGCCTTACGGATACGGTGAGGCAAATATATACGATGTCGTGGTACGCCTTTACAGTTGTGGCGAGTTAATCCACGAGGAACCGGCATCTTTTGGTTTAAGAACGGTCAAACTTGATCGCACCGATGCAACAGACGGACATAACGGTCAATTTAGATTCCTCATCAATGACGTTGAGATTATGTGCAAAGGGTCAAACTGGGTGCCGCTGGATGTCTTCCATTGCCGCGATGCGGAGCGCTATGATGAAGCATTGGCGCTAGTTAAGGATATCGGTTGCAATATTCTTCGCTGCTGGGGCGGAAACGTTTATGAGGATCATAAATTCTATGATTTCTGCGATCGCAACGGCATTATGGTCTGGCAGGATTTTGCTATGGCTTGCCGCATCTATCCCGAAACCGAGAAATTTCTGAAACAAATTAAAGAAGAAGTTACTTGGGTCGTAAGAAGGCGCCGTAATCATCCCTCCATCATTCTTTGGGCGGGAGACAACGAAATTGATCAGGTTATCTCCTCGTTTGCCAACCCCTCGATCAACCATATTACCCGCGAGATCATCCCACGCATCATTGAGCAAAACGATGTTGGTAGACCTTATCTGCCGAGCTCACCGTATATATCTGAAAAAATGTATGTTGCAGGCTTCAGGGCTCAGGAACACGGTAGTCCTCTTGTAGAAGATCACCTATGGGGTCCTCGAGACTATTTCAAAAGTGATTTTTACAGCTGCAATAAAGCGCATTTTGTCAGCGAAACAGGTTATCACGGCTGTCCCAGCCTGGAATCCATCAAAAAGTTCATAACTGCTGATAAGGTTTGGCCTTATCAGAATAACAGCGAATGGATTCTCCATTCCAGCGACCAAACAGGTAATGACGGACGCGTCATGCTAATGGAAAATCAGGTTCGTCAGCTTTTCGGTACCGTTCCGACAGATCCGGAAGACTATATTTTAGCCTCCCAAATTTCGCAGGCAGAGGCAAAGAAATATT